>JAEUJO010000351.1 GCA_016794615.1 Pseudonocardia sp. | reverse complement strand
GTGCGTGCTGTCGTTGACGATGACGTTCATGCCCATGATCGACGACACGGCGGTCACGGGCAGGGTCACCGCGGCGATCACGGCGAGGCGCTCCGCCGCGACCGTCATCTTCGTGTTCGTGCGGGTCTGGTAGAACTCGATCACGCCCTGCAGGTACTCGCGCTGCGCGTCGCCCATCTGCGCGATGCGCCGGAACTGGTCCTCGACGTCCACGACCAGGGGGCGCGGGCCGTCCCCGACCGCAGGCAGCGCGGCCATCCGCCCGTACACCTCCCGGCTCAGCGCCGCCATGGTGCGCACGGTGAGGAGGCCGTGCCGGACCCGGAACAGCTCCTCGAGGAACTCCTCGGCGTCGCCGTGGTGCCCGGCGGCGACCTGCCGCTCCAGCAGCCACACCTCCCCGGTGAGTGCGCTGAGGTAGTCCCGCAGCCGGGCCGTCAGCGCCGCGACGACCGCGAACGAGAGCTCGTGCGCGGTCGTGGGACGGAAGCGACCGTCGAGGAGGCGGCGGGTGACGGTGCCCGTCTCGATCCGCGCCGCCTCGGGGGCGACGTTCGGGTTCAGCGGCCCGTGCACGGTGATGTACCAGCCGGGGCCGATGAACTGGTCGAGCTCGACGTAGTGGACGTGCCCCCGGGTGCCGCGTTCCGGTGAGTGCAGCACGACGAACAGGTGGTCGCGGGAGACGTGCACCTTCGGCACCGGGTTGCGCCTCGCGCAGTCGCTCGCGGCCATGGGGTGGATGCCGAACCGGCCTGTGAGCATCTCGGCGGCCGCGTCGTCCCATGCCGGGACGTCCACCCAGACGACGCCCCGGCCGGCCGACACGTCGGCGAGCAGCGTGTCGAGCTCGTCGGGCGAATGCCGTCGTGCACCGTCCGCGGTGATCAGCAGAACCTCCACTGCGTGGAGTCTGCGACGTGCGCAAGTGTCTGGCGTGTGAACTTCCGGTCAGCGGCAGGGGGTGCGGAGTGGGCGGTTTACCACGCAAGATGGGTGGCATGGTGGATGAATCGTCGCGCGACGTTGCCGAACGGGCCGCCGGAGTGCTGGCTCCCGAGTCCGACCTGTTCGAGGACCTCGACTCGGCGGGGTTCGGCGAGGCGCTGAACACGACCCTGCAGTCGAGCCTGGCCAACCAGGACAACACCGCACGCGCCACCCTGCAGTGGGCGACGGACCTCGCCCGCATCCCCATGGTGGCCGCCACCCGATGGTTCGGCCGTGAGATCGACTCGCCGGTGCCGGTCGACCCGAAGGACAAGCGCTTCGCCGACCCCGCGTGGAGCACGAACCCGGTGTTCTACGGCATGCGGCTGGCCTACCTGTCGACGTGCCGGTACGCCCACGACATCATCGCCGCGGCGACGGTCGAGGAGGCGGTCGCCCGCAAGGCCGAGCTCGCGCTCAGCCTCGCCCTGGACGCGATGGCGCCCACCAACTTCCTCGCGATGAACCCGGCGGCCCTGAAACGGGCGTTCGACACCGCGGGCGCGAGCCTGGTCAAGGGCGCGATGACCTTCCTCGACGACCTGGCGAACAACAAGGGCCGGCCGCGCCAGGTCGACGCCAGCGGCTTCGAGGTGGGCCGCAACCTCGCGGCGACGCCGGGCAAGGTCGTGTTCCGCAACGAGCTCATGGAGCTCATCCAGTACGCGCCGCAGACCGAGCAGGTGCACGCCCGGCCGCTGCTGTTCAGCCCGCCGTGGATCAACAAGTACTACGTGATGGACCTCGCGCCCGGGCGCAGCTTCGTCGAGTGGGCCGTTCAACACGGCCGCACGGTCTTCGTCATCAGCTACCTGAACCCGGCCGAGGGCATGGGTGCCACGACGATGGACGACTACCTGCTGCACGGCCCGACGACGGCGCTCGACATCGTCTGCGACATCACCGGAGCCGAGACCGTCGACTTCGTGGGCCTGTGCCTCGGCGGCGCGCTGACCGCGATCACCGCCGCCTACCTGACCCAGGGCGGCGACACCCGCATCGGCACGCTGACCCTGCTCAACACCATTCTCGACTACACCGAGCCGGGAGCGCTGGGCAACTTCACGGACGAGAAGACGGTCGAGAAGCTGATCAGGAAGATCTCCCGCTCGGGCACCCTTGAGGGCTCGTCGATGGCAGGGACGTTCGACATCCTGCGGGCCAACGACCTGATCTTCAACTACGTGGTGAGCAACTGGCTGATGGGCCAGGACCCACCGGCGTTCGACATCCTCGCGTGGAACGCGGACAGCACCCGGATGCCGGCCGCGATGCACGCGTTCTACCTGCGCAACTTCTACGTCCGGAACAGGCTGGCGACCGGCACGCTGGAGATCGCGGGCCGCATCATCGACCTGAGCGCGATCAAGTCGCCGACCTACGTCGTCAGCGCGATCAACGACCACATCGTGCTGTGGGAGTCGGCGTACAAGACCACGTCGCTGGTCAGCGGTCCCACGCGGTTCGTGCTGAGCAGCGGCGGCCACATCGCGGGCATCGTCAACCCGCCGAACCCGAAGGCGTGGTACCTCACCCACGACGAGGAGACCGCGTCGGTGCCGCCGGAGGCGTGGCGGGAGTCCGCGCAGCGCAATGCCGGATCGTGGTGGGAGGACTGGACCCGCTGGTCGGCCGGGACCGCAGGCGACATGATCGACCCGCCGCCGATGGGCAACGCCGAGCACCCGGTGCTGGGCGACGCGCCGGGGCTCTACGTCCACTCCTGAGAGGATCGCGGGTCAGCGGACGGAGAGCGTCCGCCGACCGACGGCGCGGATGCGCCGCGGCTGGGTCGCCGGCTCGCGCGAGAGGCTGCGGGACGCCACGGCCAGGGCGGCGGTCATCGACGGCAGCTCGCGGGCGAGATCGGCGGCGGCCAGCTCGATCGCGGCGACGACGTCGCCGCCCGGCCCGAACACCGGCATCGCCACGCCGGACACACCGTCCGCGCCGCCGCGGCGAGGGGGAGACGCGGGCACGTGCAGGCCGCGCGTGCACAGCGCGGTTCTGCCGTGCACAGCTCGGTTCCGTCGTGCACAGCGCCGTTCCGTCGTGCACAGCGCGTGCCATGGGCACGGTCGCGCTGTGGTGTGCACCGGCGCGAACGACGGACACGAGCGGTACACCACGGCGGACACACCGCTGGACGTCGCCGCGCCCGCAGCCCCTGACCGGCGCCCGGAACGCGGTGCGGCCGTTCCGACGAGGTCGGTCCGGCCGCGCGGAACCAGGGGGCAGCGGTCAGTGCACCGCCTCGTCCACACCCGTGGTCCGGATGCGGTGGTACTCCTCGAGCGGCACCGGAACGGCGTTCGGGTTGCCGAGGTCGTCCATGTGGATCCGGTAGGTCTCCTGCGTGAAGTAGGCCACGACGGCCGCGAGGATCCCGATCGCCAGCGTGATGGTGCCGACGGTCCACACGACGTCCATCTGGGCCGCCTCGGCCGCCACCTCGCAGGTCTGGCCGGAGGGAAGGACCGCGGCGGGCTGGAAGACCTTGTTGGCCACGCACGAGGCGGGCGTCGGACCCGCGAGCGCGGTGAAGATCGCAGGTAGGAACGCCGTGATCAGCGTGCCTGCGTTCTGCGAGATGGCGAACGCGGTGACGCGCGTGGCCGTCGGGAACAGCTCCTGGTAGTAGGCCGGGAACACCGCGTTGTAGCCCTGGTAGATCACGCCCCATATCAGCATGGCGAACAGGAACGCCATCCAGAAGTTGTCCTCGGCGACGAAGTAGAGGTACGGGTAGGCGAGGACCGCCGAGCCGATCGAGCCCACGATCATGCACGGCCGGCGCCCGATCTTGTCGGTCAGGTTCCCGACGAACGGGATGACGATCAGCGCGACGATGTTGCCGACCACCGAGACCAGCAGGTACTTCGTGGTGGTGAACCCGACCCCGTACGACGGGTTGGTCGCGAACGCCGTCCCGAAGGTCACCACCGTGGTGCCGATGACGTTCATCAGGGCCATGCACGCGACGCGCGCCATGTTCCCGCCGCTGTGGCGGAACGCCATGATGATGGGCGACGGCGGCACCTCGCCGTGCTCGGCCTCCGCCCGGAACGCCGGGGTCTCGTCGACCCGGCGCCGGATGAGGTAGCCCGCGATGACGACGACGCTCAGCAGGAACGGGATCCGCCAACCCCACGACTGGAAGGCCGCGGTCGGCATCAGGGCGGCCAGCGGCAGGAAGACCGCGGCGGCGAAGACCTGCCCGGCCTGCACGCCCTGCAGGGTGAAGCTGCCGAAGAACCCGCGGCGCCCGAACGGCGAGTGCTCGATGATCATGGCACTGGCGCCGGCGATCTCCCCGCCGACCGCGAAGCCCTGGACCAGGCGCAGTACCACCAGCAGGATCGGTGCGAAGATCCCGACCTGGTCGTAGGTGGGGAGCAGCGCGACGAGGAAGGTCGACGCCCCGATGAGCAACATGCACAGCACGAGCACGTTCTTGCGGCCGTGCTTGTCCCCCCAGTAGCCGAGGACGAACGCGCCGATCGGCCGCGCGGCGTAGCCGACGCCGAACGTCGCGAACGACGCGACGATCGCGACCTGCGGGTCGGTCGACGGGAAGAAGATCAGGGGAAAGACGAGGGAGGCGGCCTGCGCGTAGATGAAGAAGTCGTAGTACTCGAGCGCGCTGCCGATCCAGCCGCTGGCCGCCGCCTTCTTCGGGGTCTTCGCATGTTCCGTCGGCTCGTGCGATCCCGGCGGCTCGACGATCTCGTCCTGCATGTGTGGTCCTCCTCAGGCGGCATCGCCGACCACATGTGATCGGTCGCACCACGGTCCTCGTGCAGGTCAGGGGGTCAAGCACGGCGCCGGTGCTTTCCGCTGGACGGAGCGGACCGTCCCGGACGCGGCGCTGCGGCCACCCGTGCGGCGCGGTGGGGCGAAGCGCGTTCCCACTCGCCGGAACCAGTGCGCGGCGCGGTTGCCGACGGCGGCACGGGCGGACAAATCTTGACAGCGTGCAGCCCGCCCTCCACCAGGACCTCGCCGACGAGCTGTGGGAGGCCGATCGCTCGGTCAAACCCATCGCCCCTCTCACCGAGCGCCACGACGGTCTCGACATCGAGGACGCCTACGCGATCCAGTCGATCAACATCGAGCGGCGGGTCGCCGCGGGCCAGCGGGTCATCGGCCGCAAGGTCGGCCTGACCAGCAAGCCCATGCAGACCCTGCTCGGGGTGGATGAGCCCGACTTCGGCGTGCTGACCGACGAGATGTTCGTCGAGGACGGCGACCTGATCGCGATGTCGCGGCTGGTCCAGCCACGCGTCGAGGCCGAGCTGGCGTTCGTGATGGAGCGGGACCTCACCGGGCCGGGCGTCACTACCGCGACGGCGCTGACCGCCATCGCGGGTGCGCTGCCGGCCGTCGAGATCGTTGACAGCCGCATCGCCGACTGGAAGATCAAGCTCGTCGACACCGTCGCGGACAACGCCTCGTCCGGGCTTCTCGTGCTGGGCGGCCGCATGCAGAAGGTCGAGGAGCTCGACCTGCGGCTGCTCGGCGTGGTGGTGTCGCGCAACGGCGAGATGATCGACACCGGTGCCGGGGCGGCCGCCCTGGGCAACCCGGCACGGTGCGTCGCGTGGCTGGCCAACAAGCTCGGCGGCCTGGGCGCCGGGCTCAAGGCCGGTGACGTCGTCCTGCCCGGTGCCGTGCACAAGATGGTGCCGGTGCACCCGGGCGACGTGTTCCGTGCGGAGTTCGCCCACCTGGGCCCGGTGACCGTGCGGTTCTCCCACTCGGGCAGCTTCTCGAGAGGAACGGACTGACCGTGGCCATCACCGCGCAGGAGATCGCCGACACCCTCATCACGTCGGAGCGTGAGCGCACGGGCATCGCGCAGTTCAGCGACGAGCACCCCGACATCGCGGTCGAGACGGCGTTCGAGGCGCAGAAGCTGTTCGTGCAGTCGAAGCTGGACGCCGGGGAGAGCTTCGTCGGCTGGAAGCTCGGCCTCACCAGCCGCAACAAGCAGCAGGCCATGGGCCTCGAGGCGCCGCTCTACGGCCGCGTCACGAGCGGCATGCTCTTCGCGCACGGCGAACCGGTGCGTCTCGACCGGTTCATCCACCCGCGCGTGGAGTCCGAGATCGCGTTCCTGCTGGCCCGCGACATCACGGGGCCCGCGACCATCGCCTCGGTGCTGGCCGCGACCGAGGTGGTCTTCGGTGCGGTCGACGTACTCGACTCCCGCTACGAGAGCTTCAGGTTCACGCTCTCCGACGTCGTGGCCGACAACGCCAGCGCCGCGGGCTTCTACCTCGGCCCGATCGCCCGCCGGCCCGCCGAGCTCCCGGACCTGGCGCTGCTGGGCGCCGTCGTCCGGGTGGACGGCGAGGTCGCCATGACCGCCGCGGGCGCGGCCGTCATGGGCCACCCCGCGGCCTCGGTGGCCTACCTCGCCAACGAGCTGGCGGCGAAAGGCGAGGACGGCCTGAAGGCCGGGCAGCTGGTCTTCTCGGGCGGCGTCACCGCCCCGGTCCCGGTCACCGCAGGGGGCAGCGTCACCTTCGAGTTCGATCAGCTCGGCGCCATCGAGGTCTTCGGCGCCTGAGCGGGTCCGCGCGGTCCGCCCGCGCGCCGGGTCCGGCTCTCGACCTGCGGAGAGGGGAGGGTGCGTTGCGCACCTCCACGGCGGTCGTCCCCACGGCCGCGGCGTCGCGCTACGCGAAGCAGCTGCTGTCACACCTCGGCCGGAAGTCCGGGGTGGAGCCGGTCGAGGGCGACCCCGAGGCCGGCCTGCTCCACCTCTCGTCCGGTGTCGGCGTCGTCCGGCCGCGCGCCGACCGTCTGATCCTCGAGGCGACGGCGGCGGACGACGAGGCGCTGGCGGCGGTCGAGGACGTCCTCGGCAGGCACCTCGAGCGCTTCGGCGCCCGCCGCGAGCTGACCGTCACCTGGCGGCGGGACGGCGGCTGATCCGGCGTCGGGAGACCGTCCGGCACGCCCGCCGCGCAGCCCGGCTCCCGCGCGTCGTCCGGGGCCGGAAGCCGGGTGACCGGCATCCGCGTCGGTGCCGCGGGCGGGCGCTCCTCCGACGTGCCCGTCCCCGCCGGGCTGCGCGGGCGCACGGCGGGTGGGGGCGCCGTGGGTCGACCGTGAAGCCGAACATCCCGCGGTCGACGGCCTGCCGGCCGACCGCGCAGCGACCGGGTGTCAGCCTCAGGGCCGCCAGGCGCGCAGTACGGCGGCGACGAGGTCGTCGGGGGAGACGTCGATGTCCTCCCCCCGGGCGAGCAGGCGGTAGTACACCGGCCCGACGAGCATGTCGACGGCGAGGTCCCGGTCGAGGTCGGCGGCCAGCTCCCCGCGCGCCACGCCGCGCTCCAGCGCGGCGCGCACCGAGGCCCGCCGGGGCTGGAAGTAGCGCTCGTGGAAGGCGGCGAGCAGTGCCGGGTCGTCGTGCAGGTCGGCGACCAGGGCGGGCAGCACGCGGCCGGCCGCCGTGGTGGCGAACCGGTGGACCATCTCGCGCAGCCCGGCGACGAGGTCGGACCGGACGTCACCGAGGTCGGGGAAGGGGTCGGCGGACATGAGGCGGACCACGGCGTCCGCGACCACGGACGCCTTGCTCGCCCAGCGCAGGTAGAGCGTGGGCTTTCCCACGCCGGCGTTGCGCGCGATCGCGGCGATGGTCAGCTCGGAGTAGGACATGTCCGCCAACAGGCGAACGACGGCTGCGAGGATCTCCTCGTCGCGGCTGCTGTCGCGAGGGCGGCCGGGGCGGCTCGGCGTCGTCGCCGTCATGGGTCTCGTCTCTGCCGTAGTATGTTTACTACCGGTTCAGTAATCTAACAGGTGAGACCCGATGTGAGGAGACTCCAGATGGACGACAAGCGCCCGGCCTTCCCGCGGCCGGCCGCGCTCGCCCGCCGTACCGGCGTGGCGGAGTACCAGCCGGCCATGTTCGCCACGCTGGTCAGCCTGCCGCTGGTGAGCACGCTCATCGCCGTTCTCGGGTGATCGCGGTGGCGGCCGCCGGCCCGGCAGTCGCCACCGCGGTCCCCGGGCTCAGCCGGCCGGCACCTCGACGACCGCGATGTGGTTGCCGTCGGGGTCGCGCAGCATGAACAGGAGCGGTGCGCCCGGCGCCCGCATCGGCTCCGGGTCGACGTCGACGCCCAGCGCGCTCAGCCGCTCGTGCTCGGCCAGGACGTCCGGCGTCTCCACGCCGATCCCGCCCCCGCCGGGCTGCCCGCCGCCCATCGGTGGGTTGAGCGCGAGCCGGGCCCGCGAGCCGGGAGGGGCGACCTCCAGCCAGCGGTGCTCGTCGTGCTCGCCGAACCGCGAGTCGCCGCGCACCTCGAAACCGAGCTTCTCGGTGTAGAAGGCGAGGGCGGCGTCCTGGTCGGTGACGGTGAACATGACCACGCCGATGTCGGTGACCGTGGTCGGGGCTGCGGTGGTGGATCGAGTCATGTCGGGTGGACGGCGCCGGCGCACGGAACTCATCGCCGCCTGCGCGGAAATCGTCGCGCGCGACCCGCGGTTCGCCGGGCGGTACCGGGGGAAGTCCCCGGGCATGGAGCGCCGGCCCGGCCGACGGGCCCGCGGCCGTGGGGTCCTGACCAGGTCGTTCGGGGCCCGGATCGACCGGGTGAGCTCCCGGCCGTGCAACGATCACCGCGTGCCGCCCCGACATCCGTCTCGAGGTGCTCTCGTCGCCGCGGTCCTCGGGAGCGCCGCGGTGCTCGTTCTCCTGCGCTCGCCGAGCGTGCTGCAGCCCGTGGGGGCGCTCGCGGCGAGCTGGCCACTGATCGGCACCGTGCTCCCGGTCTCCCCGCAGGCCGTGCCCGTCCCGCCCGGCGACGCGCCCTTCTTCACCGCGCCTCCGACGTCCGTCGCCCCGGACCCCGACGCCCCCACCCCCGCCGACCGGGCCGCCGGCATCCAGCGGCGGACGGTCGCACAGACCGGCAGCGGGGAGTTCGACGTCGTGCCGGGCTCGGTCCCCCCGCCCGGCCGCGGCGAGGTGCACATCGTCCGCGTCGAGGTGGAGCGCGGCCTGCCCGTCGACGGGGAGCGGTTCGCCGGGTTCGCCCTCGCCACCCTCAACGACGACCGCAGCTGGGGCCACGACGGTGCCATGACCTTCGCCCGCACGGACGGTGACGCCGAGATCGTCGTGGTCCTCGCCAGCCCTGACACCAGCGCGCTGCTGTGCGACGACCGCGGTTCGCGCGGCATGCTGTCGTGCCGCAACGGCCCGCGCGTGGTCCTGACCTTCCGCCGCTGGGTCGACGCGACCGACGAGTACGCCGACAACGTCACCGCCTACCGCCAGTACGTCGTGAACCACGAGGTCGGCCACGCGCTGGGGCGCGGCCACGAGCGCTGTCCCGGCCCGGGACGGCTCGCGCCGGCGATGCAGCAGCAGACGCTCGGCCTCAAGGGCTGCGCACAGAACCCGTGGCCGTACCCCGCCGACCCGCCGGCGCCCGCACCCTGAGCCCCGGGAGGGCCGCGCGGCCCCCGTCGCCGCGGCCTTTACCATCGACGGGGTGAACGCCCTGCTCCCGCGTCTGCGCCGCGGCACCGTCGTCGCCGTCCTCGCCCTGGTCATCGCGGGGGGCTCACTCGCAGGATGTGGCGGGGGAGGGAACACCTCGTGCGGCACGGACGGCTGCACGGTCACGTTCGCGCGGTCGGGCTCGTCCGAGGTGAGCGTGCTCGGCGTGTCGGCACGGCTGGTGCGGGTGGATGCGGACGTCGCCCAGATCGAGGTCGCCGGCCAGACGGTGACGGTGCCGGTAGGCGGGCAGACCGAGGTGGG
>JAEUJO010000339.1 GCA_016794615.1 Pseudonocardia sp. | reverse complement strand
CGAAGTACTTCCCGGCGGAGAACCGGGCGCTCCAGGACCGCATCGCGGCCGAGGGGCTGCTGATCTCGCAGTTCTGGCCGGACGCCGGGCCGTCCAAGCACAGCTTCCCGATGCGCAACACGGTGATGTCCGGCTACGGCCGGGCGACGATCATCGTCGAGGCGGGTGAGCACAGCGGGGCGCGCATCCAGGCCCGTCGCGCCGTCGCGCACGGACGCCCCGTCGTCCTCACCGACATGGTCATGCAGGCGAACACGTGGGCGCGGGAGCTGGAGGGCCGTCCCGGCGTGCACGTGGCCGACAGCGTTGCCAAGGTCATGTCGATCGTCGAGTGCATCGCCGACGAGCCTGCCAAGATCGACGCCCTGCTGTCGGCGACAAGTTGGGGATGATCCCCGACGAGGTGAAGGAACGGGCCGCCCAGCAGCTCTATGAGCTGGTCGGTGCGTTCTTCACGAACACCTCGCGCGGACCCGGCCGGTGCCAGGTGTGCACCGGCCCGGCCGTCGAGCCGCTGTGCACACAATGCTCGAACTGGCACGACGTCTACGGCGCAGACCTCGCCGACCTGGTGGTCCCGCTGGCCTACGCCAAGGGCTACATGAGCCCACTGCACCAGTCCGCGCACCACGTCACCCAGTACAAGAACCGCATCCAGCCGTCCGCGGAGTGCCAGCGTGATCTCGCCCTGATGGTGCGCGTCGCAACGCTGCTGCACGGCGAGTGCATCGCAGCGACCGCAGGTTGGTGGGACGTGCTGACCTTCGTCCCGTCGGCCGGTAGACCCGGCGTCGCGCACCCGGTCGTCGACCTGGCGCGGGCGGTGGCTCCGCTCAATCCCGCACCGACGAAGGTACTGCTCGACCTCGGGCCCGACATCTCGTCCGGTCCGGCGCGGTACCCGCTGCCACACCGGTTCGTCGTTCCCGAGGAGTACGCGCCGAAGGTGGCCGGGCAGCACGTGCTGGTGGTCGACGACACGTGGGTGTCCGGCGATAAGCCGCAGTCGGCAGCGCTCGCGCTGCGGGCGGCCGGCGCGCGCACGGTCACGCTCCTTCTCGTGGCCCGATGGTTGAACTGGAACTACAACGAGCAGCACAAGAAGCTGATCTCCAGCTTGAAAGAGCCCTACGACGCTCGACAGTGCCCGGTTACGGGGGACGCCTGCCCGACCTCGGTGTCACACTCGCGCTGACTGTCGGGACGAGCGACATTTCGCCGTGTCGGCCGCGTCCATGGTCAAGTCCCGGGGCGTGGTGTTTGAGCGGCGATCGGGTGATCTTCTGTAGTTGTCAGGCTGTGAGTGCGGGGATGTCGCTGCTGGGAACCTCCTCAGGTGTGGTGGCGGGGTCGGGTCGGCGGTGACGCGGGCTCGTTTGAGGACTTCGAGGCCGAGGTAGCGGCGGCCTTCGATCCACTCGTCGTGTTGTTCGGCCAGGACGGCACCGACCAGCCGGATCAGGGCGTCGCGGTTCGGGAAGATCCCGACCACGTCGGTGCGCCGGCGGATCTCGCGGTTGAGTCGCTCCTGGGGGTTGTTCGACCAGATCTGGCGCCAGATCTCGCGTGGGAAGCTGGTGAACGCGAGCACGTCGGCGCGGGCGGTGTCGAGGTGGGCGGCCACCGTGGGCAGCTTCTCGGCCAGGGTGTCGAGGATCCGGTCGAACTGGGCGTGCACCGAGGCGGCGTCGGGCTGGTCGTAGACCGAGTGGAGCAGCGCCCGCACCCACGGCCAGCTGCTCTTCGGGGTCGCCGACATCAGGTTCGCCGCGTAGTGCGTGCGGCAGCGCTGCCAGCCCGCGCCGGGCAGGGCCGCCCCGATGGCGGTGACCAGCCCGTTGTGGGCGTCGGAGGTGACCAGCCGTACCCCGGTCAGGCCGCGGGCGGTCAAGTCGCGGAAGAAGGCGAGCCAGCCGGCGCCGTCCTCGGCCGAGGTGACCTGCAGGCCGAGGATCTCCCGGTGCCCGTCAGCGTTGACCCCGGTGGCGACCAGGGCGTGCACGCCTGCCACCCGCCCGCCCTCCCGGACCTTCAACACCAGCGCGTCGGCGGCCACGAAGGTGTACGGGCCCTGGTCGAGGGGGCGGCCGCGGAACTCCGCGACCGCCGCGTCGAGCTCGGCGGCCATCATGCTGACCTGCGATTTCGACAGCCTGGTGATACCCAGCGCGTCGACCAGCTTCTCCATCCGCCGCGTGCTGACGCCGAGCAGGTAGCAGGTGGCCACCACCGTGGTCAGGGCACGTTCGGCGCGGCGGCGGCGCTCCAACAGCCAGTCCGGGAAGTAGGAGCCCTCGCGCAGCTTCGGGATCGCCACCTCCAGGGTGCCGGCGCGGGTGTCGAACCCGCGGTGCCGATACCCGTTGCGCACGTTGGTCCGCTCGGGGCTGGACTCCCGGTAGGGGGCGCCGCAGACCGCGTCGGCCTCGGCGGACATCAGCGTGTTCATGAACGTGGTCAACATCGAACGGAGCAGATCCGGCGACGCCTGACCCAGCTGCTCGTGCAGGAACCGGGTCGGGTCGATACTGGACGGAGCGGTCATCGCGTGGTTCTCCTGTCGGACTCTGGTAGGTCTTCAAGAAGATCACGCGATGGCCGCCCTATCCATCTACGCCACGCCCGTCACCGGGCCTGCCGTACACCACTCTGCTGGACTCCACTATCTCGGACGAGCCTCTTGCTGTTGCCTTCCGGACCAGGGATCCCGAGCGCTGCCACCGATTGGTGACAGATGGGGCGGCACTACTGTTCACTGAGCGCCGCCTCAGAGACTTCCTCAGGGCGCTCACAGCGTGGCTCTGGCACGTTCCGAGCGCAACTGCAACAACGAGTCGAGGGGGAGGGGGCGGCCGATGATGAGTCGGATCGTTCCGTTGTCCCTGATCCTGCGCGGCGCGGCGACAGTAGCCGCTGTCAGTGCGGTGAGCGCGGATG
>JAEUJO010000273.1 GCA_016794615.1 Pseudonocardia sp. | reverse complement strand
CTCGAGCTCTTCTTCGACCTGGTCTTCGTCGTCGCGGTCAGCAATGCGGCGGTCCAGCTCCACCACGCACTCTCCGAGAACCACGTCGTGGACGGCCTGACCTCCTACGCCATGGTGTTCTTCGCGATCTGGTGGGCCTGGATGAACTTCACCTGGTTCGCGACGTCCTTCGCCACCGACGACTGGCTCTACCGCGTGCTGACCATCGTCCAGATGTCCGGGGTGCTCGTCCTCGCCGCGGGCGTCGAGCCTGCGTTCACCGACCACGACTACACGGTGGTGATCCTCGCCTACGTCGTCATGCGCCTGGCGATGGTCGCCCAGTGGCTGCGCGCATCACGGTCCGCCGGGAACAGCCGCCGTGCGACCCGGGTCTACGCCGCCGGTATCGCCGTTCTCCAGGTCTGCTGGCTCGTTCTCCTGGTGCTGCCCGAGACATCGGGCCGGATCGCGTTCATCGTCCTCGTCGTCGCGGAGCTCGCGATCCCGATCATCGCCGAGAGGCAGGGCACGACGCCCTGGCATCCCCACCACATCACCGAACGCTACGGCCTGTTCACCCTGATCGTGCTCGGTGAGAGCCTGCTCGCCTCGGCGAACGCCGTCATCGAGGCGCTCCACGACGACCATGCCCTGGTACCCCTGATCTCGATCGCTGTGCTGGCGGTGGTCGTGACGGCCGCGCTCTGGTGGATCTACTTCTGGCCCCCGCACCACACGGCCATCCGAGACCTCGCGAGCTCCCTGCGCTACGGCTACGTCCACTACTTCGTCTTCGCCGCCGCAGGCGCCTTCTCCGCAGGCATCGAGGTCGAGATCGACGTGCTCACCGGGCACAGCCAACTCGGCGACGTCGCCGCGTCGTTCACCGTCACCGTCCCCATCGCGATCTTCGTGCTGGGCATCTGGTGGATCGCCATCCGCGAGAACGCCGACCGCGTCGTCAACGTCGCGCTCCCGCTCGGCGCCGTCCTCGTCCTGTTCGACCCGATCATCCCGATCCCCATCACGCTGACCGCCGGGATCATGATCCTGATGGTCGTCGTCCTCGTCCTCCACCCTCCCGTGACCACGCACGGCAAACCGGCGTCCTGATCACGGCACGATGTCCAGTGCGGCCAACCGTTGCGGGTCGGCCAGGATGTCGATCTCGACGATCAGCCCGTCGGCGACGGTGAAGGCCAGCACTGCCGAGAGCCAGCCGTCGATCGTGGACACGATGCCGGCGCCGCCGTTGACCACCGCGAACCGCGCCCGGAGCCCGGGTGCCCGGTACATCGACGCCTGCCGGGCAACCGCGGCCGCGCCCCGGGTGAGCATCGAGTCGGCGCGGCCGGTGTCCACGCGCAGCACGGCGTCCGGGTGCAGGAGCGCGACGAGACCCTGGAAGTCACCGCCGCGGGCCGCGGCGATCCAGGCGTCGACGATCTCGCGCTGCCGGACCGGATCGGGCTGCCCGGCCGGGCTCGCGCCCTGGACCCGTCGCCGAGCCCGGCTGGCCAGCTGCCGGGCCGCGGCGGGAGTCCGCCCCAGGATCGCGGCGATCTCCTCGAACGGCACCGCGAACGTGTCGTGCAGCACGAACGCGAGCCGCTCCGCCGGCTCGAGCGCCTCCAGCACCACCAGCAGCGCGAGTCCTACGGAGTCGGCGAGGACAGCCTGCTCGGCCGGGTCGATCGCGGCGCCGGACTCCACCACGGGGTCGGGCACCCGCACGTCCAGCGGGTCCTCCCGTCGGGTCGCGCGCGTGCGCAGCATGTTGAGGCACTGGCGCGAGACGATCGTCGTGAGCCAGCCACCGACGTTGTCCACGTCGTCGCCCGACGCACGCGAGACCCGCAACCAGGCCTCCTGTACCGCGTCGTCGGCCTCGGCGAACGAGCCGAGCATCCGGTAGGCCACCGCCCGCAGGCGGGGCCGGTGCTCCTCGAACCGTGCCGCCCAGAATTCGTCGTCCTGCACCTGTCACATCTCCTCGGTCTGCCGGGTCACCCTCATGACCCGCCCGGAGGGGGCGGATGTGACAGCAGGAGGACATGATGCAGGCTCGGATGACACACCCTGTGATGGTGCTGCCGGACGCGATGAAGGCGCTGCTCGCGCTGAGCAAGGCCACGAAGTCGGGCACCGTGCCCGACGTGACGCACGCGCTGATCCACCTCCGGGTGAGCCAGATCAACGGTTGCAGCGTGTGCGTGGACATGCACGCCCGCGAGCTCAAGGACGCCGGCGAGAGCGACGAGCGGATCTGGGGGGTCGGCGCGTGGCGGGAGTCGCCGTACTTCACCGACGCCGAACGCGCCGCGCTCGCCCTCGCCGAGTCCGTGACCCGGCTCGCGGACCGGCCCGACGCCGTCCCCGACGCCGTGTGGGACGACGCCGCCGGCATCTACGACGAGAAGGAGCTCTCGTCCCTGCTGCTGTCGATCGCGGCGATCAACGTCTGGAACCGGCTCAACTCCGCGATCCGGCAGCCGGTTCCGACCACTCGATGAGGCCGGAACTCAGAGC
>JAEUJO010000272.1 GCA_016794615.1 Pseudonocardia sp. | reverse complement strand
CCGCACCCACACCCACCGAACCGGCCGCTCCGGTCCTGCGCGTACCGCTCAGGCCGCGGCTGCCGACTCCCGCACCATCGCGCAGAACAGCGCGTGCACCCGCAGGTCGCCCGTGATCTCCGGGTGGAACGACGTCGCCAGCACCGGGCCCTGGCGCACCGCCACCGGGCGGCCGGCCGCGGCGCCCGCGTCCGTCCCCGTCAGCGTCAACTGCGGCACCGTCGCCAGCACCTGCACCCCGGGACCCACCGTCTCCACCCACGGCGCCCGGATGAAGACCGCCCGGACCGGCCCGCCGGACACGCCGTCGACCTGCAGGTCCGCCTCGAACGAGTCCACCTGCCTGCCGAACGCGTTGCGCCGCACCACCACGTCCAGCCCGCCGAGCTGCTGCTGGTCCGGCCGCCCGTCGAGGATCTGCGACGCGAGCAGGATCATCCCGGCGCACGCCCCGTAGGCGGGCATGCCGGCCGCGATCCGGTTCCGCAGCGGGTCGAGCAGCTCGAAGGTCTCCAGCAGGCGGCTCATCGTCGTCGACTCCCCGCCCGGGATCACCAGCGCGTCGACGGCGTCGAGCTCGGCCGGCCTGCGTACCGGCACGGCCCGCAGCCCGCACGACGACACCGCGGCGGCGTGCTCACGAACGTCGCCCTGCAGAGCCAGCACACCGATCACCGGGGACACGCCCCCAGGATAGTTACGCGCCGACGACCCGGGCCGCACCCCGCACCGCCGTCGCCACGGCCTTCGCCACCGCCGGGTCGAACACGCTCGGCACGATGAAGGACGGGTTCGGCTCGGTCACGACGTCCGCGATGGCCGCGGCCGCGGCGAGCAGCATCACGTCCGTGATGTCGCGCGCCTGCGCGTCGAGCAGCCCGCGGAAGATGCCGGGGAACGCGAGCACGTTGTTGATCTGGTTCGGGTAGTCCGACCGGCCGGTGGCGACGACGGCCGCGTACCGCGCCGCGACACCCGGGTCGACCTCGGGGTCCGGGTTCGCCAGCGCGAACACGATCGCGCGGTCCGCCATCGTCGCGAGCTCCGCCGCGCTGAACAGGTTCGGCGCCGACACCCCGATGAACACGTCCGCCCCGACCAGCGCGTCGGTGAGCGTGCCGGCGACCCGCTGCACGTTCGTGTGCTCGGCGAGCCAGGCCAGGTTGTCGTCGAGCCCGGGGCGGTCCGGGTGCACGATCCCGTCGACGTCGACGGCCAGCACGTCCGCCGGCTTCGACGACTCCAGCAACCGGATGATCGCCGACCCCGCGGCGCCCGCCCCGCAGACGACGACCCGGCAGTCGGTGAGCTCCTTGCCCACCACCCGCAGGGCGTTGCGCAGCGCGCCGAGCACCACCACCGCGGTGCCGTGCTGGTCGTCGTGGAACACCGGGATGTCCAACAGCGACCGCAGCCGCGACTCGATCTCGAAGCACCGCGGTGCCGCGATGTCCTCGAGGTTGATCCCGCCGTAGGCCGGAGCGAGGATCTGGACGGTTCGGATGATCTCCTCGGTGTCCTGCGTGTCCAGGCACACCGGCCACGCGTCGACCCCGCCGAACCGCTTGAACAGCGCCGCCTTGCCCTCCATCACCGGCATCGCCGCGGCGGCACCGAGGTTGCCCAACCCGAGCACGGCCGAGCCGTCGGTGACCACCGCCACCGTGTTGCGCTTGATCGTCAGCCGCCGCGCGTCGTCCGGGTGCGCCGCGATCGCCTGACAGACCCGGGCCACACCGGGGGTGTAGGCGCGCGAGAGGTCGTCCCGGGTGCGCAGCGCGACCTTCGACTGCACCTCCAGCTTCCCGCCGAGGTGGAGCAGGAACGTGCGGTCCGAGACCTTGCGTACCCGCACCCCGGGCAGCGCCTCGAGCGCGTCGGTGATCTCCCGGCCGTGGCCTTCGTTCAGGGCGTTGCAGCTGATGTCGACGACCAGCGTGGCGGTGTGCGACTCCACGACGTCGAACGCCGTGACCACGCCTCCGACCTGCCCGATCGCGACCGTGAGGTCACCCGCCGCGCTCGCCGACGCGGGCACCTCGACGCGGGCGGTGATGGCGTATCCGGGTCCGGGGACGGGCACGGCCGGACCCTACCGCCGACCGGGACGGGGACACGGGCCTGCCCGGTCCGGGGCCTTCGGGGCTTGTGGGGCGGGCCCGCAGGGGTGTGTGATCGCAGGCACACGCAGCGGCGCGGAGGTGGTCGTCCATGACGGTCAGAGCAGGCAGGGCAGGGTCGCGCGCGGGAGCGGGAGCAGGGGGGACCGCACCGACGGTGCTCGACCCCGCCCGTATCCGCAATGTCGTCCTCGTCGGACCTTCAGGTGCTGGGAAGACGACGGTCGTCGAGGCCCTCCTCGCCCACACGGGCACGATTCCCCGGGCGGGCACCATCGCCGACGGCGGCACCGTGTGCGACCACGACCCCGCGGCTGTCCGCCAGCAGCGCTCGGTCGCGCTGGCCGTCGCTCCCCTGATGCACGCCGCGCCGGACGGCGCCGACACGAAGATCAATCTGATCGACACCCCCGGCTACGGTGACTTCGTCGGTGAGCTGCGCGCGGGGTTGCGCGCGGCCGACGCCGCGCTGTTCGTGGTGCCCGCCTCCGCCGGCCGGGAGGGCCCGATCGACCCGGCGACGGTCACCCAGTGGGAGGAATGCGCCGCCGTCGGGATGCCGCGCGCCGTCGTCGTCTCCCGGTGCGACCATCCGCGTGCCGACGTCGAGGCGACGGTGACCGCGTGCCAGGACGCCTTCGGGGCGGGCGTGGCCCCGCTCTACCTGCCGCTCCGCGAGGCCGACGGGTTGAGCGGCCTGTACGGGCTGATCAGCCAGACCCCGGAGGGCGCCGCGCCACCCGACGCCGACGACGCCCGCGCGACCCTGCTCGAGGGGATCATCGAGCAGTCCGAGGACGAGACGCTGATGGAGCGCTACCTCGGCGGCGAGGAGATCGACACCGCCACGCTGGTCACCGACCTGGAGACCGCCGTCGCCCGCGGCTCCTTCCACCCGGTCGTCCCCGTCTGCGCGATGGGCGGCGTCGGGCTCGACGCCCTGCTGGAGCTGCTCGTCGGCGGGTTCCCCTCACCGCTGGAACACCCGCTGCCCCGCGTCTCCGGGATCGACGGCTCGTCGCGGCCCCCGCTGACCGCGGACCCGGACGGGCCGCTCGCGGCCGAGGTCGTCCGCACCTCCGCGGACGCCTACGTGGGCCGGGTGTCGCTGGTGCGGGTGTTCTCCGGGACGCTGCGGCCCGAGACCTCGGTGCACGTCAGCGGGCACGTCCCCCGGCCGGCGACGGAGAGCGACGACACCGCCGACGAGGGCGGCCACGACCTCGACGAGCGGCTCGCGCACGTCTACGTCCCGCTCGGTGCCCAGCTCCGCGAGGTCGAGGTGTGCGTCGCGGGCGACATCGCCGCGCTGACCAAGCTCGGCAGCGCCGAGACCGGCGACACCGTCTCCGCCGCGTCGGGCCCGCTGCTGCTGTCCTGCTGGAACCTGCCCGACCCGCTGCTGCCGGTAGCGGTCGTCGCCCACAGCCGGGCGGACGAGGACGCGCTGGGCCGGACGCTGACCCGGATCGTCGCGGCGGACCCGACGCTGCGGTTGGAGCGCAACCCGGAGACCCACCAGACGGTGCTGTGGTGCATGGGTGAGGCGCATGCGGACGTGGTGCTGTCGCGACTGCGGGCGAGCGGGGCCGAGGTCGACACCGAGCCGGTCAAGGTGCCGCTGCGCGCCACGATCCGCAGCCCCGCGCGGGTGACGGGGCGGCACGTCAAGCAGTCGGGCGGGCACGGCCAGTACGCCGTCTGCCACGTGGAGTTCGAGCCGCTGCCCCGTGGATCGGGGTTCGAGTTCGTGTCCCATGTGGTCGGCGGGTCGGTGCCGACGCAGTTCATCCCGAGCGTCGAGAAGGGCATCCGCAGCCAGCTCGAGCGGGGGCTGACCGACGAGCACCACCCGGTCGTCGACGTGCGCGCGACTCTCGTGGACGGCAAGGCGCACAGCGTCGACTCCTCGGACGCCGCGTTCCAGACCGCGGGCGCGCTGGCGCTGCGTGAGGCGGGCCAGACCTGCGGGACGGTGCTGCTCGAACCGCTCGACGAGGTGGCCGTGACCATTCCGGACGACCACCTCGGCACCGTGCTCGGCGACCTCTCCGGACGCCGTGGGCGCGTGCTGGGCACGGACGTCGCGGGCCCCGGGCGGACGGTGGTACGCGCGGAGGTGCCGTGCACCGAACTACTGCGCTACGCGGTCGACCTGCGGGCGATGACGTCGGGGACGGCGTCGTTCACCCGGCGACGGGCGCGGTACGAGGTGGCGCCGACCTGATCGCCCGGCCGCCGCGCCCCGGCCGGGCCCGGGTGCCCGGGCCTGCACACAGTTCCGGACCGGGGGTGGGCCCGCGTCCTGGGGCGCGAGCGCACCCGTTCCCGGGGTGCGGGTCCGATCGTCTGGCCGCGAGCGGACAGGAGACGCGGCGTCAGGGCACCCCGACGGCCCGCAGTGCCGCGGCCGTGGCGGCCGCCAGGAGCACGACGACGACGAACGGCGCGCGCCGCCACGCCGCCAGCCCGCCGACGAGCACTCCGGCCGGGCGCGCCCAGCCGGCGAAGGAGGCGCCGTCGAGCAGGGTCGCCGTCGCGACCAGCGCGACCAGCAGCGCCGTGGCTCCGAGGTCGACGTAGCGGTCGACGCGAGCGGGCAGGCGCACCCGCCCGCGCAGGGCGAGACCGGCCAGGCGCAGCAGGTAGGTACCGCCTGCCAGGGTGAGGAGGGCGGGCCAGGTCATCGATCGGTTCCCGGGGCCGGCGGTGGACCTTCCGATGGCGGATCGTCCGCATCCGTGCCCGCTCCTGCAGACGGCGCGCGGGGTCCCGACGGCCGCGCCCCCCGTTCCGGCCCGGCCGGCATCCGCCCGGCCGCGAGGAGGCCCAGCAGCCCGACGAGCACCGGCAGCCCCGGCGGCAGGACGGTGGCCGCCAGCAGCGCGAGCACCGCCGCGGCGAGGCCGACCCGGCGGGCATCCGGGTGCCGCAGGGCGGGCACCAGCAGGGCGAGCAGACCGGCCGGGAATGCGGCGTCGACCCCGAACGACGCCGGGTCGGGCACCGCCGCGCCGGCCAGCATGCCGGCGACGGTCCCGACGTTCCAGGCCGTGAACAGCAGCGTGCCGCACAGCCAGTAGGCCGCGTGTGCGCGCGGCCCGGCGGGACGGGCGCGGGCGAACGCCACCGACTCGTCGATCAGCACGTGGGCCCCCACCACGCGGCCCGGCCACGAGCCGGCCACGGTGTCGCCGATCGCCAGCCCGAACGGCAGGTGCCGCACGTTCAGCAGCAGGGCCGCGGCGACGGCTGCGACGACGCTGCCGCCCGCGGTGACGACGGCGACGACGAGGAACTGGGCGCCGCCCGCGAACACCAGCAGCGACATCGCGACGATGAGCACGGGCGAGACACCTGCGGCCGCGGCGAGCGCACCGAAGGAGGCGCCGACGACGGCGATCGCCGCCGCCAGGGCGAGGGCGTCACGGAGGTCGCGGCGGTCGACCGCACGGAAGGGGAGGCGCACCGGATCATCCCGGACCACGTGCGCTTCCCCGTCAAGCCGAGATCACGGGAACCGCACACCCGTGGCTGGGCTGTCGACGTTCGGCGGCGGCCTCCGCGTGGCGCCGCGCGGCCCGTCTCGGCCGGGCTCACGCGTACTGCTTCACCCGGTCGACGTGCATCGTCGAGGTCCTCACCGGGCCGCGGGCCGACCGGGGGAACCGGTCGAGCCGGATGCACAGGTGCATCGGCCCGGGTGGAAAGATCCAGCGGTCACCAACCGCGGTCCGCGTACCGCTGCGCGGCAGGGACGTCCGCGATGGTGATACCCACCATGGCCTCGCCCAGCCCGCGGGACACCTTCGCGACCACATCGGGGTCGTCGTGGAAGGTCGTGGCCTTGACGATGGCCTCGGCGCGCCGTGCCGGATCGCCGGACTTGAAGATGCCCGACCCCACGAACACGCCCTCGGCGCCCAGCTGCATCATCATCGCCGCGTCGGCGGGGGTCGCGATGCCACCCGCGGTGAACAGCACCACCGGCAGCTTCCCGGCCTGCGCCACCTCGGCCACGATCTCGTACGGGGCCCGCAGCTCCTTGGCCGCGACGTAGCGTTCCGCCTCGTCCAGCGCACCCAGCCGACGGATGTCGGCGCGGATGGCGCGCATGTGCCGGGTGGCCTCGACGACGTTGCCCGTGCCGGCCTCGCCCTTCGACCGGATCATCGCGGCGCCCTCGGCGATGCGTCGCAACGCCTCGCCCAGGTTCGTCGCGCCGCACACGAACGGCACGGTGAACGCCCACTTGTCGATGTGGTGGGCCTCGTCGGCGGGGGTGAGGACCTCGGACTCGTCGACGTAGTCGACGCCGATCGACTGCAGCACCTGGGCCTCGACGAAGTGCCCGATGCGGGCCTTAGCCATCACGGGGATCGAGACGGCGTCGATGATCCCCTGCACCATGTCCGGGTCGCTCATCCGCGCGACGCCACCCTGCGCGCGGATGTCGGCGGGCACGCGCTCCAGCGCCATCACCGCGACGGCGCCGGCGTCCTCGGCGATCTTCGCCTGCTCGGGCGTGACCACATCCATGATCACGCCGCCCTTGAGCATCTCGGCCATTCCCCGCTTCACACGGGAGGTGCCCAGCTGGGGGGCGGCGGACGGGATCTGGTCGAGCGACACGGTGTTCCCTCTCGGCTCTCGGGGTCGGCCCACCGATGGTACGTCAGGCGGGCCGCGCCGATCCCGTTCCCGCCCGGGCGGATGTCCCTGGTCCCGGGCGAGCGGACGCCGTCACCCCGGCGGGGGACGGTCGCCAGTGCGGGGCCTCCGCGATCTCGAAGTAGGCGGGCGCAGGGGCCGTGCCCGCGAGGCGCAGCCACCGCACGAGCCTGCGTGAGCGCAGGTCGAGGGTGTCGCGGACGGCGTCGTTGTGCACGCGCCGGGCGATCAGGACGGACTGCTCGACGTCCGCGAGCTCGGCGGCGAGCCCCGCGGGCAGCGCGTCGCGGTCGACACCGGCAAGCCGGCGGGTGAGCGTGTTCTCCACCACCTCGCAGCGGTCGAGACCGGCTCCCGGCACCCGCAGGACCGCCCGGCACGCATCGCGGGAGTCGCGGGCTGCGTCGGCCAGTGCCGCCGCGGCGACCGCGGGCGGGGTGGGGACCTCGCCGTCGGCGGGTGCCGCGGCGACGGCGGGCGGGGCGGGGACCACGCTGCCGGGCCGTGGAGCCGCGGCGAGCGCGTCGGCCACCCGCAGCGCGGTGGCGCCGCGGCGGTCGAGCGCATCGGCGAGGCCCACGCGGGCGGCGTCCGTCCGGCGGTGCAGCTGGTCCAGCCGTCTGGCCCGGACCACGCAGATCCAGGTGACGACGGCCAGGGACAGCAGCGCCACGACGACGACCACCCAGGCGGTGGGCGTCAGCTCGGGCACCAGCACGCCGAGGGTCGGCGCCGTCACCGGGTGCTCGCGGCGGTCCGGCCGGGCACCCGGCGAGGATCGGCCGCGATGGCGGCCCGGTAGACGCGCAGCACGTCCGCCGCGACGACGGGCCAGTCGAAGGCGGCGGCACGGGCCCGGGCGGCCGTCCCGAGCGCGACCCGCCGCTGCGGATTGTCGAGCAGCGCGGCCAGCGCGGAGGCGAGCCCGCGGGCGTCGCCGGTGGGGAACAGCACACCGGTCTCCGTACCCGGACCGCCGCCGTCGGAACCCTCGTCGAGTTGCAGCACGGCCCGGAACGCCCCGAGGTCGCTGGCCAGCACCGCGGCACCGGCGGCCATCGCCTCGGTGAGCACCATCCCGAAGCTCTCACCACCGGTGTTCGGCGCGCAGTAGACGTCCATCGAGCGCAGCGCCGCCGCCTTGGTGACGTCGTCGACGCCGCCGAGGATGTCGAGGCGGTCGGCGAGGCCCGGGCCTGCGGCGCGCCGCAGGGCGTCCGGATCGCCCCGGCCGACGACGAGCAGCCGCAGGTCCGGGCGCCGGGGCACGAGCAGGCGCAGCGCGTCGAGCAGCACGGCCATTCCCTTGCGCGGCTCGCCGAACCGGCCGAGGAACCCGACCGTGAGCCCGTCGTGCGGGTAGCCCGGCAGCAGCGGGCCGGTGGCGAACAGCGAGACGTCCACGCCGTTGGGGATCTCGACGGCGTCGCCGCCGAGGTGCTCGACCTGCACCCGGCGGGCCATCGGCGACACCGCGATCCGCGCCGTCACCTTCTCCATCAGCGCGTTGATCGGCCTGGCGAACACCAGTGTCGCCCGCGAGCGCTCCGTGGAGGTGTGGAACGTGGCGACGATCGGGCCCTCGGCCTCGAACAGCGCCAGCGACGACAGGCTGAACGTGCCGGGTTCGTGCAGGTGCAACACGTCGAACGGGTGGTCGGCGAGCCAGCGCCGCACGCGGGCGTACGAGACGGGCCCGAAGGTGATCCGGGCGACCGACCCGTTGTACGGCACGCCCAGGGCCCGCCCTGCCGGTGTGACGAACGCGGGCAGCGGCGGCTCGCCCGCCGGGCGCTCGTCGTCGGCCGGGGCGAGGACCGAGACCGAGTGGCCGAGTGCGATCAGCGCCCGCGCGAGGTCGAGGACGTGCGACTGGACCCCGCCGGGCACGTCCAGCGAGTACGGGCACACGATCCCGATCCGCAGCGCCGTCATCGGCCACCACGCAGGTCCGCGGTCCACACCCGCTGCAGCATGTGCCAGTCCTGGGGGGCCGTCGCGATGAGCGCGGCCAGCGCGTCGGCCAGCGCCTGCGTTGCCGTCGCGACGGCCGTGGGGCCACCGTTCGCGGGCACCGGGATCGGGTCGCCCATGGTGAGGGCCCACCCGCCCGGCGTGAACGACGGGAACGCCGGGACGAGCAGCGCGCCGGTGCGCGCGGCGAGCCGGGCAGGCCCCGACGGCTGCCTCGCGGGCTCGCCGAAGAACGACACCTCGTGCCCGGTGGTGCTCAGGTCGCGGTCCGCGACCAGGCAGACGAGGCCGCCCGCGCGCAGCCGCTGCACCAGCGTCCGGTAGACGAGCGGACCGTCGCCCGCCGCCAGCACCTCGAAGCCGAGCCCCTCCCGGTACGCCACGAACCGGCGGAACAGCGACTCCGGACGGAGCCGTTCGACCACGGTGGTGAACCGCGCGGGCCGGCCGAGGCGCCGCTGGGACTCGACGAACCACAGCCCGGCGAGGTCCCAGTTGCCACTGTGCGGCAACGCCGCGACCACGCCACGGCCCTGTTCGAGCGCCTCGAACATCGGTGCCGTGCCCGTCACGTGCGGGTCCGTCCGGGCCAGCACCGCCGCACGGTCCATGGACGGCAGCCGGAAGGTCTCGCACCAGTAGCGCGCGTAGCTGCGCAGCCCCGCCCGCACCAGCACGTCCAGCTCCTCGGGCGGGGCGGCGGGCACGACGCGCCGCAGGTTGGCCCGCAGTCGGCGGACCCCGGGGCCGTCCCGGCGGGCGGCGAGGTCCGCGCCGAGCCGGAACGCCTCGCGGGCGACGGGTTCGGGCAGGCCACGGACGACGCGCCAGCCGGCGGCGAACCCGATGTCGGTGAGCGCCGCGGCGAGGTCGCGCGCCCCACGGGACCCGGCACGGGGCGATCCCGCACGGGGCGATCCCACACGGGGCGATCCCACACGGCGCCACGCCAGGGTCGTCGTCCACCGGTCCCGAGCGGCGGCGCGCTGCCCGCGCAGCGCGACCAAGCCCCGCGTCCGCAGTGCGGCGGCCCACCGGGTCGGGGACGCGGCAGGCGCGGAACCTGCGTACCCGGCCGCGGCGGGCCGAGGCACCGCACCCGGATCCGGTGCCCGGTGTCGCACCTCGTCCACGGCCCCGCCGCCCGGTGCGGTCACGTGACCGTCCCCCGGTCCTGCCCTGCCGCGAGCTCGCGGGCCGACCGGTGCACGGCGACGATGCGCTGCCCGACCGTCCAGACCGACGCCGCCGCGAGCAGCCACAGCGCCGTGGCGAGCGCGTACGGGATGCCCAGCCCCTCGAAGCCGGTGCCGACCAGCGACGCGATCAGGCGCTCCGGTCGCTCGACGAGGCCGCCGTCCGCCGTCAGGCCCGCGCCCTCGGCACGCGCCTTGATGTAGGAGATGACCTGCCCGGCGACCAGGCACACCAGCGCCAACACGCCCAGTACCCGCTGGCCGCTCGCCACGCACCACCAGGTGATCGCGGCGAACAGCACGCCGTCCGCGATCCGGTCGCAGACCGAGTCGAGCACCGCTCCGAACGGCGTGCTGAACCCGCGGGCGCGCGCCATCGCGCCGTCGATCATGTCGAACAGCACGAAGACGGTGGCCAGCAGCGCGCCGAGGAACAGCTGCCCGCGGGGGATGAACCACACCGCAGCGGCCGCGGTGCCGACGGTGCCGACGACGGTGACCGCATCCGGGGAGACGCCGCGGGCCACGAGCCAGCGCCCGACCGGGGTGGTGACCCGGCTGACGTGCGCTCGCGCGAAGAGGTTGAGCATCGACTCCTGCTCGGTGCCGGGCGGTGGGCTGTCCAGAGTAGCCCGGAGCTAGTCCGGACGACCGCCGTGCCCGGTGACGTGTCTCGCTCCTGCCTCCGCCCGCGCGCGGGCCTCGTCCGCCACGGCCCCGGGCCAGGCCTCGGCGAGCAGCCTGCGCGTCTCCGACAGGAGCTGCGGGATGACCTTGGTCTGCCCGATCACCGCGATGAAGTTGGCGTCGCCGCCCCAGCGGGGAACGACGTGCTGGTGCAGGTGGTCGGCCAGCGAGCCGCCCGCGACAGCGCCGAGGTTCAGGCCGACGTTGAACGCGTGCGGGGCGGACACCGCCCGCAGCGCCCGCAGCGCGGTGCGGGTCACGGTCATCAGCTCCGCGGACTCGGCGTCGTCGAGGTCTTCCAGCCCCGCCACGTGCCGGTAGGGCACCACCATGAGATGCCCGGGGTTGTAGGGGTGCAGGTTCAGGACCGCGTACACCGTCGCGCCGCGGGCGACCAGCAGCCCGTCGTCGTCGGACAGCGTCGGGATCCGGCAGAACGGGCAGCCCTGCTCGGCCTCCGACGTCGCCGAGACGATGTAGGCCAGCCGGTGCGGC
>JAEUJO010000218.1 GCA_016794615.1 Pseudonocardia sp. | reverse complement strand
CCGCTGAGCCGGGGTCGGCTCGATCCGGTAGCGGTACCTGGCCTGCACACAGATCAACATACACTGTTGACCCGTGGCCGACGATCAGACCTACCGCACAGGTAGACACTGTGTTTTCGCGTTGCACGCACACTTGGTCTTCGTGACCAAGTACCGG
This sequence comes from Pseudonocardia sp., assembly GCA_016794615.1. Classification (GTDB taxonomy): domain Bacteria; phylum Actinomycetota; class Actinomycetes; order Mycobacteriales; family Pseudonocardiaceae; genus Pseudonocardia. The sequence goes on along the minus strand of JAEUJO010000218.1, from coordinate 7,706 downwards.
CGGGACGTGTTCACCGACGCCCACCTGACCGCGATGGAACCCATCCTCGCCGCGGTGTGCACCGACTTCGGCGCCACGCTGGTCGAGTTCACCGGCCAGGACGACCACGTCCACCTGCTCGTCGAGTACCCACCCACCGTGCAACTCTCCCGACTGGTCGGCTCCCTCAAAGGCGTCTCCTCGCGCCGGCTGCAGCAGCAGTTCCAGATACGCACCCACCGCGACCACCTGTGGTCCCCGTCCTACCTCGCCGCATCCTGCAGCGACGCACCACCGAGCATCATCAGCCAGTACATCGAACAGCAACGGCGACCAGACTGAGCGCCCGTCCACCGCTCTACCGCCTACGGACGGATCGGCTATCCCCGGGCTGAAGCCCGGGGGCTTGCGCCGATAGAAGTTGGTCAGCGGGCGTCGAGTCGGTTCGGGATCAGCAGGTGCAGAACGGCGGACACCACCGAGACCACGATCGCCCCCCAGAACGCCGCCCAGAACCCGTCGACGACGAACGGCAGGCCCAGCTTGTCGGCCAGCCACCCGACGAGCATGAGCAACAGGGCGTTCACCACGAGCCCGATCAGGCCGAGGGTCAGGATGTAGAACACGCAGCCGAGCGTTTTGATCACTGGCTTGACCAGCTCCTCGACCACTACGAAGATCACTGCGACCCCGACGAGCTCGGCGATCAGCAGGCCCGTGCTGCCACCGGCGATGTCGATCCCGGGGACGAGCACGTTCGCCACCCACAGTGCGGCTGCGACGACCGCGATCCGGACGAGCGCGAACATCGATCTCATCGCTCCTTTCACCTCTTCCGATCGCAGTGGACCCTCAGTCGACCAACGCCTGCGCGACCAGCGCGCGCAGGCGCGGGCGGATCGGGTAGGTGCTCGACGGCAGGAACTGCGTGAAGAACATCGCCGTCATGTCCTCGGCCGGGTCCACGTAGAAGGCGGTGCTGGCGACCCCGCCCCAGGCGAACTCCCCCGGGCTGGTGAGCACCCTGCCCACCACGGCGTCGACGACCGTCGAGAACCCCAGACCGAAGCCCACCCCGCGGTACGCCGACTCGGCGAAGATCGGCCGCCCGATCGTCTCCATGTCCGCTCCGCCCGGCAGGTGGTTGCGGGTCATGTAGGCGACGGTGCGCGGGCCGAGCAGCCGGACACCGTCCAGCTCACCGCCGCGCAGCAGCATCTGGGTGAAGCGGTGGTAGTCCCCCACCGTCGACACGAGCCCGCCACCACCGGCGTGCAGCACCGGCGGGCGCGTCACCTCCTCGCCGAGGGCCGTGTTGGCCGCGAGGCCGCCGTCCGGTCCGCGCATGTAGAGCGTCGCCAGCCGGTCGAGGTCCGGCTCGTCGACCCACCACCTGGTCTCGTCCATGCCCAGCGGGCCCAGCACGTGCTCGTCGAGGAACGTTTCGAACGGCTGTCCCGACGCGACCTCCACGACCCGGCCCAGCACGTCCGTCGAGACCCCGTAGTTCCACTCGGTGCCGGGCTCGAACAGCAGCGGGAGCTCGGCGAGCTGGTCGCACGCGGTGGCGAGGTCCACGCCCGGGGGACCGGAGTAGTCGAAGCCGCGCAAGCGGTACATCTCGTCGACCGGGTGCGCGTGGTGGAAGCCGTACGTGAGCCCGGAAGTGTGGGTGAGCAGGTGCCAGACGCGCACGGGCTCGGTGACCGGGACGGTCGAGGGGTTCAGCGCCGGCCCGGCCTTGTACGTGCGGGCGCCTGCGAAGGACGGGATGAAGCGCGCCACCGGGTCGGTCAGCTCCAGGGCACCCTGCTCGTAGAGCATCATGGCCGCGACCGATGTGATCGGCTTCGTCATCGAGTAGATGCGCCAGATCGTGTCGTCCGTCACCGGCAGCTCGGCGTCGAGGTCACGCATCCCCTGGTGGGACAGGTACGCGACACGCCCGCGACGGCTGACCGCGACCGTCCACCCGGCAAGCAGACCGTCGTCGACGTAGCGCCGGAAGTGCCGATCGATGCGCGCGAGCCGCGAGGCGTCGAACCCGACCTCCGCGGGCTCCGCGTCCACCTTGATCAGGGCCACGTGGCCGACCCTACCCGCGGCGCGTGACCTCGCCGTCAGGCGTGGGACCAGCGGCTGCGTCGATCCACAGAACACGGCGTCATGCGGGCGGCACGAGACCGGGGGTCATGTCGACGATCACGAGCGTCCAGTGGTGGGCGGCACCGTCGCCGGTGTCCGGGGGATGAAGAGTGACGGCCGGACCCGCTTCTCCACGCACCGTCGCAGGCTGTGGCAGCGGGGCCGGGCTGCGACAGCAGGGCGGGGCGTGACGACGCCACACAGGGTGCGGTGATGCCGCCAGGGGTGTGACGGTGTGGTGGTCCGACGCTGCTGGCGCACCCGGTGTCCCACTCGCCCATCCCGCTCGTGCGACCGAGTCGAAGACACGTTCCGAGATCGCCTCCACTGCGATCTGATGACGTTCGGTAACAGCGCTACGACGCCCCGCGACACCGACACCGCCCAGGTCGTCCCGTGCACATCGGAGTGCCGAATGCCGTTCGCCTCTTCGCCCATCGACGGGAGCATCCCGACCGACCTCGTGCTGCTTGCGGCCGAGCGCACCGTGACCGTGACCCGCGAAGAGCACCACCAGGACGTACTTCTCGGACGCACCGGACGGGCGGTCGTCGAACTGCGGCCCTGCCTGATCGCCTCGGGGAAGCATGCTGGTCAGGACGGGCTCGAGGTCGTGCTCGACGGTCGGCGCGTCGGAGAGCTGACCCGCCTGATGGCGCAGCGCTACCGGCCGCTGGTCGACCACCTGACGGCCGGAGGGTGCCGTGCGGGGTGCGAGGCGTCCTTTCAGGAAGACGCCCGCGGCACCCAGGTCGAGCTCCGGTTGCCCGCCGTGCCGACGACCGTGCCCGCCGGACTTCCGAGCGCCCGGCATCCGGCCCCCGCACCGACGGTCCGGCGCCGACGCCCTGATCCGTTCGCACCCGGTCCGACAACCGTAGGCGCGCATGTCGTACCGCGGCGGCGCCCGCCGGCTCCGGCGACCGCAATCCCGCACGGGATGCGGCAACCACCGCACCCGATCCCGCCCGCACCGGGGCGATCTCGCCGCGGGCCCTGGGTGGTGGGGGCGGCGATCGGGGTGCTGCTGCTCGCATCCGCCCTCGGCAACGCTGCCCGGGACGACCAACCGGCCGCCGGCTCGCCACTTCCGACCGCCGCCGCGGCCGGGGTACCTGCCACCTCCTCCCCGGCCCTCCCCCCGGCGCCGGTAACCGGCCCGACCCCGGCCGACGACGCCGTCGACGAGCCGGTGGCTGCACCCGCCCCCACGTCGACTGCACGGGCTCGGCCCCCTGTGGCGGCGGCGAAGCCCGTGACCCGGGCACCAGCGGCGACGTCCAAGCCCGCGCCCCGGACCGTCGAGGCGGCACCGAAACCGGCACCGGCAGCGGAGCCGGAACTGTCCGGTTGCGACCCGAACTACAGCGGCTGCGTGCCGATCGCGCGCGACGTGGACTGTGCGGGCGGCAGCGGGGATGGCCCGGCGTATGTGAAGGGGCCGGTGCGGGTCATCGGGGAGGACATCTACGGCCTCGACCGAGGCGGGGAGCCCGGAGTCGGCTGCGAGTAGCGTCGCGCGCGTGGACGCCGACGTCGTCGTGGTCGGGGCCGGGCTCACCGGGCTGGTCGCCACCGCCGAGCTCGCCGACGCGGGGCGCCGGGTCGTCGTCGTGGACCAGGAGCCCGAGGCGTCACTGGGCGGGCAGGCGTTCTGGTCGTTCGGCGGGCTCTTCCTCGTCGACTCGCCAGAGCAGCGACGCATGGGCATCCGCGACTCGCTCGACCTCGCCGTGCAGGACTGGCTCGGCAGCGCGGCGTTCGACCGCGGCGTCGACGACCGCGGCGGCGAGGACCACTGGGCACGCCAGTGGGCCACCGCCTACGTCGACTTCGCGTGCGGCGAGAAGCGTGCCTGGCTGCACGCGCTGGGCGTCCGCTTCTTCCCGGTCGTCGGCTGGGCCGAGCGCGGCGGCCACCTCGCGGACGGGCACGGGAACTCGGTGCCACGGTTCCACGTCGTCTGGGGCACCGGGCCAGGGCTGCTGGAGCCGTTCGTGCGGCGGGTGCGGCGGGCCGTCGCCGAGGGCCGCGTCGAGCTGCGGTTCCGGCACCGCGTCGACGGCCTCACCACCACCGCGGGTGCGGTCGACGGCGTGACCGGCACCGTGCTGGCATCCAGCACGGCGCCGCGCGGCCGGGCGAGTTCCCGGGAGCCGATCGGCTCGTTCGCGCTGCGAGCGCAGGCCGTGCTCGTCATGTCCGGCGGCATCGGGGCCGATCACGATCTGGTGCGGGCGTTCTGGCCGGACCGGCTCGGCTCGCCGCCCGAGCGGATGATCTCCGGCGTGCCGGCGCACGTCGACGGGCGGATGCTCGCGATCGCCGAGAAGGCCGGCGCGCGGCTGGTGAACCTCGACCGCATGTGGCACTACACCGAGGGCGTCGAGAACTGGGCTCCGGTCTGGGCGCGGCACGGCATCCGGATCCTGCCGGGGCCCTCGGCGCTGTGGTTCGACGCCCGGGGTCGCCGGCTGCCCGAGCCGAACTTCCCCGGGTTCGACACGCTCGGCACCCTTGCGGCGCTGCGCGCGAGCGGCCACGACCACTCCTGGTTCGTGCTGACCATGAAGATCCTGGAGAAGGAGTTCGCCCTGTCCGGGTCGGAGCAGAACCCCGATCTGACCGGGCGCAGCCTCGCCGGCGTGCTCAGGCGCATCCGTCCCGGTCCCACTGCTCCGGTCCGCGCCTTCCTCGACCGCGGCGCCGACTTCGTCGTCGCGGAATCGCTGCCGGAACTCGTCGCGGGCATGAACGCCCTGACCGATGATCCCTTGGTCGACCTCGGCACGCTGGAGAGGCAGATCGTCGCCCGGGACCGCGAGCTGGCCAACCCGTTCGCCAAGGACCTGCAGGTGATGGCGATCCGCAACGCCCGCCGGCATCGCGGCGACCGGCTGCTGCGTACCGCCGAACCGCACCGGATCCTCGATCCGGCGGCGGGCCCGCTGGTCGCCGTCCGCCTCCACGTCCTGACCCGCAAGACCCTCGGCGGGCTGCAGACGGACCTGTCGTGCCGGGTGCTGGACGCGGCCGGAGCACCGATCGACGGGCTGTACGCGGCGGGCGAGGTCGCCGGATTCGGCGGCGGCGGGGTGCACGGCTACCGCGCGCTGGAGGGCACGTTCCTGGGCGCTTGCCTGTTCGGAGGGCGCGGGGCGGGCCGGGCTGCAGCGCTGGCGGTCCGCTGAGCATCCGGGCCCGTCGACCGACCGGCACGGTCCGGTACGCAGCGCCGTTCGGCGGAGTGAGATCAGTACCGCCTGTGGATCTCTCGATCATGTAACGGTCGGCGACACGTGCACGATCTGGGTGCGGGGCCGGTCCCGGTGACGCCCCCTCGCATCCGGGGCCGGTCCCACCCGTCAGCGTGCGTCACCGCCGCTCGGACGTCGCATCGGACGAGGCCGCGCGCATCATGGAACTGTTGCGGCTCATGAGCGACGGGGGCCGCTGCGTCGACTGCTTCCAGACCGTGGCGCCGGCAGGCACGGCCGACGTCGGCGAGGCTTCCGCCCGGTGGCCGACGGTCGACGCGCACGGCACTCTGCTCCGGCTCACCGGGGTCGGGACACCGACGCCGGCGCCGTACTCGGTCCTCGCGTGGCGGGTCGACGACGTCGGGTCGACCGTCGACGGGCTGGCCGGGCGGGGCGTGGTGTTCGCCCGCTACGACGGCGTCGAGCAGGACGGACGGGGTGTGTGGAGCGCCCCGGACGGCTCGAAGGTGGCGTGGTTCCTCGACCCGGACGGCAACAACCTGTCCGTGGTGCAGTTCGCGGTGTGAACACGCGGGTCCAGGATTCGAACCTGGGTAGCTTTCGCGACGGATTTACAGTCCACTGTCAACTCGGCCTTGACCGGCCGTCTGCGTCCGTGCATGGTCCGCGCGGGGCCAGATCGGAGGGGCCCGCCGGCCCGACGCTGACCGTATCCTCATCACATGAGCGAGCAGCCGGTCAGTGTCTCGGCCGACGACCTGCACGCGGCCAGTGAGCAGGCGGCGGCGTGGGAACAGGCCGTGCGCCGGGCCGAGGGCGGGGAGACCGTCGCGGTGCTCACCCATGGGCGACATGTCGCCGACGTCGTGCCGTCCGGGGAGATCGAGCGGCTGCGCGAGACGATCGAGGTGCTGTCGGACAACGACCTCCTCCGCGACCTGCACGCCGGCCTGGACGATCTGCGCGCCGGCCGGGTGGTGTCGGCCGATGAGGTGGCCGCGGATCTGGGACGCCGCACCGCACAGCAGTGAGCCAGCCCGATGGGTACACGGTGGTCTTCACGGCGGCGGCCCGGCGCGGGATGAACCGGCTGCCCGCATCGGCGGCCACTGCGCTGTTCGAGCACCTGACCGGGCCCGTGGCCGAGAACCCGTACCGGCTGGGCAAGCAGCTCGACGCGCCGTTGGAGGAGCTGCGCAGCACGCGGCGTGGCGAGTACCGGGCGCTCTACGCGGTGGACGACCAGGAGCAGGTCGTGACGGTGGTGGCGGTCGCTCATCGCCGCGACGCCTATCGGCCGCGTTGACCACGCCCCCGGCCTGGCGACGGCCAGGCCGTGGCCGGCCGAACCGCACGACTCGCAGCGGTGCCCGAGCGGGCAGCGGTCGGTCTCCGCGATAGCTCCTTCTCCAGCCGTCACGGTGCGTGACTTGGGCCTTTGCGGCCATAGACGATTCTGGTGGAAGTTCAGGGATCTTGGCTGATCTCTGGGAACAACGGGCCCTCCGCGGCCCCTGCGGGCGCCTACGTTGACCTGCGTGGACGTGCCGGAACCCCTGCTGACGCCGGAATGCTGACCCCCGCCCTCACCACCCCGGGCGGGCGCTACCGGTGGCGGTGGTCCGAGGTCGAGGCGCAGCTACGCGCCCAGCAGCGCGACCGCGACGCCTGACCCCCCGCACCGCCCCCCAGTGGAGGGGATCTGAGGGGGAAAGGATCTTGCCCCCGCGCCGCGACCTGCGGAGACGACTACGGCCCCTGACCGTTCTCGCTGGTCAAGGGGCCGTTAGCCGGGGTGGTGGCGGGTCCAGGATTCGAACCTGGGTAGCTTTCGCGACGGATTTACAGTCCGCTCCCATTGGCCGCTCGGGCAACCCGCCGGGTGCGCTCAGGCGCGGACGGAAGCATACGACAGCGAGGAGCCGGGCCCTGCAGGGGCCCGGCTGAGGAGGATCCGATGGCCGACCCGTCGTTCGACGTCGTGAGCAAGGTCGACCGGCAGGAGGTCGACAACGCCGTGAACCAGGCCGCGAAGGAGCTCTCGCAGCGGTTCGACTTCCGGGGGACGGGCACGTCGATCGCCTGGGCGGGCGAGGAGGCGATCAGCATCGAGTCCGAGACCGAGGAGCGGGCGAAGGCCGCCGTCGAGGTCTTCAAGGAGAAGCTGATCAAGCGGAACATCTCGCTCAAGGCGTTCGAGGCCGACGAGCCCGCGGTGTCCGGGAGGACCTACAAGGTGCGGGGCAAGATCCTTCAGGGGATCGCCGCGGACAAGGCCAAGGAGATCAGCAAGGTCATCCGTGACGAGAAGCTCAAGGGCGTGCAGGCCCAGATCCAGGGCGACCAGCTCCGGGTCTCGGG
>JAEUJO010000211.1 GCA_016794615.1 Pseudonocardia sp. | reverse complement strand
CTGTACGGCCCCGTGCCCGGCCTCCTATCGTCGGCCGTGTGGTTCCGGATGCCGACACCTCTGCCGACAGCCAGCGCGAGCAACGGCTCCGCAAAGCCGACCAGGCACGCGGTTCCGGCTACCCCTACCGCTACCCCACCGACGCCACCGCGGCCGGCATCCGGGCTGCTCACGCCGGGCTCGATCCCGACCAGGTCACCGAGCACCAGGTCCACATCGCCGGCCGGCTGGAGCTCATCCGCCGCCAGGGCGGGCTGACCTTCGCCACGTTGCGCGACCGCACGGGGGCCATCCAGCTCTTCGTCGACACCGCCGTCGTCGGCACCGCGGTGCACCGCGACTTCGACGAGCTCGACCGCGGCGACTGGGTCGGCGTCGCAGGGACCGTGATGACCACCCGGCGCGGCGAGCTCTCCGTCCGCGTCGGGGAGTTCGCGCTGCTGGCCAAGGCGCTGCTGCCGCCACCCGACAAGCACCGCGGGCTCACCGACGTCGAGACCCGCTACCGGCAGCGCTACGTCGACCTCGAGGCCAACGAGCGCACCCGCGAGATCTTCCGGATCCGGCACGCCGCGATCCACGCGATCCGCAGCCACCTGGACGGCCTGGGTTTCACCGAGGTCGAGGGCCCGGTGCTGCAGACGATCCAGGGCGGCGCGTCGGCCCGCCCGTTCGTCACCCACCACAACGCCCTGGACATCGACCTCTACCTCCGGATCGCGCTGGAGCTGCACCTCAAGCGGCTGATCGTCGGCGGGCTGGAGCGGGTGTTCGAGATCGGACGGGTGTTCCGCAACGAGGGCATCGACACGCGGCACAACCCCGAGTTCACGATGCTGGAGGCCTACCAGGCCTTCGCCGACTACCACGACATGATGGACCTGACCGAAGGCCTCGTGTCCGCGGCGGCGAAGGCCGCGCTCGGCGACGCGACCACGGTGCACCACGCCGGGCAGGCCATCGACCTCACGACGCCCTGGCCGCGCGCCCGGTTCGCCGACATGATCGCGGAGAGGACCGGCGCGACGATGCACCCGGACATGCCGATCGCGCAGGCCCGGGCCGTCCTCGACCGCCTGCACATCCCCTACGAGAGCAGCTGGGGCGCGGGCAGGCTCATGAAGGAGGTCTACGACGAGAAGGTGCAGCACGACGTCGTCGGACCGGTGTTCTGCATCGACTACCCGCGCGAGGTGTCGCCGCTGGCCCGGGTGCACCGCGACGACCCGGCCTACGTCGAGCGCTTCGAGCTGATCGTCGCCGGGTTCGAGCTGTGCAACGCCTACAGCGAGCAGAACGACCCGGCCGAGCAGCTCGCCGCGTTCGAGGCCGAGGCGCGCGCCAAGCAGGGCGGCGACCCGGAGGCCGGCGACGTCGACCACGACTACATCCGCGCGCTGGAGCACGGGATGCCGCCGACGGGCGGCCTCGGGATCGGGATCGACCGGCTGGTGATGCTACTGGCCGGCGTCGACTCGATCCGCGAGGTGATCCTCTTCCCGACGCTGCGCCCCGAGTTCGCCCCACCGCCGGGTGGCGGACCGGGTGGGGCGCCGCGCCCGCTCGCCGCGCCGACGCCCATCGCACCGGGCAGCGTCGCCGGTCCGAGCGTCGAGGGCCCGAACGTCGCGGGCCCGAACGTCGCGGGCCCGAACGTCGCGGGCCCGAACGTCGACGGCGCGGCCCCCACGTCCGTCGTCGCCCTGCCGAGCATGGCCCCGTCGACCCACACCATCACGCCGCCCGAGCCCCGCGAGCAGCACCAGCACGCCGTCAGAACGATCGCCGGGCTCACCGCGCTCTGCGGCGTGCTCCAGCTGCTCAGCATGATCCCGTTCGTGCACTCGCGGTTCGGCGCGCGCGAGGACGCGATCGGGCCGCTGTGGGTGCCCATCGTCGGCCACGTCGTGTCGGTGATCGTCGGGTTGCTGCTCATCCTCCTGGCCGACCAGCTCGGCAAGCGCAAACACGCGGCCTGGCGGTTGGGGGTGGCGCTGTTCGCGCTCGGCGCCCTCGCGCACGTGGTCAAGGGGCCGCACCCGATCGCGCTGGCGTTCTGCGTCGGCATGCTGGTCGCGCTCATCGCCTACCGGCGGTCCTTCGGCGCGCCGGTCGACCCGCCGTCGCTGTTCCGCCTCGTCCGGTTCGTGCCGCTGTACCTGCTCGCCGTGCTGGTCTTCGGCGTCGTCGCGCTCTGGACGGAGCGCAGCCGGATCACCCCGGGGCTGAGCATCGGCGGCGTGCTCGAGACGGTGTTCGGTGGCCTCGTGGGGGTCGACGGCCCGTACACCTTCCGGTCGCCGAGCTTCGCGGTCTTCTTCCCGGCGACGCTGGTCGCGCTGGGTGTCGTCGGCCTGGTCGTGTTCGCGTTCCTGCTGTTCCGGCCGCTGGTCGCGCGCACCGTACACACCGAGAGCGACTGGGAGCACGCCACGCGCCTCGTGCACACCTACGGCTGGGACACGCTGGCCTACTTCGCGCTGCGTGACGACAAGAACTTCTTCTTCTCCCGCGACGGCGAGGCGTTCCTCGCCTACACCTACATCGGCGGCTACGCGCTGGTCTCCGGCGACCCGATCGGCGCGCAGCAGTCGGTGATGGACGTGTTCGACGAGTTCCTCGAGATGTGCGAGGCGCGGGCCTGGACCCCGGCGCTGCTCGCCGCCCGCGAGGCCAGCATGCCGCTGTACGAGTCGCGCGGGTTCTCGGCCTTCTACCTGGGCGACGAAGCGATCATCGACTGCCGGAGGTTCTCGCTCGAGGGTGCACGGCGCAAGAGCCTCCGGTCGGCGGTCCGCCGCGTCGGGCGGACGCACCGCTTCCAGCTCATTGCGGAGTCGAACGCCTCGGCCCCGCTGGTCGACCAGCTCAACGCGATCAGCGCGCGCTGGCGGGGCAAGAATCCCGAGCGCGGCTTCACGATGTCGCTGTCGCAGGACATCCGGGGCGGCGGCGCCAGCCCGGAGTTCCTCCTGTGCGTGGCCCTCCGCGAGGACGGGACGCCGTCGGGGTTCCTGCGCCTGGTGCCCGCCTACGGGCCGTCGTTCGGATACACGCTCGACCTCATGCGCCACGACCCGGACGCCCCGAACGGCATGACGGAGTTCCTCATCGCCTCCACCGCGGCGGCGCTGCGCGACCGCGGGGTGGCTCGGCTGTCGATGAACTTCGCGATGTGGGGGCGGCTGTTCGCCGACGACGTGCCGTTCACCGCCACCCAGCTGGCCGCCCGGTGGGCCGTGGGCGTGCTCAACCCGTTCTTCCAGATCAAGTCGCTGCACGACTTCAACGCGAAGTTCGACCCCGAGTGGATGCCCCGCGTGCTCGCCTATCGCCGCCGCACGGACCTGCCCCGGGTCGGCCTGCGCTACGCCGGCGCCGAGGGCTTCCTCGCCCTGCCGGTGATCGGGGACCTGCTCGTGCCCAAGACCGTCGGCGGGGTGAGTTCGCCGTCCGCGCCGCCCTCGGCACACCGGGCAGCGTGACCGATCATCGGCCCTATGATCCGTTGATCGACGTTCTGGGCAGCTTCTCGATCACGGCGTGGTGGCCCGTCCGGGCCGTCGTGCTCGCACTCGGTGCGGTGGCCGTCGTCGCGGCCGTGCGGGCCCTGCGCCGCCCCGCCTCGCCGGTGGTGCGCACGCTCACCGTCACGGCGGCCGTCCTGCTCGCGCTCCTCACCGTCGGGGGTGTCGTCAACGCCCACTACGCCTACGTCCCGACCCTCGGCGAGGCGCTCGGGGACGCGTCGTCGCTCTCCTCCTCCGCCGACGGCGGCGGCAGGATCCCGGCCAAGGGCCAGGTGGTGCCGCTCACCGTCGCGCCCACCACGTCGAACTTCTCGGCGCGCCAGGCCCAGGTCTACCTGCCGCCGGCGTGGTTCGCGAGGCATCGGCCCGCCCTGCCCGTGATCATGCTTCTGCACGGTGAGCCCGGTGACCCGTCGGACTGGACCGACGGCGGCGAGGCGGCCGCGACCGCCGACGCCTGGGCCGCCCAGCACCACGGTGTCGCACCCGTGCTGGTCATGCCCGACATCAACGGCAGCCTGACCGCGGACACGGAGTGCGTCGACAGCCCGGTCGGCAACGCCGAGACCTACCTGACGGTCGACGTCCCGGCCGCGGTCCAGCAGCAGTTCGGCACGTTGCCGCCGGGCCGGTCGTGGGCGCTCGCGGGGCTCTCCGAGGGCGGCTCCTGCGCGATCATGCTGACGCTGCGCCACCCCGATCTGTTCAGCACGTTCGGCGACTACGCCGGGCTGTCCGGACCGCGGGTCGGCGACACCGACGCCGACACCGACAGCACGGTCACCGGACTCTTCGGCGGGTCCCGGCAGGCGTTCGCCGCTCACGAGCCTGCCGAGCTCCTGGCCACCGGCGACCCGGCCTTCCGCACCCTCGGCGGGTGGTTCGAGGTCGGCGGCGACGACGGCGACCCGCTCGCCGCCGCGCAGAGACTGGCCCCGCTCGCCACCGCGGCGGGCATCTCGACCTGCCTGGTCGTCGCCCCGGGCGGCGGGCACACCTTCGACGTCTGGAGCGCCGCGTTCCGCCGGTCACTGCCGTGGATGACGGCCCGGCTCGGGCTGGTGGCGGCCGACCCGCAGATGACCGCGGGCTGCCAGGCCTGACACCCGTGTCCGCCGATCGGCGTGGAACCCGTGCCATCCGCGACCTGTGGACAGGCATCAGGACGCCGACGGCGCCGCCCCCGTACCGACGCTGATCGACGAGAACGTCACGCGGGCGCCGTCGTCGGGCGCCGCGGTGGTCCCCGACGACGGGGCCTGCTGGTAGGCACCGGCCTGGAACCGCACCGTCGCCCCCGCGAACGCCGCCGGGACCGGGGCGCTGCCCGACACGGTCCGGCCCTGGTAGGTCGCCGTGACGGTGAGGGTGCCGTCACCGCCGTCGGTGATCGAGTAGTCGAACGGTGCCCCGACCGGCACGGACGTCAGCAGCGGGATGTTCGTGTGGGCGTTGCCGGACTGCTCCTGCTTGACGACCGCCTTCACCGCACCGCCGTCGTAGTACAGCATCACGAACGGCACCGAGCTGATGTCCCCGGCGCCGTGGATCTGACCGATGATCACCGACGGGACCTCCGCGGGCACCTGCGCCAGGGTGACGGACGCGGTCATCGTGTGCGGACCCGTGCCGACGGTGAAGTTGTCCAGGCGGCCCAGCTCGGTGCGGGCGTGCTCGGAGTTCTTCGTCGTCACCCCGTTCACCGGTGCGAAGAAGACCAGGTGGCCGGCGCCGTCGGCGGTGAGCCAGGGCGGCGAGACGGTCGCGGGTTTGACGATCTCGGCGCGACCCTTGGACCCGGGGACGGGCAGGGTGAGCTGCCAGCCGTCGAGCATCGCCGCGACCGCGGGCGGGACAGGTGCGGCGGGGGTGGGCGGGGTGGGTGCCGACGGCCCGGCGCACGACGCCAGCGCCACCAGCAGCGCCGCGCCCAGCACCGGCACGCCGGCCCGGGCGGTCCGGTGGCGGAAGGACGGCATGCATCGATCATGGCACGCCGCCGCCCTCGCGCGCAGGGCCGCTGCCCCGTCCGGCGATCCTGTGTGGGCGAATCCGCCGGCCACGCTCGATCGCCCAGGGTCGGGTACCTGGCTGGGCCACGGCGACGTCGGCCTTCCTCGGCGGGAGATCGGCACCATCGGCGCCCCGCGCCGGATCACGGCACCGGGGCCGTCTGACCGGCCGCCGAGCGGGCGAGCGCCACCGTCGCGACCACCATCACCGCGACGAGGACGCCGATGAGCACCCACTCGGCGCCGTCGGCCCGCACCTGCTCGTCCAGCACGACCATCCCGAGGAGCACGGCCACGACCGGCTCGCCGACGGTGATCACCGGCAGCGACGCCTGCAACCCGGCCGCCTGGAAGGCCGACTGCTGCACCAGCGTCCCGGCGATCGCGGCACCGGCCAGGGCGTAGGTCTCCCAGGTCGTCAGCAACGCGAACAGGCCCTCGCCCAGCGCGTCGACGACGCCCTTGGTGAGCGCCGCGACCACGCCGTAGGCGACACCGGTGACCACGGCGAGCAGCACCGCCCGCGTGGTGCCGCGGCGGGCGGCCGCGGCGACCGCACAGGCCACCACGACGGCCCCGAGGACGGCGGCAGCGGGCAGCCAGCGCTCCAGCGGAGCCCGGTCCAGGCCCGCTGTCGGCTCCCCGACCACGACGAACGTCCCCAGCGCGGCGACCAGCGCGAGCCCCCACGCCACGTCCGTCGCCCGCGGCGGGCGGCGCGACCACCACGACTGCAGCGGCAGCGCCCATACCAGCGTGGTGACCAGGAGCGGCTGGACGAGCAGCAGCGAGCCCAGCCCGAGCGCGGCGGCCTGGGCGACGTAGCCGAGGCTGTCGCCGACGGCCCCGACCCACCACAGCGGCGTGCGCGCCAGCGCGCCGACCAGCCGCAGGCCGCGAGACCCGTCGGCCGGGACGCGGGCGGCCGCGTGCTGCTGCGCCGCCGCGGCCACGGCGAACAACGCGGCGGCGACGAGCGCGAGGCCGGCGGCGAGAACACCCACCGGCCCCACGCTATAACGATCTGCTCAGCTCAGCGGGCCCCGACCCGCCGATCCCACCCCGCGGTGGCCCCTGCTCAGTGGCCCCTGCTCAGTGGCCCCCGCCCGCCGGCATCGCGAGCATGTCGTCGACGTCCCGCACGATCGGCGGCTCCTTGATCCACATCATCGCCGCCGCCGCGCAGGCGAGCAGGATCGCCGCGAAGGTGATGGCGTTGTTCGGGTTGTCGCCCAGCACGTGCTTGTAGATCCATCCGAACGTCACGGTCTGGATGAGCATCGGGATGACGATCATCATGTTGATGATCCCCATGTACACGCCGTACCGCGTCGACGGGATCATCCGCACCGCCATGATGTACGGAACGCCCATGATCGACGCCCAGGCGACCCCCAGCCCGATGATCGGGATGAACAGCAGGTACTTGTTCGCCAGATGCGGGAAGATCAGCAGGCCGATCGTCGCCAGCAGGAGGCAGGATGCGTGCACCAGCTTGGCGCCCCGCTTCTTCGCGAAGGCCACGAGCGGGAACGCGACCAGGAACGTGACGATGTTGTACCAGCCGTTGACCAGGCCGGTCCAGGCCACCGCGTCCGCGTACCCCGGGTCCTCCGGGGTCGCCCCGAACACCGACTTGGCGATCGACAGCGACACGTACTGCCAGTAGCAGACCATCGCGTACCACTGGAACAGGTAGACCAGCGCGAGCTTGCGCAGCTCGCCGGGCATCTCGACGATCGCTTCCCAGATCTCGTGCAGCGCCGGGCGCAGGCCACCCTTCTTGGCGCGCAGCGCCGCCAGCTCCTCGGGGCTCGGCGGGATCTCCGGCGTGCTGATGACCGACACCAGGACCGTCGCGATCGAGCAGACCGAGCCGAGGATGAACGACCCGACGACCCAGTACGGGATGCCCGCGTCGGTCGCCCCGGTGATCAGGGTCTGGAAGATGAACAGCGAGACGTTGGCCAGGGTGATGCCGAACCCGGTGAAGAAGCTCTGCGCCAGGAAGCCCTTGGCCAGCTGCTGCGGCGGCAGCTTGTCCGCGATGAACGCCCGGTAGGGCTCCATGGCCGTGTTGTTGCTCGCGTCGAGCACCCACAGCAGCAGTGCCGCCATCCAGACCGCGGCGACGAACGGGAACAGGAACAGGCAGATGCTGCACCCGATCGCGCCGATGAGGAAGAACGGCTTGCGCCGCCCCCACCGGGGGCTCCACGTCCGGTCGGACAGCGCCCCGATCAGCGGCTGGATCAGCAGGCCGGTCATCGGACCGGCGAGGTTGAGCAGCGGCAGGTCGTCCGGCGAGGCCCCGAGGAAGCTGTAGATCGGGTTCACCGCGGTCTGCTGCATCCCGAAGCTGTACTGGATGCCGAAGAAGCCGAGGTTCATCAGCAGGATCTGCCGCATGTTCATCAGCGGCTTCTCGCGCACGATCGTCGCGTGCGTCACCGGCCCCTTCGCCACCTCGGTCATGTCGTCAGGCCCTTGGCACGGGAGCCGGCGAGGTGGTCCTCGAGGCGGTTGAGCTCCAGCTCCCAGCCCCGGCCGTGGAAGCCGGCGACGTCGGGCTCGTAGGGCCCCTGGACGATCCGCACGAGGGTGCCGTTGCGGCCGGTCTTCGTGAACTCCACCCGCAGCTCCAGCGGAACGTCCGGGTCGATCCCCGGGTCACCCGTGATGTGCTGGCGGGCCACGAAGACGTCGGGGTCGAAGTACTCGGTGAAGACCGCGTCGGTGGTGACCCGCACCGACGGGTCGTTGTCGCGGATCTTGACATGATGGTGCTGGCCGCCCAGCCGCAACTCCGAGCTGACCGTCTCGGTCTCCACGTGCCACCCGGGACTGCCGCGCCAGCGCGACATCTCCTGGGGGGCCGTCCAGGCCCGGAACACCTCGGGCCGGGGGTAGTCGAACTGCCGTTCCACGATGACCATGACGTTCGCTGTCACAGACGTCCTCCC
>JAEUJO010000194.1 GCA_016794615.1 Pseudonocardia sp. | reverse complement strand
GGAGGTGTTGGCGGGGGTTCTGGGCGTGGATCAGGTGTCGGTCGATGCGCACTTCTTCGACGACCTGGGTGCGGACTCGATGGTGATGGCGCGGTTCTGTGCCCGGGCGCGGAAGCGGGACGACCTGCCGTCGGTGTCGATCAAGGACGTGTACGCGCACCCGACGGCCGACCGCCTGGCTGCCGCGTTCGCGCCCGTCGCTGCGCAGGCTTCGGTTGTCGCGGCGTCGTCAGCCGGGGATGCCACTCCGGATCGACCTGCCCCCGTCACGGTGCCGGTCCCGGCACCGGAGGCAGGGGCGCCGGTCGGCACGCCGCGCTACGTCCTGTGCGGGGTGCTGCAGTTTCTGATCTTCGTTGCGTACTCGTCGGTCGCCTCCCTGGTCGCCGTGCGCGGCTTCGAGTGGATCACCGATGGGGTCACGTGGTGGGACCTCTACCTGCGGTCGCTGGTGTTCGCCTCCGGGACCTTCGCCGCGATGTGTGCCCTGCCGATCGTGGCGAAGTGGGTGCTGGTCGGTCGGTGGCGACCGATGCAGATCCGGGTCTGGAGCCTGGCCTACGTCCGGTTCTGGACGGTCAAGATCCTCGTCCGGTCGAGCCCGTTGGCCCTGTTCGCCGGGTCCCCGCTGTACGTGTTCTACCTGCGGGCACTGGGCGCGAAGGTCGGGCGCGGTGTCGCGATCTTCGCCCCGAACGTGCCCGTCTGCACGGATCTGCTCACGATCGGCGCCGGCACGGTGATCCGCAAGGACGCCTTCATCAGCTGCTACCGGGCCCACGACGGCGTGATCCAGACCGGCGCGGTCACCCTGGGCAAGGACGTGTTCGTCGGCGAGAAGACGGTTCTCGACATCGAGACGTCGATGGGCGACGGGGCTCAGCTGGGCCACACGTCGTCGCTCCACGCCGGGCAGGCGGTGCCGGCAGGCGAGCGCTGGCACGGTTCGCCCGCCGAGCGCACCGAGGTCGACTACCGGACGGTCGCGTCCGCCTCCCCCAGCACGATGCGCCGAGTCGTCTTCACTCTCGTCCAGCTGGTGAACCTGCTGGTGGTGTCCGTGCCGTTGGGGTTCGTGGCGCTGCGCCTGCTGTTCGTCGAGGTCCCGCTGCTGGCCCGGTTGCTGGACTCGGGGTCGGCGGCCTTCCAGACCTGGGAGTTCTTCGCCGAGTGCCTGGTCGCGTCGGTCGTGCTGTTCCTCGGCTTCACGCTGCTCGGCTTCCTCTTCGTCGTCACGGTCCCGCGGCTGTTCAACCTGACCATCGCGCCCGACCGGGTGTACCGGCTCTACGGCTTCCACTACTGGGTGCATCGGGTGATCGTGCGGCTGACCAACCGCAAGTCCTTCACCGAGCTGTTCGGCGACAGCTCCTACATCGTCGGCTACCTGCGCAGCCTGGGCTACAAGCTCACCCCGGTCGTGCAGACGGGGTCGAACTTCGGCATGGCGGTGCAGCACGAGAACCCGTACCTGAGCTCGATCGGTACCGGGACCGTGGTGGCCGACGGGTTGGCGCTGATGAACGCCGACTTCTCCAACTCGTCGTTCCGCCTGTCGGAGGTGTCGATCGGCCGGGACAACTTCCTCGGCAACCAGATCTACTACCCCGCGCAGGGCCGCACGGGCGACAACTGCCTGGTCGCGACCAAGGCCATGGTGCCGATCGAGGGCGAGGTCCGGGAGGGCGTCGGCCTGCTGGGCTCGCCCAGCTTCGAGATCCCGCGGACGGTCGCACGCGACAGCAACCTCGACGTGGGCGACCCCGACGAGCTGCGCCGCAAGCTGCGCGCCAAGAACCGGCACAACGCGGTCTCGATCGGGATACGGCTCCTGACGCGGTGGGGCCACCTGTTCGGGATCACGATGCTGTCCCTGGGAGCGGCGAACTTCTACCAGGTGTGGGGCGCAGCGTCGTTCGTGCCGTTCAGCCTCGCCGGCCTGCTGTTCACCGTCGTCTACTTCGTGGCGGTCGAGCGGGCCGTGGAACCCCTGCAGATCTTGGCCCCGTCGGGCTGCTCGATCTACGCCCACGGCTTCTGGCGGCACGAGCGGGCCTGGAAGGTGCCTGCGGACACCTACTACACCGTGTTCGACGGCACCCCGTTCAAGAACGTCATCTGGCGGCTGCTGGGTGTCCGGATCGGGCGCCGGGTCTTCGACGACGGCTGCCGCCTGACCGAGCGCACGTTCACGACCATCGGCGACGGCTGCACGCTCAACGCCGGCACCGTCATCCAGTGCCACTCGCAGGAGGACGGAGCGTTCAAGTCCGACCGGACCGTCCTCGGCGCCGGGTGCACTCTCGGGGTGAGCTCGTTCGTGCACTACGGCGTGACGGTGGGGGAAGGGGCGGTGCTCGCACCCGACTCCTTCCTCATGAAGGGCGAGGAGATCGCCCCGCAGGGCCGGTGGGGCGGAAACCCGGCCGTCGAGATCTTCGACAGCTTCGACGACCTGCGTGATGTCCTCGTCGTCGACGGGGACCTCCGGCCGGTCGAGCGGGCCTCCCGCCCGCCGGACAGCGATCGCACGCCGCCACCCGACCTCGGCAGGCGGTCGGGGCGCCGTCTCGTGCGGGCCGGCGCCTCCACCGCCTTGGCGAGCTTGATCGTGTTGACGCTGTCCGGTGGGGTGGCGATGGCTGTCGGGGTGCCCATGCCGGTGAGGTCGGCGGCGGCCGCACCGATGCCCCCCGCGGTCGCGCCCGACGACCCCGCGACGGACGCCGCCGACGCCACCGCCGCCGCCACCGACGACGCCACCGACGACGCAGCGGACGACACCCCGGATGCCGTCCCGCCGACCCCGACGGCCACCACCGCCTCGTCGCCCACCCGATCCCGTTCCGTCGCTGCGCCGCCGCGTCGCACGTCGGGAGCAGCGCCGACGTCGACCGCGGTGCGCACGCAGAAGGCGACGTCGCCGGGGACCACGGCGTCGCGGCGGACCACCGCGGCGGCACCGACCAAGAGCACGAGCCCGAAGAGCACGAGCCCCAAGACCACGAGCCCCAAGACCGCGAGCTCCAAGACCGCGAGCTCCAAGACCGCGAGCGACGCACCGAAGACGAAATCGAGCACGTCGACCACCGCACGGTCCGGCACCGAGAACCACTGACGCACGGAGGACAAGGACTTGACAGGAATGCCTGCGAAGGCCGGCCGGGAGTACTGGCAGGGCGTACTGGTTGCCGGTGGGGCCACCGTGATCCCGCGATGGACGTCGGACCCGCGGCCGGGGGTCGGCGAGGTCACCATGGCGATTTCGGAGGCCGGAGCTGCGGCACTGCGCGGGCCGGCCGCCGAACCGGACGTGACGTTGCTGGCCGTGCACGCGGTCGTCCTGGCGGCACTGTCGGGTGAGCGCGACGTGGTGGCCGGGTACGCCACCCCGGGTGGCCGGGTGCTGCCGTGCCCGTTGACCACCGAGCCGGCCGCGTGGGGAAGCGTCGTGGAGGGGGTGGCTCGCGCGAGGCGGGAGCTGCTCCACCACGCTGACGTCGCGGTCGACGACCTGCGCCGCGAGCTGGGCGTGGCCGGCCCGTCGTTCACGACCGTGGTCGACCCGGCGGGTGACGGCGACCTCGTCGACGGTGCGGTGTTGCGCGTGGGGGTCGTGGACGAGGGCGGCGGGCCGGCGTTGCGGTTGCGCTACCGGACCGAGGCGCTCGATGCCGACGCCGCTTCCCGGATCGCCGGATACCACCTGACCGCGCTGGCGTTGATCGCGAGCGACCCGGACGCGGATCACCACGGGCAGACCCTGCTGTCGGCCGAGGAGATGCGGTTCCAGCTGGAGGGGTTGGCGGGTCCGCGCCGGGAGTTGCCGGATCGGCGGTTCCACGAGCTGTTCGAGGAGCGGGTGGCCGCCCAGCCGGACGCGGTGGCCGCTGTGCACCGGGGTCGGGTGTGGAGCTACCGGGAGCTCAACGCGCGGGCCAACCGTCTGGGGCGGGCGCTGCTGGCCGGAGGGCTGCAGCGCGAGGGTGTGGTGGCGGTGGTCACCGAGCGCAACCTGGACTGGATGGCGTCGGTGCTCGCGGTGTTCAAGGCGGGTGGGGTGTACCTGCCGATCGAGCCGCACTTCCCGGCGGACCGGATCGCGAAGACGCTGACTCGGGCGGACTGCGGGCTGGTGCTGACCGAGACCGGGAGCACCACCACGCTGGACAAGGCGCTGGACTCGGTTCCCGGGGCGCGGGTCCTGCTGGTCGACGACGCCTACGCGGAGGACCACGCCGACGCGAACCTGGGAGTCACGGTCGGGCCGGATCAGCTGGCCTACATCTACTTCACCTCCGGCTCCACCGGTGAGCCGAAGGGAGCGATGTGCGAGCAGGCGGGAATGCTCAACCACCTCCACGCCAAGATCCACGACCTCGGGGTCGGGGAGGGGGCGGTGGTCGCCCAGATCGCGCCCCAGTGCTTCGACATCTCGCTGTGGCAGCTGGTGTCGGCGCTGCTGGTGGGCGGCCGGACGGTGCTCGTCGAGCAGGACGTGATCCTCGATGTCGAGCGGTTCGTCGACACGATCGTCGACAGCCGGGTGAACGTGCTGCAGGTCGTGCCGTCGTACCTGGAGGCGGTGCTGTCGTTCCTGGAGCAGCACCCGCGTGACCTGCCCGACCTGACGTGCGTGTCGGCCACCGGCGAGGCGTTGAAGAAGGAGCTCGCGCAGCGGTTCTTCGCGGTTGACCGGGGGATCGCGCTGGTCAACGCCTACGGGTTGACCGAGACGTCGGACGACACGAACCACGAGGTGATGCACCGGGCCCCCGAGGGGGACCGGGTGCCGTTGGGGCCTGCGGTGCAGAACGTGGCCGTGTACGTGGTCGACGAGAACCTCGTAGCGGTGCCGTTGGGTGCCCCCGGCCTGATCTGCTTCTCCGGCGTCTGCGTGGGCCGCGGGTACATCAACGACCCGGACCGGACCCGAGCGGTCTACCTGAACGATCCCCACCGGCCGGCGACGCGGCTGTACAAGGGCGGCGACTACGGACGCTGGACGCCCGACGGCAAGCTGGAGTTCCTCGGCCGGCGCGACTCGCAGGTCAAGATCTCCGGTTTCCGGATCGAGATCGGGGAGATCGACAACGCACTGCTGCGGGTGCCGGGCGTCGACGATGCGGCGGTGGTGGTGGCCGAGCGGCCCGACCGCGGCAGGTACCTGGTGGCCTTCTACGCGGGCGTGCAGGCGATCGAGGCCGAGGTCCTGCGGGAGCGGTTGGGCCGGTCGCTGCCGCACTACATGGTCCCGGTGGCGTTCCACCGGCGGGACAAGCTGCCGCTCACCGCGAACGGCAAGATCGATACGAAGGCGTTGACGGCGCTCGCCGCCGAGCTGGAGGTGACCGCGGAGGGGGATCCGCCGCGCACCGCGACCGAGCAGCGGCTGGCCGCGGCCTACGCCGCCGTGCTCGGGGTCGCCGAAGACCAGATCGGTCGCCTCGACCACTTCTTCGACCGCGGCGGGTCGTCGTTGTCCGCGGTGAAGCTGGCGATCGCGCTGAAGAGGACGGTCTCGCTCAAAGACGTCACGCGGCACCCGGTGCTCGCGGACCTGGCCGCGTTGATCGACGATCGGTCCGGGCCGGCCGCCGGGCCCGTCGAGTCGCGTGCGGGGCTGTTGCAGACGCTCGCGCAGCCCGGCGATGCCTCCGCAGGCGCGTTGATCTGCTTCCCGTACGCGGGGGGGAACGCGGTGAACTTCGAGCCGATGGCCCGGGCACTCCGGGGCCGCGTCGCGGTGTACGCCGTCGAGCTGCCCGGGCACGACCTCGCCGGTGAGAGCGAGCCGTTCGCGTCGATCGACCAGGTCGTCGAGCAGGTCGTGGCGGAGATCGCCCGCCGCGGGCTGACCGACGTCCTGCTGTGGGGGCACTCGGTGGGCACGGCGACGGCCGTCGCCACGGCCCGCGCCCTCGAGGCCCGGGGGGTCCCGGTGCGGCGGGTGTTCCTGGGCGCGCAGCTACTCGGTGACGCCGACCGGCGGCGTGCTGCGATGGCGGAACTGGCCGGGCAGACCGACCGCGAGATCGCCGCCCGGCTCGCCGTCGCCGGCGGGTACACCGCCCTCGACGAGCTGGACGCTCAGCGGGCAGGGCAGGTCGGAGCCGCCTACCGGCACGACTGCCTCGCGGCCCACCGCCACTTCCTCGGCGAGCTCGACAATCCCTCCGCGCCGAAGCTGGCGGCGCCGATCACCGTCGTCGCCGCTGCGGACGACCCGAGCACCGCCGACGTCGCCCAGCGCCACCGCGAGTGGCGGTTGCTGGCCGACCAGGTCGACCTGCACGAGCTCACCGACGGCGGCCACTACTTCCTGCGTACCCGACCGGCCGAGGCGGCGGCGGCCGTGATGCAGTGTCAGTGACCGATCCGGCCACGACACGTCCGCCCGCGCCGGATCACGACCTCCACGCTCCCCTGGTTACCTGTCCGATCGACCGAAAGGACCTCTCCATGTCGTCCGCCGTCTCCGCCTCCCCGTTCCAGGTGCTCCAGGCTCCCCGTCGGCCGCCGCTGCTACCTGTCACGGCCGTCGGTGACCCGGCCCGCTGGGCCGCAACGCACCGGGACGCGCTGCGCGCCACCCTGCTCGAGCGCGGGGTGCTTCTGATCCGCGGGCTCGGCCTGCGTGATGCCGCCGCGGTGGGCGCGGTCTTCCGCGCGCTGGCCGGCTCCGGCCTGATGGCCGAGCGGGAGTCCTTCGCCCCGCGGCAGGCCTACGCCGAGGGCGTGTACTCCTCGACGAAATGGCCTGCCAACCAGCAGATGTGCATGCACCACGAGATGAGCTACACCCTCCAGTTCCCCGGCACGATGATGTTCGCCTGCCTCACCGCGCCGACCCAGGGCGGGGCCACGGCCGTGGCCGACTCACCGACCGTGCTGAACAGCCTGCCGCGGCCGCTGGTCGACCGGTTCGCGCGGGAGGGCTGGATGCTCACCCGCACCTACGGCGAGGAGATCGGGGCGGACTGGACCGCGGCGTTCGGCACCGACGACCGGGCCGCGGTGGAGCACTACTGCCGGGTCAACGGCATCGAGTTCGCCTGGCAGCCCGACGGCGGCCTGCGCACCCGGCAGCGGCGCAGCGCGATCGTGCGCCACCCGGTCACCGGGCAGCCGTGCTGGTTCAACCAGATCGCCTTCCTCAACCAGTGGACGCTGGCCGAGGACGTGCGCGAGTACCTGGTCGAGGTCTACGGCGAGGACGGCCTGCCGTTCAACACACGCTTCGGCAACGGTGACCCGATCGGTAAGGACATCGTGGACCTGCTGAACGGGATCAGCGAGGCCAACACCGCCCGCGAGGCCTGGCAGCCCGGGGACCTGCTGCTGGTGGACA
The DNA here is from genome assembly GCA_016794615.1 of Pseudonocardia sp. Taxonomy (GTDB): domain Bacteria; phylum Actinomycetota; class Actinomycetes; order Mycobacteriales; family Pseudonocardiaceae; genus Pseudonocardia. The sequence goes on along the minus strand of JAEUJO010000194.1, from coordinate 18,420 downwards.
ACATCCGCACTGCACACAGCCGCGAGGCCTACACCGGGGAGCGTGAGGTGCTGGTCGGGATGGCCAACCCGGTCGCCCTGGCCGACTGCTCGCCGACGATCGCGGTGACCCGATGACCGCCACCGGCCCCGCTCCGGCGGAGGCGCCCGTCGTACCGCCGTTCTCCGTGATCTCCGGGGCGCAGGTCCAGCAGGCGCTGCAGGGCCAGGAGAAGCGGATCGTCGAGCTGGTCGAGGCCACCTACCGGTGGCACGGCGCGGGCGACTCGGTCAACCCGCCCTCGTACTTCCTGCGCTTCCCGGACCGCCCGTCCTCCCGGATCATCGCCCTGCCCGCGTCGATCGGCGGGCAGGTGCGGGTGGACGGCCTCAAGTGGATCTCCAGCTTCCCGGAGAACGTGGCGGCAGGCATCCCTCGCGCGTCGGCGGTGCTGATCCTGAACGACCACGACACCGGTTACCCCTTCGCCGTCCTGGAGAGCTCGATCATCAGCGCCACCCGGACCGCGGCATCCGCGGCGCTGGCCGCGGACCGACTCAGCCAGGGCCGGCCGCGGCCGACTCGGGTCGGGTTCTTCGGGGTCGGTCTGATCGCCCGCTACATCCACAGCTTCCTCGCCGGCACCGGCTGGACGTTCGACGAGACCCACGTGTTCGACCTGTCGGCGGACAGCGCCGCCGGCTTCCGCGGCTACCTCGACCACTCCGGCACCGGAGGGCAGGTGGTCGTGCACGACAACGCGGAGGCGCTGATCCGGTCGAGCGATCTGGTCGTCTTCGCCACGATCGCAGGCGAACCGCACGTCCACGACGTCTCGTGGTTCGACCACAACCCGCTGGTCCTGCACGTGTCGCTGCGCGACCTCGCCCCGGAGATCCTGCTCGCCTCCACCAACGTCGTCGACGACGTCGAGCACTGCCTCAAGGCGAACACCTCGCCGCACCTGGTCGAGCAGCGCACCGGCAACCGGGACTTCCTCACGGGGACCCTCGACGACGTCATGACCGGGCGGGTCACGGTCCCCGCGGACCGTCCTGTGATCTTCTCCCCCTTCGGCCTCGGTGTCCTCGACCTCGCCGTCGGCAAGTACGTCTACGACGAGATCGCCCACTCCGGCGAGCTCCGCGTCATCGACGACTTCTTCCACGAGCTGAGGCGCTACGGCTGACCCGCTGATCTGCGCCCGTGCACACCCGGCGCCGGCCGTGCACACCCCCTGGGGTGTGCACGGCTGGACTGGGGTGTGCACGAGCGGCCCGGGTGCGCACGGGTGCGGCGAATGTGGCGACCTGTGGCTACAGCGTGGTGGGGGTGGCCGGGTCCAGGACCCGGACCGTGGTCGCCTCCGGGCCCAGGCGCTCGAAGTGGCCGTAGTACATGCCCGGCACGGCGAGGATGCCCTGGTGGATCGGCACCGCCGTGCGGGGGGCGACCGCGCGCAGGTAGGTCACGGCCTCCGACAGCTTCTGCCACGGCGCCGACGTCGGCAGGAACAGCACCTCCAGGTTCTCCGGCACCGTGTCCAGCGCGTCACCGGGATGGAAGTGCGTGCCGTCGAGGAGGTAGCCGTTGTTCACGATCCGCGGGATCTCCGGGTGGATGACCGCGTGCTGACCGCCGAGCACCTCGATCCGCGCGCCGGCGACCCGCAGGGTCGTCCCCGGCTCGACGGTCTCGTGCTCCCGGTCGACGGCCAGGTCGTCCAGCTGTCCGGCGGTCCCGCTGTCCATGATCAGCCGCGCGCCCGGGTTCGCCCGCAGCAGCGCGGGCAGGCGCTCCAGGTCGAGATGGTCCGGGTGCTGGTGGGTGATGAGCACGGCGTCCAGACCGGTCACGTCCTCGAAGCCCGTCGAGAAGTTCCCCGGGTCGATGAGCAGCCGGGCCGCACCGGTGTCGAGCAGCACGCACGAGTGTCCGAAGTGGGTGACCTCCATGAACCCACTCTCCCACCACCGGGGCCTACGCTGGCCGCGTGACCAGAGTCGTGGTGGACGTGATGCCCAAACCCGAGATCCTCGACCCGCAGGGCCAGGCCGTCGCGGGGGCGCTGCACCGCCTCGGGGTCGCCGGCGTGACCGAGGTCCGCCAGGGAAAGCACTTCGAGCTGGAGGTCGACGACGCCGTTGACGACGACACGCTGCACCGCATCGCGGGCAGCCTGCTGGCGAACCCGGTGATCGAAGACTGGCGGGTGACGCGGGCATGAGCGCGCGACACCTGCTCGTCTTCGGTGGCGCCGTGAGCGCGCGACACCTGCTCGTCAGGGTGGCGCCGTGCGAGTAGGCGTCATCACCTTCCCCGGCACTCTCGACGATGTCGACGCGGTGCGCGCCGTCCGCATCGCCGGTGGCGAGCCCGTGCACCTCTGGCACGCCGACCACGACCTGCGCGGCGTGGATGCGCTCGTCGTGCCCGGCGGCTTCTCCTACGGCGACTACCTGCGCGCCGGAGCCATCGCCGCCCGCGCGCCGATCATGGACGAGGTCGTGGCCGCCGCGGACCGCGGCATGCCGGTGCTCGGCATCTGCAACGGCTTCCAGATCCTCTGCGAGGCGGGCCTGCTCCCCGGCGCGCTGACCCGCAACGCCGGGCTGCACTTCGTCTGCCGGGACCTGCGGCTGCGCGTCGAGTCCGCCGCCACCGCCTGGACCGGATCGTTCGCCGCCGGTCAGGAGATCGTCGTGCCGCTCAAGTCCGGGGAGGGCCGCTACGTCGCCGACGCCGCCACCCTCGTTCAGCTCGAGCGCGAGGGTCGCGTCGTCTTCCGGTACGTCGACGCCGCCCCCAACGGGTCGATGGGCGACATCGCCGGGGTCGCTTCGGCGAACGGCAGGGTCGTGGGGCTCATGCCCCACCCCGAGCACGCGATCGACCCTCTGACCGGGCCCTCGGCGGACGGCCTCGGCCTGTTCACCGCGGTGCTCGCGGCCGTGGCATCGGCGTAGGGCCGACTGGACGGCGCCGCACCTCGCGCGGTGTCGCGGGTCCTGCGCGCGTCAAGACAGCAGCAGGGCCGCGAACGCCGCGCGAAGTGAGGCGGCGGTGGTACGTAGGCTGGTCGCCCGTGACGCCTGCACCGCCGCCCACGGACACCGTCGACATCGCCGCCGCCACCCCCGACCATCCGCAGCCCTTCCGCGAGCTGGGGCTCAAGGACGACGAGTACCTGCGGATCCGGGAGATCCTCGACCGCAGGCCCACCGACGCCGAGCTGGCCATGTACTCGGTGATGTGGAGCGAGCACTGCTCGTACAAGTCGTCGAAGGTGCACCTGCGCTACTTTGGCGAGACGACCACGGCCGCCATGAAGGAGCGGATGCTCGCCGGGATCGGGGAGAACGCCGGTGTCGTCGAGATCGGCGACGGCTGGGCGGTGACGTTCAAGGTCGAGTCGCACAACCACCCGTCCTACGTCGAGCCCTACCAGGGCGCGGCCACGGGCGTCGGGGGCATCGTGCGCGACATCATGGCGATGGGTGCGCGGCCGATCGCGGTGGCCGACCCGTTGCGCTTCGGCCCCGCAGACGCGCCCGACACCGCCCGGGTCCTGCCCGGGGTCGTCGCGGGCGTCGGTGGCTACGGGAACTGCCTCGGCCTGCCCAACGTCGGCGGTGAGGTGGTCTTCGACCCCACCTACGCCGGTAACCCGCTGGTCAACGCCCTGTGCGTGGGCTCGATGCGGGTGACGGACCTGCACCTGGCGTTCGCCTCCGGCGCTGGAAACAAGATCATCTTGTTCGGTGCGCGGACCGGTCTCGACGGCATCGGCGGGGTCTCGGTGCTGGCCAGCGAGACCTTCAGCGAGGGTACGGGTCGCAAGAAGCTGCCCGCGGTGCAGGTCGGCGATCCGTTCACCGAGAAGGTGCTCATCGAGTGCTGCCTCGAGCTCTTCGCCGCCGGGCTCGTGGTCGGCATCCAGGACCTCGGCGGCGCGGGGCTGTCGTGTGCCACCTCCGAGCTCGCGAGCGCAGGCGATGGCGGCATGCGCATCGATCTCGACCAGGTGCCGCTGCGCGCCACCGGCATGACCCCGGCCGAGGTCCTCTCCAGCGAGTCGCAGGAGCGCATGTGCGCGGTCGTGACACCGGAGAACGTCGACGCCTTCCTCGCCGTCTGCGCGAAGTGGGACACGCTCGCCACGGTGATCGGGGAGGTCACCGACGGCGACCGGCTGGTGATCACCTGGCACGGGGAGACCGTCGTCGACGTGCCGCCGCGCACCGTCGCCCACGACGGACCGGTCTACGCACGTCCGGTCGCCCGCTCGGAGACCCAGGACGCGCTCGTCGCAGACGTGCCGGACCGGCTGCCCCGGCCCGCAGCGCCGTCCGAACTGCGCGCGGAGATCCTGCGGATGGCGGCGTCGCCGAACCTGTGCAGCCGCGCGTGGGTGACCGATCAGTACGACCGCTACGTCCGCGGCAACACAGCGTCCGCCCAGCCCGCCGACGCCGGGATCGTCCGGGTGGACGAGGAGACCGGGCGCGGGATCGCCGTGGCGACCGACTGCAACGCCCGCTTCGTCGCGCTCGACCCGTACGTGGGCACCCAGCTCGCGCTCGCCGAGGCCTACCGCAACGTCGCGACGTCCGGCGCCGTGCCGCAGGCCGTGACGAACTGCCTCAACTTCGGCTCACCGGAGGACCCGCACGTCATGTGGCAGTTCGCCGAGGCGGTGCGCGGGCTCGCCGACGGCTGCGCGGAGCTGGGCATCCCGGTGACGGGCGGCAACGTCAGCTTCTACAACCAGACCGGCTCGACGGCGATCCTGCCTACGCCGGTGGTGGGCGTGCTCGGCCTGCTCGACGACGTCGCGCGCCGGGTCCGCACCGGGTTCGTTCGCGACGGGGACGCCGTGCTGCTCCTCGGGACGACGCGCGACGAGCTCGCCGGCAGCGAGTGGGCCCACGTCGCGCACGGGCACCTGGGCGGCCGTCCGCCGCAGGTCGACCTCGCCGCCGAGCAGCGGCTCGCCGCACTGCTCGCCGCGGCCGCCGGGGACGGCCTGCTGACCGGGTCGCACGACCTGTCCGACGGCGGTCTCGCCCAGGCCCTGGTGGAGGCCTGCCTCGTCGGCGGCCGCGGGGCGACGGTCGTGCTGCCGCGTCTGCTCGATCCGTTCGTCGCCCTGTTCGCGGAGTCGGCGGGACGGGTGCTCGTGACGGTGGACCCGGCCGACGCCGACGCCGTCGGCGCCCGGGCGAAGGCGGCGGGTGTGCCGGTCGAGCGGCTGGGCGCCACCGGCGGCGGGACGCTGGAGATCGCGGACGTGGGCACGCTGGACCTCACGCAGTTGCGCGCGGCCTGGGAGAGCACCCTGCCGGCCTTGTTCGAGAGCACCTCCGCGGTGGTGGAGGAGCCGTAGTGCGACGGCGGCAACGGAGGCTCCGGTGAGTGATCTGGACGCGGTCGCGCTGGAGGCGTGGCTCGACGGTGGGCCGGCTCCGGACCGTGCCGTGCAGCGCGCCGCGGTCAAGGAGAGCCTCGCCGCGCTGGCCGAGCTCGCTCCGGGGCGCACCGTGGAGGTCCGCGTGCCGCCCTTCGGGGCGGTCCAGTGCGTGGCCGGTCCACGGCACACCCGGGGCACACCCCCGAACGTCGTCGAGACCGACGCGCGGACGTGGCTCGCGCTCGCGACCGGTCGTGTCGACTGGGCGGCTGCTGTCGCGAACGGCGTGCTCGTCGCATCGGGGGGCCGGGCTGCGGAGATCTCCCGATACCTACCCCTCGGCCGGCCGAGGTGCGACGAGAAGTGACCGTGCCGTCACGCGCCCTCCTGGTGGCGTCCGGGTATGCGGATCGAGGCCGATCGGTCCGGCCGTCGCCAGGCCCGGCAGGACGTTCTCGGGAGGTGGCGCGCTGTGCGGAGTACCCCCCAGCCTGCCGGCCGTGCCGCTGCCCCGGGCTCGCCCCGGAGCATCCCGGCGTGGGCGCGTGCGGGCCTCACCGAGGCGTGCCGGCAGGCCGCGGCATCGTGGCCCGAGCTGGGCGTGCGAGCGCCGCACGTGCGGGTCGACGTCGCGCCGGTCGAGCTTTCGGAGCCGGGTCGGTGGCCGAGGTCATGACTGTGATAGATCTCACGCACCTGCCTCCGCGGAAGATCCAGTTCGAGATCACCGAGCAGGCCGTCATGCGGGACGCGGAGGCGGCGCTGTCGGCGCTGCGTGCGACCGGTGTCCGGCTCGCGCCCGACGACATCGGCACCGGCTGCTCCGGCCTGGTGCGGCTCGGGCTCCCGTACACACCCTGAAGATCGACGGCTCTTTCGTCGACGCTCTGCGCCACCGGCACGCCGATCCCGTGTTGATCTGAATGGCGGATCTCCTCGACTGGAGATGACGGCTGAATAGGGGAAGGCGGTGCAGCAGATGGAGTGGTTCACCGCTCTCGGTCATGACCTGGGCCAAGGCCGGTGGCTCGGTGAGGCGGGTCCCACGGAGTCGGTGGCCGACCTCGGGCGGCGTAACATGGAGTGAACGGGGCGCGGACCGCGTCGTGTGCCGATCGCAGGAGATGTGCGTTGAGTTCCATTCGGAACGAGCACCACACCTATCCCCCGAGCTCCGACGAGGATCGCGTGGACGACACCGAGATCGACCCCGGCCCGCGCGAGGAATGCGGCGTGTTCGGCGTCTGGGCGCCCGGCGAGGACGTCGCCAAGGTCACCTACTACGGGCTCTACGCGCTGCAGCACCGCGGCCAGGAGGCCGCCGGCATCGCCGTCTCGGACGGGCGGCGCACCGTGGTCTTCAAGGACCTCGGCCTGGTGAGCCAGGTCTTCGACGAGCAGGTGCTGTCCTCGCTGCACGGGCACCTGGCCGTCGGCCACGTCCGGTACTCCACGACCGGTTCCACCACCTGGGAGAACGCCCAGCCGACGTTCCGCACCACGGCGACCGGCAGCGGCATCGTCCTGGGGCACAACGGCAATCTGGTCAACAGCGCCGAGCTGCGCGACGAGGTCATGGCGCTGCGCAACGGCGCCGGGAACGGCCGCAACGGCGTGCAGGCCAGCACCGACTCGGACCTGATCTGCGAGCTGCTCGCCGGATCCGCCGCCGACGTCGGGGTCGAGGAGTCCGCGATGCGGCTGCTGCCCCGGCTGCGCGGCGCGTTCTCGCTGGCCTTCGCGGACGAGCAGACCCTCTACGCCGCGCGCGACCCGCACGGCGTCCGGCCACTCGTGCTCGGCCGCCTGGAGCGCGGCTGGGTCATCGCCAGCGAGACTGCGGCGCTGGACATCGTCGGCGCGTTGACGGTGCGCGAGGTCGAGCCCGGCGAGCTGCTGGCGATCGACGCGGACGGCATCCGCAGCTCCCGCTTCGCCGCGCCCGAGCCCAAGGGCTGCGCCTTCGAGTACGTCTACCTCGCCCGTCCGGACACCGTGATCTCCGGGCGCTCGGTGCACGCCACCCGCGTCGAGATCGGCCGTCTGCTGGCGCAGGAGGCGCCGGTGGAGGCGGACCTGGTGATCCCCACGCCGGAGTCGGGCACTCCCGCGGCGATCGGCTACGCGCAGGGCTCGGGCATCCCGTACGGCCAGGGCCTGGTGAAGAACGCCTACGTCGGGCGCACGTTCATCCAGCCGAGCCAGACCATCCGCCAGCGCGGCATCCGGCTGAAGCTCAACCCGCTCCGCGACGTCATCCGGGGCAAGCGCCTGATCGTCGTCGACGACTCGATCGTGCGCGGCAACACCCAGCGCGCGCTGGTCCGCATGCTGCGCGAGGCCGGTGCTCTGGAGGTGCACGTGCGGATCGCCTCACCGCCGGTGCGCTGGCCGTGCTTCTACGGCATCGACTTCGCCACCCGCGCCGAACTGCTGGCCAGCGGGCTGGACGTCGAGGGGGTCCGGCGGTCGATCGGCGCGGACACCCTGGGCCACATCTCGCTGGAGGGCCTGATCGCCGCGAGCGAGCAGCCCCGCTCGCGGCTGTGCACGGCGTGCTTCTGCGGCGACTACCCGATCCCGCTGCCCGACGAGGCGAGGCTGGGAAAGCACCTGCTGGAAGACCTCGTACGCCCGCCGGAGCGGACGCCTGCGGTCGACACCTCGGGTGCGGCGTCCGGTGACCCCGGCCCCGTGTCGAGGGCGTCGGGTGGTCAGGCGGGAGCAGACGGTCGAGCGATGTCCCCGGAGCGCGAACGGGACGGGTTGCTCACGACCGTCTCGAGCTGGAGCGCCGCGGGCGTACTGGATCGGCCCTGATGCACCTGTCACCCGGAACCGGGTCTGCCAGCTACGCCGCCGCGGGCGTCGACGTCGACGCGGGCGAGCGTGCCGTCGAGGCACTGCGGCCGTACGCGGAGAAGGCCGGCCGCCCGGAGGTGCTGGGCGGAATCGGTGGGTTCGCCGGCCTCTTCGCGCCGCGGCTGGGCCGCTACCGGGAGCCGGTGCTCGCCGCGTCGACGGACGGTGTCGGCACGAAGGTCGCCATCGCCCAGGCCGTCGACAAGCACGACACGATCGGGCTGGACCTCGTGGCCATGGTCGCCGACGACCTGGTCGTGTGCGGCGCCGAGCCCCTGTTCCTGCAGGACTACATCGCCGTCGGCAAGGTGGTGCCCGAGCAGGTCGCCACGATCGTCTCGGGGATCGCCGAGGGCTGCCGGCAGGCCGGGTGCGCGTTGCTGGGCGGCGAGACCGCCGAGCACCCCGGTCTCATGTCTCGTGGCAGCTACGACCTGTCGGCCACCGGTGTCGGGATCGTCGACGCGGACGACGTCCTGCGCCCCGAACGGGTGCGCCCCGGCGACGTGCTGGTCGCGATGTCGGCGTCCGGCCTGCACTCCAACGGCTATTCGCTGGCCCGGCACGTGCTGCTCGAGATCGGGCGGATGCCGCTGCACGGCCACGTCGAGGAGTTCGGCCACACCCTCGGCGAGGAGTTGCTGACCCCGACGCGGATCTACGCACGGGACTGCCTGGCCGTGGCCGCCGAGACGGGTGTGCGCACGTTCGCGCACATCACCGGTGGCGGGCTGGCGCGGAACCTGGAACGGGTGCTGCCGCCCGGGCTGGAGGCGGAGGTCGAGCGGGGCAGCTGGACGCCCGCCGCGGTGTTCGGCCTGATCGCCGCGCGCGGCCGGGTCGAGCGCGCGGAGATGGAGAAGACGTTCAACATGGGTGTCGGCATGGTGGCGGTGCTGCCCCCGGACGACGTCGATCGCGCGCTGGCGATTCTCACGGCCCGGCACGTGCCGTCCTGGGTGCTGGGGTCGGTGCGGCGGGCCACCGAGGCGCCCCGCGCGGACGCCCCGCCCGGCTCGCGCGTGCTCCTGATGGGCGACCACCCGCGCTTCTAGCTCAGCCGGGGCGGATCAGGTGTCTCCGCGGAGCATCGGCGGGTGCAGAGCCACGGCCGGGCCGCGACGGTACAGCTGCGCGGGCCGCCCGCGCACGCCCGTCACGCGGGTGGCGGTGGGCTCCAGGAAGCCGGGCGTCGAGGTGACCTTGCGCTGGAAGTTGCGCGGGTCCAGCGTGCGCCGCCAGACAGCCTCGTAGACCCGCCGTAGCTGCGTCACCGTGAACTCCGGCGGGCAGAACGACGCGGCCAGCGTCGTGTACTCCAGCTTCGCCTGTGCCCGCTCCACACCGTCGGCCAGGATCCGGCCGTGGTCGAAGGCGAGCAAAGCGTCCGCAGCGTCGCCGTCGACCAGCTTCGCGATCGGATGCCACACCGTCCCCGACGCGTCCGCACCCGGCACCGGCTCCGGCGGCCGGGGCACGATCGCGATGTGGCCGACCGTCAGTACCCGGCCGCGCGGGTCACGGTCCGGCGCCGCGTAGCTCGCGAGCTGCTCGAGGTGATGACCGCCCAGATCGAGGCCGGTCTCCTCGTTCAGCCGGCGGATCGCGGTGTCCAGCAGGTCTTCGTGCGGCAACACGAAACCACCCGGAAGCCCCCAGCGGCCGGCGAACGGTGGTGAGTCACGACGGACCAGCAGCGCGCACAGTTCCGCGTCGCGCACCGTGAGGACCACAAGGTCGACGGCGACGGCGAAGAGGTTTCCACGCATCCTTAGTCACCTCGACGTGCGCTGAAGCCGTTCCCGACGATACATCTCCGAGAACGAGCGGAACGCCGTGTCGCAGACCTTCGGGCCGGAATGCGTGACCGAGATCACGCCTCAGCAGACCATAACCGGACCCGTTCAGCGCCTCGGCGTCGCGTCCTCGTCGTCGTCGACGTACGCGGCGTACGGGTCGTCGTCGTAGTCGTCGACCTCGGGCTCCTTGTCGGCAGTCCTGGTCCCGCTACCGATCTCGCGCTGCAGGGCGTCGAGATCCATAGTGGGGGAGCTGTACTTGAGCTCTCGGGCCACCTTCGTCTGCTTGGCCTTGGCCCTGCCGCGCCCCATGGCTCGTCCCCCTTACAACAGGGAAGGGGCGGCCGGATGTCTCGGCGGCCCCGTTCTTCTTGAGTGATTTCCTGGTGCCCACCGTACCTTGCTGACGGGGAGGCGTGCGACGTGGCACCGGTGATCCACGGTGTCCGCGCTCACCACACTCGCTCACCACACTCGCTGACCGCACTCCCTCGCTGCGCTCGGTCGGCGCTTCGCGCAGGCGCTGAGTCGATGGTCAGCGCGCTGCGCTCGCTCCTGCCGGGCCCCGAACTGGCAGCATCCCTCCCATGCCGGCTCCGTTCCTGTCCTACCTGCGGGTGTACGAGCCGCTGCGCGCTTTCGACGGGCCGTCCGGCGCACGGGTCCGGGCCGCGCTGGCCCGCGGGCCCCTGGCGCCCGAGCGCGCGGGACGCCATGAGCGGGAGGTGTGCCTGCGGGCGCAGCTCGCCGCACGGCTGCTACCGGGCGACGACCGGAACGACGGCGCGGGCCCGGCGCACGGGTGCGAGGTGCTGGTGCTGGGTGGCGCGGCGGGGGAGCCGCTGGTCTGCCCGCTCGACACCCGGGAGCGGGCGGCCGCGGCCGTGCTGGCGTTCCTCGAGGCCGAGGCACCCCTGCTGCGGGCGAGCACGCTGCCGGTTCCGGAGGCCGTTGCCAGGCGGCAGGCCGAGCGGGCGATGGCGGATCTGGGTCAGGGTGCGGCGCACGTCGTGTCGGCGAGCTGGATGGTTCCGCTGCCCTGGTTCGCACTGGTCGATCCCGAGGAGCGGCAGTTGCGCCTCGACGGGAAGCGCCGGGTGTGGTGGCGGGTGCCGATGGGACGCGCGCGGGCCCGGGCGGCGCAGGCCGAGCGGATCGTGCGTGCCGGGCTGGGCGACAGCGAGCCCGCGGACGTGCTCGCCGAGACGGGGACCTGGCTGGCGCACTTCGACCGGGCGTCGGTGGTGGAGCTGGACTACGGCGGCGTCACCGAGCTCGTCGACGACGAGGCACTGCGCAACGACGATTCGGCGGACCAGGTCCGCGACGCCCTGCAGGCCCTGCGCGAGGGCGACAAGGCGGCGGCCCAGGCGAGCTACGAGCGGCTGCGCGAGTTCTGGGCGGACGTCGCGGGCAAGCAGCGCGCCTGCTGAGGGCCCGGTCAGCGACGCAGGCCGCCCCGCAGCTGAGCGGCCCGGCCCGGCGGGGGCCTGCCGTCGTCCGGTGGCACCGAGTCGGGGTCGATGCGCGCCGGGGCGGCGCGCTGGTCCACACCGGCGACCAGCTCCGCGTCCACAGGGACCGACCGCTTCACCAACGCCAGCGCGACCGGGCCGAGCTCGTGGTGCTGCGCCACGGAGCCGACCCGGCCGACGGCACGCCCGTCCCGGAACACCGGGTCGCCCGGCACCGGCAGCTCCTCGTCGCCCGCGTCCAGGTGCAGCAGCACCATCCGGCGCGGCGGCCGGCCCAGGTTCGCCACCCGCGCGACCGTCTCCTGCCCGCGGTAGCAGCCCTTGGCCAGGTGCACGGCCGACGGGATCCAGCCGACCTCGTGCGGGATCGTGCGGCCGTCCGTGTCGACGTGCAGCCGCGGCGCCAGCGCCTCCACCCGCAGCGCCTCGAATGCCATCGTTCCGGCCGGGCGCGCGCCGGCCGCGGTGAGCCGGGCGAGCCAGGCGTCCTTGTCGGCACGGGGAACGAGGAGGTCCACGGCGTCCGTGCCGGGCCACGGCATCCGCCGCACGAGCCCACCGCCCGGTAGGGCGGCGCTCGCGTACGCGGGCGCAGGGACGGCTGCGCCCATGCGGTCCAGCACGGCGGGCGTGTCCGGGCCGACGACGGTCAGCACGGCCAGCTCGTCCGTGGCGTCACGCGGTTCCACCTCGGACCAGAACCGCATCTTCTCGAGGTAGTCGAGCAGCACCGGAGCGTCGCCGGGCTCCGTGTCCAGCCACACCGTGCCGCCGACGTGCGTGACCACGGCGTGGTGCAGCACCCGCCCGTTCACGTCGAGGACCAGCGCCTCCGTGCCGGCCCCGTCCGGCAGCTCGCTGACGTGCTGGGTGAGCAGGAGGTGCAGCCAGGTCAACCGGTCGTCGCCCGCTACAGCGAGCACACCCCGGTGCGAGCGGTCGACGACCGCGGCGGCCCGGGCCATGGCCCGCTGCTCGGCCAGGAAGTCCCCCCGGTGGGCGGGCACGGCGGCATCCGGGCCGGGGGTGCCGGTGTCGTCGGGGACGGTGGGCCCGGTCACCGGTCGTCCCGGTCCCGGCAGGCGCGGCAGTGCCCGGAGAGCGCGACGTGCGTGACGTCCAGCGCGAAGCCCGCCTCCGTGGCCAGCCGCTCGGTGAGGCCGGACATGACGTCCGGGGTGACCTCGGTGACGGTCCCGCAGCCGTGGCAGACCAGGTGCACGTGCTCGTGCTCGTGCACCGAGTAGTTCGGCGCCCCGTGCCCGAGATGGGTATGGCGTACCAGCCCCAGCCGTTCGAGCAGGTCCAGGCTGCGGTAGATCGTGGTGATGTTCACCGCCGGGGCCTCGCGCTGCACCTGTGTGCAGACCTGCTCGGGGGTCGCGTGGCCGAGGGCGCGGACGGCGTCGAGCACCAGCTGGCGCTGCGGTGTCATCCGCAACCCGCGTTCGTGCAGGGTGCGGCGGAGTGCCGTGGCCTGCCGGCCGGTCTGCTGGGTGCCGTCCGATCCCGCGACGGGTATCGGGGAGGTCTCCACGCCACCGATGGTAGGCGTCACCCCGGTGCGGGTGAGCGGTCGACCACGGGATGCGACCGACGGCGGCGGCCACCGGGCGGATGGCCGCGAGCGGGATGCTCCGTTAGAGTGACGAATTCGCGGGGGAGCGACGATCATGGATGGTCCGGCGACGTGAAACGGGATGAGAGATCCTCGGGAGGACGACGATGACGGCTGACGGGGGCGACCGGCCCTTCGGCACCCCACGGTTCGACGTCGTGCTCCGTGGTTACGATCGGAGGCAGGTCGACGAGCACCTCTCCCGGCTCCAGCGGCTCATGGGACGGATGCGCAGCGACCTCGACGCGGCCCGCGGAAAGCTGGCGCCGTCGCCGACCGCAGGCCGGGGGCGGCCGACCCCGCGGCCCCGTCCCGACGGCCCGCCGCCCACGGGGGGGAACGACGTCGTGGGGACCTTCACCGACCGGATGCACGCGATCCTGCAGTCGGCGGAGGACGAGGCCACGGAGATCCGGAACAAGGCCCGCGCCGCCGTCCGGGCCGACGAGGAGCGCGCCGCCGCCCTGCGGGCCGCCGTCCGGGCGGAGGAGGACACCGCCCGGCGAACGCTCACCGAACTCGTGCGCCAGCGCGACGCCGTGCTCACCGAGCTCACGCGGGTGCGCGGCCAGCTGGAAGGCCTGCTGTCGAGCCCGACCGCGCGGATCACCGTACTGCCCCAGGAGAGCGGGCCGGAGCGGCGCGAGGTGGGCGCCGGACAGCCGCTGCCGGGAACCCCGCCCGCGCCCGAGGGCGAGGCGGCCGCGGCGGAAGCGCCCGCAGGACACGCGGTGACCGCGACCGGTGCGTTCCCCGCTGCGTCCACGGAGGTACCCGACGAGCCGGACGCGGATGATCGCATCGCGCCGACGGCCCCGGCCGAGCGGACCCTGCTGATGGATCCGGTGACCGACGAGCTCGCACCGGATGCGGAGAAGAGCGTCGAGTCGACGCAGGTGGTGGCCTCAGCGGCCGGCGGCCCGGCCGCTCACGACCAGGAGCCGGACGACTCGGCCGCGGACTCCGTCGAGGCACCGCCCCGGGTCGCACCCGCCCGCTCCGGCTGAGGCGCCGTCGGCCGGGCGCTCAGCCCGCGATCCGGGTCAGGTGCGCCGACGCGAACGGGGCCATCCCGTCCGCGACGTACTCGCGCTCGTCGACGTAGGCGAGGTCGCCGCGCACCACGCCGTACAGCCGCGTCGACCGTTCCACCGACGGTGCGGTCTCCGTGCGCACCAGCGCCCAGGTCTCCATCTCCCATGACGTGAGGTTGCGGGCGCGCCCGTAGAACGGCGTCACCAACCCGGAGCTGTGCACGATCAGGACCTCGAGCGTGCCGTCTGCCTGCGGGCGCCAGAACCCGGTCTCGCGCGGGCCGGGGCCGGTCACGGCGCCGTCGTCGAGCAGCCACGTCCGCGAGTCGTACGACACGAACGGGCCACCGTCGTGGGCGAACACGACCTGCTGACCGAACGCGGCCGGATCCTCTGCTCCGGGTTCGACCATCTCACCCGCCCCGCGCCACACACCGATGAGCGGCAGCAACCCGGTGCACAGGGGGTGCAGGTCGGGGCCCTCGCGCAGGTTGGCGGTGTCGTCGGGGACCGGCAGGTCGTCGAAGCGGGGCCGGTTGCGCCGGGGCGCGTCGGGCGCCGCGTTCGCGGCGACCGGGATCGTGCTGCCGACCTCGAAGCCGTCGTCGGTCACAGGGTGACCCCCGGCTGCTCAGGAGTCACGGGTGTGGGGGCGGGCGGTGTGGTGAAGAGCCTGCGGACCAGCCACAGTGTGTATGCGGCCGTGGCCCCGCTGACCCCGACCAGCAGCCCCGTGAACAACCAGTGCACGGCAGGCAGGGTAGCCCGGCCTCGTCGGCCCGACCGCAGGCTGGGGTGTCCGGGCGTGGCCGCGGCCCACCGATGCAGCGAAAGCGGCTTTCAGTGCGTTGAGTGCACCGAAAGCCGCTTTCGCTACGTGTGGGGCGCCGCGGCGGGCCGCGCCGTCAGGCCACCGCCAGCTCGGTGGTGTGCAGGCCGGGGCCGTCCGCGGTCAGCACCGCCTCGCCGTTGCCCGAGCGCGACAGCGCCCGCAGCGTCCAGGTGCCGGGTGCGGCGAAGAACCGGAAATCACCCGACGCCGAGGCGACGACCTCGGCCGTGAACTCGCCCGTGCCGTCCAGCAGCCGGACGAACGCGCCGGCGACCGGCGACCCGCTGGCCAGCACGCGGCCGACGAGCACGGTCTCCTTGGTCAGGTCGGTGCCTGCCGGAAGGGCGACCGACTGGTCAGGAGCTCCACACATCAGCGCGACCCCGTCCCCAGCTCGATCGGCACGCCGATCAGCGAGCCGTACTCGGTCCAGCTGCCGTCGTAGTTCTTGACGTCGCTGTGGCCGAGCAGCTCGCGCAGCACCACCCAGGTGTGGCTGGAGCGCTCGCCGATGCGGCAGTACGCGATGGTCGGCTGCGAGCCGTCGAGCCCGGCCTCGCCGTAGAGCTCGCGCAGGTCGTCGTCCGACTTGAACGTGCCGTCCTCGTTCGCGGCCTTGCTCCACGGCACGTTGATCGCCGTGGGGATGTGGCCGGGGCGCTGGCTCTGCTCCTGCGGCAGGTGCGCGGGCGCGAGGATCTTGCCCGAGAACTCGTCGGGCGACCGGACGTCGACGAGGTTCTTGACGCCGATGGAGTCGACGACCTCGTCCCGGAAGGCGCGGATCGACAGATCGGCGTCCTTGGCGGTGTACGAGGTGCTCGGGCGCGAGACCTCGTCCGTGGTCAGGGGACGTCCGTCGAGCTCCCACTTCTTGCGGCCGCCGTCGAGCAGCTTGACGCCCTCGTGGCCGTAGAGCTTGAACTCCCAGTACGCATAGGCCGCGAACCAGTTGTTGTTCCCGCCGTAGAGCACGACGAGGTCGTCTTCGGCGATGCCCTTGCTCGACAGCAGCTGCTCGAACTGCTCCTTGCTCACGATGTCGCGGCGGACCGGGTCCTGCAGCTCGGTGGTCCAGTTGATTTTGACGGCGGCGGGGAGATGGCCCCCGTCGTAGGCGGTGGTGTCTTCGTCGACCTCGACGAAGACGATCCCGTCGGTGCCCAGGTTCTTCTCCGCCCAGTCGGCGGTGACCAGGACGTCCTGGCGGCTCATGAGGTAGCTCCCTGCGTGGTGTGGTGCGGGTGGGTGGAACGGCGGGCATGTCCGGGCGGCGACGCGCGACGGAGACACGGCGGTGTCACGGGGCGATGGGCCGATTCGCGCGGCCGAGATGTGCGAGGCCCGGACTCAGCAGGCCCGACAGAGGCAGCTGCCGACGCGGCACAGGTCGACGGCGCGTCGTCGCGTCAGCGGCCAGAACACGGCCCCGAGGGTATCCGAGTGGACCGGCCCGCGGGAGAGTTGATCCGGCGCGGGGCGGCCGCGTCGTGCCGGGGTCGTCTGCAGCCTCGTCCGGCGGGCGTCAGCCCGTCGGGGCACCCGGGCCGAGCACGAGGCGCCCGGTGAGCCCGCTGATCTCCAGCCCGCCGCTGGTGGCGCGCAGGGTCGTGGGCGTGACCTGCAGCGGCAGTGCGCCCGGGTCGAGGGTCAGTGTGAAGATCCGGCTCAGGGTCCGCTGCACGGCCACCGGCAGCGGGTCGGCGTCGGTGTCGCCGAGATGGACGTCGCGCGGTGTGATCTGGGCCCGGCCGTCGGCCAGCTGCATCTCGGAGATGATCGACACCTGCTGCTCCTGCCCCAGGATGTCCACGGTGCCGCTGAACCGGACCGCCGTGGCGGGGTCGAGCGTCAGCAACGCAGGGTCCGCGCCGTCGTCGACCGCGCGCTGCAGCCCGTCGGCGTCGATCCCGTCGATGTAGAGCTTGTCGACCGGTACCTTGCCCACCTCGCGGATGAGCCGCTCGACGTCCGGGGCGCCGATCCGCGCGGTGCCCTCGACCTCGCGGACCGTCACGGTGCGTGGCCCGTCGCCGAGCATCTCCGACAGCGGTGCCCTGACGTCGCGCAGCTGGCTGCGGACCTGCACGTCGCGCAGCGGTCCGACGGCGATGTGGTCCGCCGTGACGTCCACGCTGCGGTAGCGGCCGGAGATCGCCTGGACGAGGAACGGGAAGTTGTTGACGCGCACCGACGGGTCGTCGGCCAGGCCCAGCTGGGTCCGCATCTGCCGGGCGACCACGCCCTCGGTGAGGGCGGCGGCCCCGTAGTCGATGCCGACCGCGACCGCGACGAGCACGACCAGCGTGGCGACGGAGCGCTTCACCCGAAGGGCGGTGCGGGAGCCCGCGCGCGGACGGGGCGCGACGGACCGGTCGGACATGGCTCGAGCCTACGGCACGCCCTGTGACCGTCGCCGCACGGCTCTGCGGCCGAACTGTTACGTGCACACGTTGGATCGCCCGAGTGAGCTGCGCCGCGCAAGCCCTGCATTCCGCCTGTTCGCTGGTTATTCTGCTGAAACGCGTCGGGTGGTTTAGACCACGTGACGCCGGTGTGAACGGTGCGTCGACGTCGCCCGCCGTCCAATCGGTCGACCGGGGTGGCCCGCCCAGCCCGGCCCGCATGGAAGAGGAGGCACGACGTGGAGCTCTTGTTGCTCACCGCCGACCCGGATCCAGGTTCGGTCCTGCCGGCACTGACACTGCTTCCGCACGGTGTGCGCACCGCGGCCCCGGAGGTCGCCGCGCTGCTCGACGCCGGGCCGCACGACGCCGTCCTCGTCGACGCCAGGACGGACCTGGTGGCCGCGCGCAGCCTGTGTCGCCTGCTGGGCAGCACCGGGACCGACATTCCGGTCATCGCGGTGCTCACCGAGGGTGGTCTGGTGGCCGTGTCGGGCGAGTGGGTGGTGGACGAGATCCTGCTCCCGACCGCAGGCCCGGCCGAGGTGGACGCGCGGCTACGGCTGCTGCGCGCCCGGCCGGGTGGCGATGCCGCGAGCACGGGCGGTGCGCTCGTGCTCGGCGAGCTGGTGATCGACGAGGCCACGTACGCGGCCCGGCTGCGCGGCCGCCTGCTCGAGCTGACCTACAAGGAGTTCGAGCTGCTCAAGTACCTCGCCCAGCACGCGGGCCGGGTGTTCACCCGTGCGCAACTGCTGCAGGAGGTCTGGGGCTACGACTTCTTCGGTGGGACGCGCACAGTGGACGTCCACGTGCGGCGGCTGCGGGCGAAGCTCGGCGCCGAGCACGAGCAGATGATCGGCACCGTGCGTAACGTCGGCTACAAGTTCGTCCGCCCGACCCGCGCGGGTCTCGGCGCCCCGACCGGTGCGCTGCCGGAGGACACCGAGGAGACCGACGACGACGACCGTCTCGCGGTGCGTCGCAACGGCCGTCCGGTGCACGC
>JAEUJO010000187.1 GCA_016794615.1 Pseudonocardia sp. | reverse complement strand
GTGCTCACCGGCTGTGAACGGCTGACCGGCCTATCGCACCACCACCGGGAGCTCATAACACAGCTCGAAACGTTCTGCGAGCACCACGATATGGATCACTCCCAGCACCGAGTTGCGTCCCGACGTGATCCGCACGACCCGGCAGACGACCGGTGGAGCAGGCCGGCGGAACTTCCGCGCCTCGTCGTCACGGGCGATGCCCGCCGTCACCCGCTCGACATGGCGGATCACATCGTGGCCGAGCCGGAACAGGCAGGCGAAGACGCCGCCCGGGCCGGTGTCCGCCGTCTCGATCACCGTTCCCCGCGTCAGTGACCGCGCGAAGTAGGAACTGGCGAGCGCGACGACCTCGCCGTCCTCCGACATGGTCCGCTCCCGTACGAGGATCTCGTCGCCCGGCTCGATCCGCAGTTCGGCGGCGATGCGGGCGGATGCGACATCGAACCGTAGGACGGTGATCACGTTGCGCAGCCAGCCGTCCTCCTCCACGCCGCAACCCAGCCAGGCGTCGTGGGAGAGGGCTTGGCCCGGCTGCGGGCGGCGGGGTAGCCGGACGACGTCGGGAGGTTTGCGGGCGAACCAGCCCAGCCCCGGCCGCGTCTCGACGAGGCCCTCGCTGCGCAGGCTGTTCATCGCATGCTGCACGGTCTGTCTCGAAACGCTGTAGCGGGCGCGCAGGGCGGCGTTCGACGGGAGGCGGTCGCCCGGCGCGTACTCACCCGAGCTGATCCTCTTCCGCAGTTCGGCGGCGAGGGGCCGCCAGCGGTTGCGGTCCGGCGTGGCTTCCCGCAGGTATGGACTGGTCACGGCTGCTCCCTTCGCCGGCCACACCGCGCGACGTCGACGACGGCGAGGTTGGCGTACCGATGGTGGGGGCGGACGGTGAGATCGACCGCCCAGCAGGCGGCCGCCAGTTCGCCACGGGCGGCAGCGATGCGGGCCAGGTCGACTCCGGCCGGGCAGGCGAGCAGGACCTGCTCGCCGTCGCGATAAGCCGAGGTCCACACGATCGCCGGCGTCCGGCCGCTCCACGAGCGGACGTCCGCCTCGTGCAGGCCCGCCCGTAGCCGGTGCTGGACCGCCACGCACCAGAACCGGGCACACAGGAGGTGCCGCAGAACGGGAACGACGGCGCACAGCGCGACGGTGGTGGCGACTGCGGGATACAGAACCTCGAGCGGCACGGTGTAGCCGAGCCCACTCGCGGCAACCAGGAGCGCCAGCTCCCAGCGCCACCGCCACACGAGCAGGAACGGGCCCGGGCGTCGACCACCTCCCAGCTCGCGCACGAGCTGGTCGGCCAGCGCGCGGTGGCCGCGGTCCCGGCGGGTCACGATTCGCCTCCCGTGCGGGGAAGCAGCTGGTCGGTGATCACTCCATCCACACAGAACGCGCACGGACGGGCCCCGTCGAGGCCGGAGCCGGCACACTCGTCGCAGAGGCGGCGGCGGTCCCACCGCGGATCTCTATATTCGTGCGTGCGGGTGCCCGGGACGACGGTGACCGTCCACCCGCGACTCCGGGCGTCCTCGTCGGCCGCCCGGCTGACCCGATCGTCGATACGATTCAGTAACCGCTTCCACCATCCGTTGCGCGGGTGGTGGCCGCGCGTATGGTTTCTCATGGGTGTTGCCTTCGGCTCTCCGCAGGGTCCGGGGTGCACTCGCTGAGCCGGCCTGACCACCGGCTCGGTCCGGCCGACCGCGGCGGTTCTCCCCGCCGTGGGCCGCCAGCCGGGGTGCGCCGCGAGGCGGTGGCTCGCGGTCGTGGCGCATCCCGGTGGTGCCGCCCGGCGGA
>JAEUJO010000098.1 GCA_016794615.1 Pseudonocardia sp. | reverse complement strand
CCGGCTCGACGTCGCACTCGTCGCGCAGCAGGTTCGCGGCCTTCGCGGCCCAGTTCGCCGTGGTCGTGGCGGACAGCTCGACGCGCTCGCCGGTGGCGTCGTCGTAGTAGGTGATCAGGGGGCGGGCGGCCGCGGACCCGGTCAGGTACGGGTCGAGCAGGGCGGCGGTCAGTGTCACGGCTGGGTCCTTCCTCGGTCGCGCACCGTCCGGCCCGCCGATCCGGACGATCTGTACGAGCGGCGCGCGCTCTGCTCACCCGTGCCGAGCTGTACATCGATGCGCTCAGTCGACGCACGGTACGCCCGCCGCCGTGATCGGCGGCTCGGCAGCCCGAGCGGACGCGGGAGCAGGCGCGGGCAGCCCCGGGACCTTCGACGACGCGTCGGCGCCCGGCATCACCGGCAGGTGCCCGGACGGCACGGTGACGTCCTGCTCCATCTCGAACCCGCCGAACTGCTCGGCGACCACCTCCGCCGCGTCGTCACTGTCGCGTCGTCACTGTCGCGTCGTCACTGTCGCGGTGGTGGACCACCGACTCCTCGATGTCGGCCACACGCCACCACCGAACGCGCGTGCACGTCCAACCCGACACTCGTACGGTCCGCCGGCGCGGGGGCCTCCCACATCTGTGGCTCTACCGGCCAGGACCCACTCCGGCCCGGCAACCCACGATCACATGTGGCGAGGCCCCAGCCCGGATCTCCATACCGTGTAGTGACGGGGCACTAGGGTCGCGGATCGACGCGGCCGCACCGGCGGTGTGGCGGGCGTGTCCCGGGTGGCCCTCGTCCGCGTTGTGGCGACGCTGCGTGATGGAATGGCGGTCGAACGGTCACGAAGAGGAGCCGACGTGCGCGAACGGTTGTCGCTGCTGCTGCCCGTGTGGCGACGCGACCGACCCGATCACCTCACCGAGGCGTTCCGTTCGACCGTGCTCGACCAGACCCGCCGACCGGACCACGTCGTGATCGTCCGGGACGGCCCCGTCGACGCGGTGCTCGCCGATCGCATCGCGGAGCTGGCCGCGACGAGCCCCGTCGCCGTCGACGTGCTGGAGCTCGACCGCAACCTCGGTCTCGGCCCGGCGCTCGACGCCGGGCTCGCCGCCTGCAGGCACGATGTCGTCGCCCGGATGGACGCCGACGACATCAGCCTGCCGCACCGGTTCGCCGTGCAGATGCCGATCATCGAGGCCGGGGCGGACATCGTCGGGTCCGGGCTGCTCGAGTTCGGTGCGGGTGCCGACGATGTCGTGGGCCGCCGGATCCCGCCGACCGACCCCGACGACATCCGTGCGCGCTCCCGCTTCGCCGACCCCTTCAACCACCCCACGGTGGTCTACCGGCGGTCCTGCGTGCAGGCCGTCGGCGGCTACGGCGACTTCGCGCTGATGGAGGACTACCTGCTCTGGGCGAAGATGATCGTCGCGGGTGCGACGGTGGCCAATGTCGCGGAGCCGCTGGTGCTCTACCGGGTCGGTGCCGGCGCCTACCGGCGGCGCGGCGGGCTGGCCCAGCTGCGCACCGAGCTCGGGCTGCAGCGGCGGCTGCACGCTCTGGGCTTCACGACCACCCGCCAGTACCTGCGGAACGTGGCCGTCCGTGGTGGCTACCGGCTGGTGCCCGAGGGCGTCCGGAAGATGGCCTACCGGCGGCTGGTGGCCCCGTACGGGGAACGCAGCAGAGCGCAGGCGTGACGCCGGCAACGCCACGCTCCGGGTCAAGAAACGCCTAAATGCGATGACTGTTCGCGGTGTGGCTTGACACGATCAGGGTACCCGGCGCATGCCGGAGAGAGGGATGACCCGATGACCGCCGCACTGCCGTCAGACCCCCTGCCGTCGACCTCTCTGCCCGCCGCACCCGCCGACGCCGCAGCCGCACTGGGCAGGCTGTCCGCCACCGGTGTCGCCCTCCTCGATGCGGGCCGGACCGACGAGGCCGTCGACGTGCTCCGGCACGCCGTCGCCGCCGCCGAGCCCGGTGCGGACGACCTGTTGGCCCGCGCCTACCTCGACAACGGCGACCGGCACGCGGCCGTCGACCTGATGGGCAGGCTCGTCGCGCACGGGCAGGTGCGGTTCGCAGGCCGCCTGGGTGTCGCCCTGGCCCAGATCGGCGACATCGACCGTGCGGAGGAGGCGTTCCTCCTCGCCCTGGAGCACGGCGAGCTCGCGGCGTGCAACGACTACGCGATCCTGCTCACCCAGGAGAACCGGTTCGACGAGGCGGCTCCGCTGCTCCGGCGCGCCGCGGACGCGGGCGATCCGCAGGCCGCGGCGAACCTGGTCGAGCTGCTGTACGAGTCGGGCGACCTGCGCGCCGCGCTGCAGATCGCGGAGCACTACGCGGACGAGTCGCGACCCGACACCGTCGTCGCGCTGGCCCTCGTGCGGGCCGCAGCGGGCCGGGCGGACGAGGCCGAGGGGCTGTACCGGCGGGCCGCGCAGCTGGGCGCGCTCCGGGCGCACAGCGCGTACGGCAGCTTCCTGTTCGTGGTGCGGGGCGACGCGGCGGGGGCGGAGCGGGAGTTCCGGGAGGCTGCCCTGCGCGACGAGCACGGCTGGCAGTTCACGCTGGGCCAGTTCCTGGTCGAGGACGGCCGTGCGGCGGAGGCCCGCCCGTACGTTGCGGAAGCGGCGGCGCTGGGGGACACCGAGGCCGTCCGGCTGCTCGCGGAGATCGACGGCGAGGACCCGTACGACGACTGACCGAACCTCTCCCGGCACAAGCCCCGGGGTTCAGCCCGGGGATGGCCGCTCCCTGCTATGGCCGCCACGTCGGGTACCGCCGGGCTGGCGGGAACGGGACCACCCGGGGTTCGAAAGCCTCCGAGCGACCGGAGCAGCGGTCGACGAAGCAGGATCCCGCCTCGCGAGGCTCGCACGAGCCGTCGTGGAGGAAGTCGTCGTGGAGGAAGTCAAGGCGCCCTGTCGGCACGTTCACTGTTGCAGGTCAGGGACGTTCGTAGGCCTGAGTACCCTGCTCGGCCGTGAACCAGGACCGCGCGCGCTACGGCGACGGGCTCGCACTGCTCCTCGTCGGCACGGGCGACATGCCGTTCCCCACCGTCCCGCCCCGTGTCGACGTCGCGGCGTCGGTCGTCCTTGTCGACAGCGGAGCCCCCGGCGGCGTCCCGGATCCCGGTCCGGCCACCGTGGTGCGGATCGGCGAGGACGTCGGGCGCGGCGCCGCGGTCAACTGCGCGGTCGCCACGCTCTCACCCGCGGTCGGGCTCGTCGCCGTCGCACCGGCGGACCTCGGCTGGCCCGACGGCGCGCTCGACGCCCTGCGCGCGGCCGCCGACCGGCACCCGCGCGCCGCGATCCTGGCTCCCCGGGTACGCGCGCCCGACGGCACGGCGATCCCGTCCACCCACCCGCTGTCCCGCGCCGTCCGGCGTCGACCGGCGCCCGCCGCGGACCCGGGCGACGAGGGACCCGTCGGCTGGTCGTCGGCGCCCGCGTTGCTGCAGCGCCGCGTCGCGCTGGACTCCGTCGACGGCTTCGACCCCCGCTACCCGGGCCGGCTCGACGACCTGGACCTCGCCGACCGGCTCGCCCGGGCCGGCTGGCTGACGGTGCACGTGCCGTCCGTCGTGGTCGGCTACCGGGCGGTCGAGCGCCCCGACCCGGCCGCACCGTGCCGCTACCTCGCCGATCGCGCTCCCCGACCTGTCCGCGGGCTGCTGCGCCGGGCCGTGAGACCCTGACGGGCCGACTTCACGACCATCGAGACGAGGGAGACCCCCGAGTGCTGCACGACGTCGAAGCCGTGGTTCTCGTCGGCGGGAAGGGGACGCGGCTGCGCCCGCTCACCCTGTCCGCCCCGAAGCCCATGCTGCCGACCGCCGGCGTTCCGTTTCTCGCCCACCTGCTCTCGCGCATCCACGAGGCGGGCGTGCGACGGGTCGTGCTCGGCACGTCCTACCTCACGGAGACCTTCTCGGACCACTTCGGTACCGGTGCCGACCTGGGGCTGGAGATCGAGTACGTCGTCGAGGAACAGCCGATGGGCACCGGCGGCGGCATCCGCAACGTGTTCAAGTACCTCTCGGCGGACGACGTGCTGGTCTTCAACGGTGACGTGCTGGCCGGCACGGACCTCACCGCCGTCGTCGACACGCACCGCTGCACGAAGGCCGACGCCACCCTGCACCTCGTGCGCGTGCAGGACCCGCGGGCGTTCGGCTGCGTGCCGACCGACGACGACGGGCGCGTGACGGCGTTCCTGGAGAAGACCGAGGACCCGCCGACGGACCAGATCAACGCCGGCTGCTACGTCTTCCGCCGCGAGGTGATCGAGTCGATCCCCGAGGGCAGGCCGGTGTCGGTGGAGCGCGAGACGTTCCCAGGGCTGCTGGCGTCGGGCGCCCGGGTGTCCGGGCACGTCGACGTCGCCTACTGGCGCGACATGGGCACCCCGATGGACCTGGTGCGCGGCTCGGCGGACCTGGTCCGCGGCGTCGCACCGTCGGCCGCGCTGCCCGGCCCGACCGGCGAGTCGCTGATCCTCGATGGCGCGCTCATCGACCGGACCGCCCGCGTCGCGGGCGGCACCACGGTCGGGCGGAACGTGACGATCGGCAAGGG
>JAEUJO010000349.1 GCA_016794615.1 Pseudonocardia sp. | reverse complement strand
CGCAGGCGGCGCAGGGCGCCGAGGACCTTCTCCCGGTCGTCGGTCTGCCAGAACGGCGGCAGGGAGGCGCGGAGGAACCCGCCGTAGCGGGCGGTCGCGAGCCGCGGGTCGAGCACCGCGACGACCCCACGGTCGCCCATGCCGCGCAGCAGCCGGCCCGCGCCCTGGGCCAGCAGCAGGGCGGCGTGCGTCGCGGACACGGTCAGGAACCCGTTGCCCCCGCGGGAGTCGGCGGCGCGTTGCCGGGCGGCCACGAGCGGGTCGTCCGGGCGCGGGAACGGGATCCGGTCGATGATCACGCACGACAGCGAGCGGCCCGGCACGTCCACGCCCTGCCAGAGCGAGAGCGTCCCGAACAGCGACGTCGCCTCGTCTTCGGCGAACCGCCTGACCAGCAGCATCGTGGCGTCGTCGCCCTGGCAGAGCAACGGCGTGCCGAGCCGGTCCCGCAGCGCGTCCGTGGCCTGCTTGGCGGCACGCATCGACGAGAACAGCCCGAGGGTGCGCCCGCCCGCGGCCTCGACCAGCGCGGCGATCTCGTCCAGGTAGGCGGGCGGGAGCCCGTCCCGCCCGGGGGGCGGCAGCCGCTTGGCGACGTAGAGGATGCCGCTCTTCGCGTGCTGGAAGGGGGAGCCGACGTCGAGGCCGGACCAGCGCGGGGCGTCCGGGTCCTGCACCTCGCCGGGTCCGCCGTCGACCCGATCACCGTTCGCGGGGCCGGCCGCCTGCGCCGCCCTTCCGTTCGTGGCCGGGTGCTCCGGAGGAAGCCCCCACTGGCGCGCGAGCGCGTCGAACGTCCCCCCGAGCGTCAGCGTCGCCGAGGTGAGGATCACGGTGCTGCGCCCGAACAGCCGCTCGCGCAGCAGCCCGCCGACCGCCAGCGGCGCGGCCCGAAGCACGCGGCTCCGTGCACCGTCCGGGCCCTGTTCGGCGAGCCACACGACGTCTCGCCGCTGCGCGGCGTCCGGCTCGTCGAAGGCGTTGAGCAGGCGGAACGCGGTGTCCGCGACCTCGTCCAGGGCGGCTTGCGCGACCTTGCGCCCTGCCGCCCCCTCGGGATCCTCGCGCCGCTCGCCCCCCAGCGACTGCTTGCACGACACCGCGGCGTCGCGGACCGCCGACAGCACCCCCGCCGCGGGCCGGGGGAGCGCCTCCCAGCGGCCCGGCCGCAGGTCCTCCAGCACCAGCGCCAGGCCCTCGCCCGCCTCGACGAGGCGATCCGCGACGGCCTGGTCGACCAGCTTCCCGCAGCGCCGTGCCGCCGCGGTGACGGCGCCGGTGGCCAGCTCCGCGGTCGCCACGCCGGTGATGCGGTCGACCAGCTCGTGCGCCTCGTCCACGATCACCACGTCGTGCTCGGGCAGCACGGGGCGGCCCTCGAGCGCGTCGATCGCGAGCAGCGCGTGGTTGGTGACGACGACGTCCGCCCGGCCGGCCTGCGCGCGCGCCTTCTCCGCGAAGCAGTCGTCGCCGACCGGGCAGCGGGCGGCGCCCAGGCATTCGCGGGCGCTGACCGACACCTGTCGCCACGCCGACTCGGGCACGCCGGGGACGAGCTCGTCACGGTCGCCGGTCTCGGTGTCGCTGCTCCACCCGTGGACGCGCTTCACCGTGCGTCCGAGCGCCGAGACCGCGAACGGGTCGAACAGCTGCTCGGACTCGTCGACGTCGTCGCCGTTGCCGTGCAGCTTGTTCAGGCACAGGTAGTTGCGGCGGCCCTTGAGGATCGCGAACGTCGGGGCCCGGCTGAGCAGCGGTGTGAGCGCCTTCGCGAGCCGGGGCAGGTCCCGGTCGACGAGCTGGCGCTGCAGCGCGATCGTCGCCGTCGAGACGACGACCGTGGTGCCGCGCTCGACGGCGTGCCGGATCGCCGGCACGAGATAGGCGAGCGACTTGCCGGTGCCGGTGCCCGCCTGCACCGCCAGGTGCTCGCCGGAGGCGATCGCCTTCCGGACGGCCTGGGCCATGGCGTCCTGCCCGTCGCGCCGCGTACCGCCGACGGCGCTGACCGCGGCGTCGAGGAGCTCGGTGACACCCGGCGGGGCCGACGTCGCCGACCCCGGGGCGGCCGGGCTCGCGGCGGACGAGCCCTGGGCGGTCGCGGACGGCACCCCGGCAGGCTACCGGTCGGGTCCCGGCGCCCGGGACGGAACGACGCCGCCCGCGTCATCTCGCCCCGATGTAGCGAAAGCGGCGTTCGGTGCACTCAACGTAGCGAACGCCGCTTTCGCTACGTCCGGGTCAGGCCAGCTCCACGCCCGCCCCGCGCAGCTGCTCCAGCGCCGACGCCGTGGTCCCCGGCGCCACGCCGGCGCACAGGCCCAGCAGGACCCGCGTGTGGAGGCCGACCGACGCCGCATCCAGTGCCGTCGCCCGGACGCAGTGGTCCGTGGCGATCCCGACGACGTCAACGGTGTCCACCCCGCGGCTGGTCAGCCAGCTGCGCAGGTCCACCCCGCCCGGTTCGGCCCCTTCGAACCCGGAGTAGGCCGCGGCGTGGGAGCCCTTGTCGAACACCGCCTCGATCGCCGCGACGTCGAGGTCCGGGTGGAACGCCGCTCCCGGTGTGCCGGCGCGGCAGTGCGGTGGCCAGGTGTCGACGTAGTCGGGGTCGGCGCTGAAGTGGATGCCCGGGTCGATGTGGTGGTCGCGGGTGGCGACGACGTGGTGGTACGGCGTCTCCCGCACGTACGCCGAGATCGCCGCGGCGACGGCCGCACCGCCCACGACCGGCAGCGAACCGCCCTCGCAGAAGTCGTTCTGGACGTCGATGACGATCAGTGCACGCATCTCATTCTCCGAATGTCGTCGAGATCGCGGGCTCGCCCTTCGAGAGCTTGAGGCCCTCCCACGGCACCGACACCAACGCCCTGCGCAGGTGCTCGCGCGACTCCTCCAGGCTCGGCAGGCCCTCGACCGGCTCGCCGCCGCGGACCAGTGGCACCGGCACCACGCGGTCGTACGGGCCGAGCGCGGGCGGGAGCGTCCGACGGTGCACGACCTCCTCGACCGCCGTGCCGGTCGGCTTGTACCGGCGCACCGCCGACTTCGCCCCGCCCCGCGACTCCTTCGACGCGCTGCGCTTGGCGACCGGCCGACCGTCGACCTCCACCAGCTTGTAGACCAGGCTCGCCGTCGGTGCACCGGAGCCGGTGACCACCGAGGTGCCCACGCCGTAGGAGTCGACGGGCTCGGCACGGAGCGCAGCGATCGCGTACTCGTCGAGGTCGCCGGAGAGCACGATCCTGGTTCCGGTCGCGCCGAGCTCGTCGAGCTGGTCGCGGGCCTGCCGCGCGAGCACGCCGAGGTCGCCGGAGTCGATGCGGATCGCCCCGAGCTCGGGCCCGGCCGCGGCGACGGCGTTCTCGATGCCCTTGCGGATGTCGTAGGTGTCGACGAGCAGCGTGGTCTTCGGGCCCAGGCAGCCGACCTGTCCGCGGAAGGCCGCCAGCTCGTCGTCGTGCAGCAGCACGTAGGCGTGCGCGGCGGTGCCCGCGGTCGGGATGCCGTAGCGCCGTCCGGCCTCCAGGTTCGACGTCGCGGTGAACCCCGCCAGGTACGTCGCGCGGGCCGATGCGACCGCGGCCTCCTCGTGGGTGCGCCGCGATCCCATCTCGATCAGTGGACGGCCCGCGGCGGCGGTGACCATCCGCGCGGCCGCGGCGGCCACCGCGCAGTCGTGGTTGAACACCGACAGCACCAGCGTCTCGAGCACGACCGCGTCGGCGAACGTGCCGCTGACCGACACGATCGGTGATCCGGGGAAGAACAGCTCGCCCTCGGGGTAGCCGTCGATGTCGCCGGAGAAGCGGTAGTCGGCGAGCCACTCCAGCATCGGCGCGCCGAGTGCCCCGGACAGCCGCTCCAGCTCGGCCGCGCCGAACCGGAACCGGGTGATCGCGTCGAGCAGCCGGGCCGTGCCCGCCACCACGCCGTAGCGGCGCCCCTCGGGCAGCCTGCGGGCGAAAACCTCGAACGTGCAGCGGCGGTCGGCCGCCCCGTCGGCGAGCGCCGCGGCGACCATCGTCAGCTCGTAGTGGTCGGTGAACAGCGAGGTCGGGACCGCTGTGCCCGACCCGTTCGCAGGCTCGCTCATGGCCGCCCAGCCTAGTGCGGTGATCTCGCCGACGTCCTGGCGCGGCGGGCCGGAGGCGTTCCGGCCTGCCGCGCCGTCCCGCGTCAGCAGCTCACGGGCACGGGGACGAGACGGGTATGCCCGTCCATCCGGCGCCGGTGGACCTCCTGGTCGACGCAGGCGTCGGTCACGTAGGGCGAGGTCGGGGTGGCCCAGGCCGGGCGAAGGCGGGCAGCGCCGCCGCCCCCCGCGTCGGGCAGAGAGCGGATCTGCGTGGTACATCCGGGGTACGACACGGGTCGGCCTCCCGGCGCCGCGGGATACGGCGAGTGGCTGATACCGACTACCGGGCGCAGGTGGCCTGCACGTTCTCCGCCTCGGGATGTCACCATTGGGGGTATGACCGCTTCACCCCCACCCGTCCCCGTGGTGGACCCGGTCATCGACCCGTCGCTCGTCGAGGACGTCACCGGTGACGTCCCGTGGCAGGCGATCGTGTGGAACGACCCGGTCAACCTCATGTCGTACGTGACCTACGTGCTGCAGAAGCTCTTCGGCTATCCCGAGCCCAAAGCGACGGCGCTGATGCTGGACGTGCACCACAAGGGCAAGGCCGCCGTGTCGTCGGGCGACAAGGAGAAGGTCGAGGGCGACGTCGCGAAACTGCACGCCGCCGGCCTCTGGGCGACCATGCAGAAGGCATGACGGCGTGAACGGGTGGAAGCGCTCCCGCCGCGGCGGCCGACTGCGCCTCGTCACGACGCTGGACGCCCAGGAGGCGGCGGTGCTGCGCGGGCTCGTCGACGAGGTGCGCCGCATGCTCGGCGCCCGGTCGGACGAGCAGCCTCGCGACGAGCTGGAGGCGCTCACCGGGCTGCAGACCGGCCCGTCGACGAGACCGGACGACCCGGTCCTCGCCCGGCTGCTGCCCGACTTCGCCACCGACGACACCGACCTCTCCGGTGCGTTGCGCTCGCTGCACGAGCCCGAGCTGATCGCGACGAAGGACGCCGCGGCGGCGATCGTGCTCGACACGCTGCCCGGCGACGGTGGCCGCGTCGAGCTGACCGCGGAGCAGGCCGACGCGTGGCTCGCCGCGCTGAACGACGTCCGCCTGGCGCTGGGCACCGCACTCGACGTGAGTGAGGAGATGCCGGACGAGCTACCGCCCGACGACCCGCGCGCCGGGCACCTGGGCGTCTACCACTGGCTGACCTACGTGCAGGACGGGTTGGTGCAGTCGCGGATGGCCCTGCGCTGAGCGTCCGGCGCGCACCGGCCACCGGCGCCCTCGACGCGCCGGTCGTACCGCCCCCCGCGTGGTCGGCCGTGCTGCCGATCGCCGCCGCGGTGGCGGTGGCGCAGCTCGTCGCCGCGGCAGCCGGCGGCGGGTACTGGTTCGACGAGGTGTACATGCTGGCCATCGGCCGCCACCACCTCGACTGGGGTTCCGCCGACCAGCCGCCGGTCGTCCCTGTGCTGGCGGCGCTGATGGACCGCGGGGCGCCGGGTTCGATCATCGCGCTGCGCCTGCCTGCGGTCGTCGCCACGGCCGCGGCGGTCGTCGTGGCTGCGCTGATCGCCCGCGAGCTCGGCGCGGACCGCCGCGCGCAGGCGCTGACCGCCGGGGCGCAGGCGACCGCGTTATGGATCACGCTCGCCGGCCACTGGCTCACGCCCTACACGGTGGAGCCGGTCCAGTGGCTGGTGCTGGTGTGGCTGCTGGTCCGCTGGACCCGGGTGCGGGACGACCGCCTGCTGCCGGTGCTCGGTCTTGTCGTCGGGGTGGCGGCCGAGACGAAGTTCCAGGTGCTGCTGCTGTGCGCGGTACTGGCGGTGGCCGTGCTGGCGCTCGGCCCTCGCGAGCTCCTCGGCCGGCCGATGGTGTTGCTCGGCGCCGGCATCGCGGCGCTCATCGCGCTGCCGACCCTGATCTGGCAGGCCGCCCACGGCTGGCCGCAGGTGCAGATGGGGGCGGTCGTGGCGAGCGAGGCGGACGCGCTGTACGGGGGCCGGACCGGGGTCGCGCTGGCGCTGGTGCTCGTGCCCGGGATCGTCGGGGTTCCGCTGACCCTCTACGGGCTGTGGCGCCTGCTGCGCGCGCCCGAACTGCGGCCCTACCGCTTCCTCGCGGCGACCTTCCTCGCCCTCTTCGCCTTCTTCGTCGCGACGCCCGGCAGGCCGTACTACCTCGGGGGCCTGGACGGGCTGCTGGCGGCGGCCGGCGCCGTCGGGCTGCAGCGCCGCCGCGAGGCCGGGCGCACCCGGCTGCGGTGGGTGGTGTGGCCGGCCTGCGCGGTGGCCACGGCGGCGGCGGTGGCGACGCTGGTGGTCTCGACGTCCATCACGCGCTCCGACGTGGGCGAGGGCATCGCCCGCCGCACCGCCGCGGCCTACCACGCACTGCCGCCGGATCAGCAGCCACGGACGGTCGTCATGGGCCAGTCGTACATCCTCGCCGCGTACCTCGACGGCTACTCGACGGAGTACGGCCTCCCTCAGGTCTACAGCAGCAACCGGAGCTACGGCTACTTCCCGCCGCCCCCGGAGGGCGCGGACGCGGTGCTCTACGTCGGTTCGGGCCCGGACGAGGTGACCCCGTACTTCGCCGACGTGCGCAAGGTCGCCGACGGCGGCGCCGACGCGAGCGTGTGGCTGTGCACCGGCAGGCGCGAGCCCTGGGCGTCGTTCTGGCCGCGGCTACGGCACCTGACGGTGACGTGATCCCTCGTCCGCCACCGGCCGGTCGCTGTGTCCCAGATCGCGATCCGGGGCGACCCGGTCGCGGACGAGCTGCTTCAGCCGGCTCAGGTCGGGGAAGCCGCCCTGCTCGCCGCGATCCCACAGCACGTCGTCGTCGAGCCGGACGGTGAAGATCCCGCCGGTACCGGGCACGAGCGCCACTTCGCCGAGATCGGCGGGGAAGGTCGTCAGCAGCTCCTGGGCGGTCCAGCCCGCGCGCAGGAGCCAGCGGCACCGGGTGCAGTAGGTGATCTCGAGACGGGGTCGGGGCACGGGTTCATTGTGAGCGCGTGCGGCCCGGTGGCGGGGCAACGTACTCTGGCCGGGTGTTGGTGATCCGAGCCGATCTCGTCGACGGGATCGTCGCCCACGCCCGCCGGGACCATCCGGACGAGGCGTGCGGTGTGGTCGCCGGGCCCGAGGGCTCGGACCGGCCCGAGCGGTTCATCCCCATGCTCAACGCCGCCCGCTCGCCCACGTTCTACGAGTTCGACTCGGGCGACCTGCTGCGGCTCTACCGCGACATGGACGCCCGCGACGAGGTGCCCGTGGTGATCTACCACTCGCACACCGCGACCGAGGCCTACCCGTCGCGCACCGACATCTCCTATGCCTCCGAGCCCGACGCGCACTACGTGCTCGTGTCGACGCGCTCGGACGAGTGCGAGTTCCGGTCGTTCCGGATCGTGGACGGCGTGGTGACCGAGGAAGACGTCAGCATCGTCGAGAGTTACGGGGTCGTGGAGAGCTACATGTTCGCGCACACCGGCGCGGACGACGTTCCCGACAACGCCTGACCTTCGCCGTCGCCCGTCCGTTCACGACCTGATCTGGAGCTGCACCGTGGCAACCGTGTCCATTCCCACCATCCTGCGCACGCACACCGGCGGCGAGAAGTCCGTCGAGGCCCAGGGCACCACCGTCGCCGAGGTGATCGACGACCTCGACGCGCGCCACAGCGGCCTGCGCGACCGGCTCATCACCAACGGCAACCTGCACCGCTTCGTCAACGTGTACGTCGACGACGAGGACGTCCGGTTCGCCGGGGGCCTGCAAGCCCCGGTGAAGGACAGCTCGACCGTGACGATCCTGCCGGCCGTCGCCGGCGGCATGCGCTAGCCGTGGGTGGGGCCCGGGTGACCGGGCCCCGGTGTCAGCGGAGGAGGCGTCATGGCCCGGTACGACTCGCTTCTGCACGCCGTCGGCGACACGCCGCTGGTCGGGCTGCCGCATCTCTCGCCCTCGCCCGACGTGCGGCTGTGGGCGAAGCTGGAGGACCGCAACCCGACCGGCTCGATCAAGGACCGGCCCGCTCTCGCGATGGTCGAGCGGGCCGAGGCCGAGGGGACGCTCACGGCGGGCTGCACGATCCTCGAGCCGACGTCGGGCAACACCGGCATCTCGCTGGCGATGGCGGCCAAGCTCAAGGGCTACCGGCTGATCTGCGTGATGCCGGAGAACACCTCCGTCGAGCGCCGTCAGCTGCTGGAGATGTACGGCGCGGAGATCATCTCCTCGCCGGCGGCAGGCGGGTCGAACCAGGCCGTGGCGATGGCCAAGGAGCTGGCGGCGGCGAACCCGGACTGGGTGATGCTCTACCAGTACGGCAACCCGGCGAACGCCGACGCGCACTACCGCACCACCGGTCCGGAGATCCTGCGCGACTGCCCGGAGATCACCCATTTCGTCGCCGGGCTGGGCACCACCGGCACGCTGGTCGGCACCGGGCGCTACCTCCGCGAGCGCAAGCCGGACGTGCAGATCGTGGCGGCCGAGCCGCGGTACGGCGAGCTGGTGTACGGCCTGCGCAACCTGGACGAGGGCTTCGTCCCCGAGCTGTACGACCCGTCCGTGCTCACCGGCCGGTACTCCGTCGGCAGCTACGACGCCCTGCGCCGCACCCGCGAGCTGGTGGAGAAGGAGGGCATCTTCGCCGGCATCTCCACAGGCGGGATCCTGCACGCCGCGCTGGCGGTGGCGGAGAAGGCCGCGGGCGCGGGGGAGCGCGCGGACATCGTGCTGGTGGTGTGCGACGCGGGCTGGAAGTACCTGTCGACGGGCGCCTACTCGGGAGCCCTGGAGGACGCCGCGGAGGGCATCGAGGGCCAGCTCTGGGCATGACCGTCAGCCCGGCCGCTGCAGCGACGGTCGCCCTGCGGTGGTCGCGACGACCGCAGGGCGACGCCCGCGGAGATCAGCCGGCCCTGCGGCGACAGTCGCGGCGATCGTGCGCGGCTTGCGTCAGCGCACCGCGCGGAACGCGACCCGCAGCAGGCGGATCAGGTCGATCGAGACGTCGATGTCCTCGGCCTCCAGGTCGCCCCCGTCGAGCGTGCCGGGCAGGGTGACGCGGCCCGGGCTGGCGACCTGGTGGAGCACCTGGCCGAAGAACTGCTGGGTCTGCCCGAGCAGGCGGGGGAGCGAGGTCGGGGCGAGGTTGACCTCGCGGGCCGCCGTGATCCGGCCCTCGCCGAACCGCAGGTGCAGTTCGGTGTGCACGACGCGGCCGAGCCGGACGCTCAGCGTGCCCTCGACCGGCAGATGACGGTCCGTGCCCGCCTCGGTGACCACGCCCGACAGCTCCGCGGTGCTGCGGTCGTCGCCCTCGCCCCGCCACATCCCACCGACGTTGAACAGCAGCCTCGCCCGGCTGCGCGTGCCGACGGCCGTGATGCGCGTGTCGAACGCCGAGGTGGGCGGATCCGCGAGGTCGATCAGAGGAGCCACACGAGCAGCGTCACCACCAGCACCGTCATCGCCAGCATCCCGATCACCGCGGCCGCCGGGAGCACCGCGAGTCCCGTGCCCGCCGCGGTCCCCGTCCGCCGCGTCGGGTGCGCGGCGGACCGCGCTTTTTTTGCCTCCACCACCGCAGGAAGCGCGGTGCACCGCGCGAGCCGAGGGTCCGTGGTCTCCAGGAGCACGGCGACGGGGGAGGCGGGGTCGAGCAGCGGTTGCGCCTCGGCCGCCTCACCGAGGAGGTTGAGCAGGAGGGCCCGCCCCGGTGCACTGTCGATGAGGGCGGCGACGCGGGCGGTGAACGCGGCCCGCGGTGCGGGTGCCCCGGCCGCGCCGACCCAGTCGCCAGGCTCGTCCACCGCGGTCGGCGGGACCGGCAGGCTCGCAAACGCGGCCAGCGCACGCCTGCGCACCTCGTCCGCGGCCGGCGCGGGGGACGACGGACGCGGGTGTCCTTCGCCCGTCGCCGCCGGGGCCAGCCAGCGCTGCACGTCGTCGGGTGGGAACCGGGCGTCCAGCGCCGTGGCCAGCCGGCCGCCGGGCCGGTCGCCGTACCCCGCAGCGACGTCCTCGAGCCAGGCCCCGACCGCCGCCGGGGCGCACGCGGTGTCCGCCGTTCCGCACGGTCCGTCGAGCACCAGCGTGTACCGGACGACCGTGCCCACCGCATCGACCCGGGAGGACGGGATGCCGGACAGGTAGGCCGCCCAGTGGCCGCCGTCGGAGGTGACGAGCACTGTGGGATGGTCGAACGCCGTCACGTCGCGGAAGGCGCGCCACCACGGCTCCGCCGGAGCGCTGCCGAGGAAGGCGTAGTCGGTTGCCCGCGCCGCGCCGCGGGTCTGGACGTAGACCCGCACGTCGACGGCGGTCACCGGACCGCCCTCGACGGCCGGTGAGGCCGCCCGCGCGTCCTCACCACTGCCGCACGCGCCCCCCGGGGTCGCGGCGGGCGAGGTCCGCCACGACGTCCGCGAGCGCCGACACCCGCGCGTCCGCCTCACCCGCCCGGTGGCTGGTCACCAGTGCGCTGTGCGCGCGCCGCGCCCGCTCGCCGTTGAGCTGGTACCAGATGTTGCGGATGAACCCCTCATCGCGTTCGGCGTACTGGCGGGCCTGCTCCGCGGCCGACCGGTGCACGTCGGCGCTGTCGGACTCCACCCGCTGCTGCGCGGCCACCAGGTGCCGGCAGAGCGCGATCAGCACGTCGTCGGCACCCTTCACGGCCTGGCGGGCCGGCCACCGCACCCCGTAGTGCGCGGCGAAGGCCATCCCGCTCGGCTCGCGCGGGTCCGGGGTCCACTCCGCGTGCAGGATCTCCACGCAGCCGATCGTGTCGACCGGGGCGTAGACCACGCGGACGTTCGGCGCTTCCGCGGGCACGGCCTCGATCGCGTCCGCGTACACCCGCCGTAGCCGCGACAGCAGCTCCTCGCCCTCGTCGCGCCGCCCACCGTTGTCGTCGAAGTACGACTCGCACTTGACCGGGCACAGCATGAGCAGCGCGGGCTCGTCCGGACGCCAGTTGCGCTCCTTGAGCCAGTGGCGCACCACCTCGCCGACCTCCGGCGTCGTGAGGATCGACGGCACCGCGCGCAGCTGCGCCGCGGAGGTGGGCTCCATCAGCACCGCGGCGTCGATGGGCACGAGCAGCACGCTGCACTGCTGCAGGAACCGCTGGCACGCCTGCCAGTCATGGTCGCGGTCGTGCGGGCGCGTGGCGGGGTCCAGCCAGCCGCCCGGGTAGTCGAGCAGCTCCAGCCGGATCCCGGCACCGCGCACGCCGGAGTCGAGCAGCAGCTGGAACCTGAACGGCTCCTCGGTGCCGCGCAGCGCGCCCGGCGTGAACTCGCCCGCCAGCAGGGACCCGTCGAGCTCGCGGCGGTGCTGGGCGATCCGCTTCTCGGTGGGCGTGCCGAACGGGCGCAGCGACACCGGGGTGCCCTGCAGCAGCCGCTGGCTGTCGCGCAGCAGCGCGGTGATGAGCGATGTCTTGCCCACGCGCGACGGGCCGACCAGCCCGACCCGGAACACCAGGTCCTGGTCGAAGCCGTCCGGGGAATCCGCAGGTACCGGGCTCATGCCTGCTCCTCCGAGATGGTCGCCACCAGTGCGTCGCGGGCCCTTGCCACCGCGGCGACGCGTGCGTTCGCGGCGTCGATCTCGCCGAACACCCCCGGCCACAGCTCGTCGCGGTAGGAGCGGGCGAGCCGCTTGAACTCCCGCTCGGACTCCCCGGATCGGATCATCGTGTCCTCCAGCTGCTCGGCCGCCGCGTGCAGCACCAGCGCCGGGGTGACGCCCTCGCGCAGCAGCAACGCCTTCTTCGTCAGGTACGCCGCCTGCTCGGCCATCTGCACGACGAGCGCGTACAGCTGCTCGGCGCCGTCCGGCGAGACCTCGACGACGACGCGGTTGCGCTGCTCGCCGGTGACCGGGTCGCGCTCCTGCAGGGTCAACCCGTCCAGCTCCGCGCGCACCCGTGGATGCAGTTGGGAGCGGTAGTCCAGCCGCACCGTGAGCAGCTGCTCGACGGCCCTGCGCAACCTCGGGCAGGCCTCGGAGGCCTCGGCGAGCAGCGCGGCGAACCGACGCAGGGCCTCCTCGCCCACCGCTTCCCCGAGCAGCGCGCCCGTGCTGCTCCGGATGATCTCCGCGACCCGATCCCAGAGCGCCTGCACCCGCGCGGTGAAGTAGACGTCGATCTCCTCGAAACAGCTGCTGATCTCCACCCGGACCCGGTTCAGCTCGTCCCCGGCGTAGCGGCTGCTGTTGCGGTCCACCGTCATGGCGCGCAGCGCCTCGTCGCGCCACGCCTGCTCGCCGATCCCGAGCCCGTCGGTGATCCACCGGCGCGTGGTCGCGTACGCGCGCTCCACGGCGTCGGTGTAGTCCTGGTCCTCCCCGACCGTCCTGGTCTGTGCGCGCAGCTCGCCGACCAGCCCGACGAGCGCCCCCGACAGGTCCTGGCGCAGCCGCCGCGACCGCAGGTCGAGATCCTCCGCCACGCTCCCGGACGACTGCGCCACCGACGTCAGCACCCGCGTCACGTCGTCGGTGAGCGTCGCGATCCGCTGGGTGATGGCGCGCAGCTCGCCCCGGGTGCCGGCCACCGCGTCGGCGTCCATCGCCGGCATCCGGACGGCGAGGTGCGCCAGCACCGGGGTCAGGACGCGGGCGAACACGTCGCCCGAGTCGGCGGCGTCGCACTCCAGCACCTGGAAGAACTGGTCGGACACGCCGCTGTTGACCTGACCGCGGATGTGGTCGCGCAGGGCGGTGAGCAGCGCGTCGGAGGTGTCGCCCGTGTTCAGCACGAGGACGACGAAGTCCCGCCGGTCCACGAAGCCGCGGGCGGAGTCGATCAGGTCGAGCGCGCGGGCGTCCGCGTCGCCCCAGTAGGCCATGCCCTCGACCGGTCGCTTCACCAGCAGCACCACGTCCACCTCGTTCTGCAGGCCGCCGACGTGGTGCTCGTCGGCCCGCGCGGCGAACTCGCCGAGCCCGGGCAGGTCCACGATCCCCAGGTGCCGCACCTGGGCGTGCGGGAAGGGGCAGTCGATCCGGACGTCGCGGACCGCGAGGTACCGCCGCGCGACCGCACCGGGTCGCTGCTCCTCCGCGTTCGTCGGGTAGGCCACCCACGGCCGCAGCTCCTCCAGCGGCAGCACCCGCTCACCGCCGGTGAGGTCGTGCTCGTAGGTCGGGAACGACTGCTGCATCGCCCGGAGCCGGTTCAGCATCGTGACCCAGCTGGGGCGGCCGGGCGACGATGCGTCGTCCGGTCCGATCTCGTCCGGTTTCGGGTACGGCCAGTGCCGGAACTCCTCCGGCGTGCCCGGCAGGCCCACGATGTCCAGCTCGGTGTGGTAAGGCGCGACCACGTCGGTGACGAACGTGTCGAACGAGTGCAGCCGCAGCGTGGCCCGGCGCAGGTCCGGGGCATGGAAGATCCGGCTGCGCACGGCGGTGACCGGCAGCGCCTGGCCGGTGGGGATCTGGTCGTCGCCCAGCCCGGAGACCGACTGCAGCAGCGTCGACTTCCCGACCCGCGCCTGCCCGCTGACGCCGACGTTCACCGTGTCGCGGGCCAGGCGGGCCTCCAGCACCCGCAGCAGCCGCACCGCCTCGCCCGCCCCCTCGCGGGCCTGCGCGAACGGCAGCACGAGGGCCTCCCGCAGCTCGGCGGGCGTCGTCGAGTGCGTGCGCAGCGCCTCGACGGCGACGGCCAGCGCCGTGAGCTGCTCGTCCACCGCCTGCCAGCGGGCGCCCTCGGCACGGACGCCGGGCAGCAGGCGGTGGCGGTCGGCCAGGATCGCGGCGATCCGCGCCTCGGTGTCGGACGTCTCGGGGCGGGACGCGGGCGGGCCCGCCTGCTGGTTCGCCGTCGCGTCCGGGACGGGAGCCGTGGTGCCGATGCTCACCCTCCAATGGTAAAGCCGCGACAGCGGCTCGTGACCGCGCTGTGATCTCACAGCGGCGATCTCACAGCGGCGGTACCGGAAATCGGTAACGTCGTCACCATGGCCACCGCTGCGCGCGTCTTCCCGGCCCAGCCGCTGAAGGCGCTCGGCACGATCCTCTCGCTCACCGCGCTGCTGTGGGTCGTCGAGTTCTACGATCAGCTGACCGGCGAGCGGCTCGACCAGGACGGCATCGTCCCGCGCAGCCTCGACGGCCTCGACGGCATCGTGTGGGCACCGCTGCTGCACAGCGGATGGGCCCACCTCATCGCGAACACCCTGCCGTTCCTGGTCTTCGGGTTCCTCGTGCTGGCGAACGGCGTCGCCCGGTTCGTGCTGGTCACCGCCGTGATCTGGGTCATCGCCGGCCTGGGCGTGTGGCTCACCGCGCCCGCAGGCAGCGTGACCATCGGCATGTCCGGGGTGATCTTCGGCTGGCTCACCTACCTGCTCGTCCGCGGATTCTTCGCCCGCAGCGGCATGCAGATCATGCTGGCGCTCGTCGTGTTCTTCCTGTGGGGCGGCATCCTCCTGGGCGTGCTACCGGGGCAGGAGGGCGTCTCCTGGCAGGGGCACCTGTCCGGTGCCCTGGCCGGGGTGTTCGCGGCCTGGCTGGTGGCCCACAGGCGGCCCGCCACGACGGGCACGGTCGTCGGCTGACATCGATCATCGGCTCGGCTCCTCGGCACCCTCCTAGACTCGACGGCGTGGCCACACCGGGGATCGACGCACCGATCGGCATCTTCGACTCGGGCGTCGGAGGGCTCACCGTCGCCCGTGCGGTGATCGACCAGCTGCCCGCCGAACAGGTCGTCTACGTCGGCGACACCGCCAACGGGCCCTACGGCCCGCAGCGCATCGCGGACGTCCGCCGGCACGCTCTCGCCGTCGGCGACGCGCTGGTGGCGCGGGGGGTGAAGCTGCTGGTCATCGCCTGCAACACGGCGTCCGCCGCGTGTCTGGCCGACGCCAGGGAGCGGTACTCCATCCCGGTCGTCGAGGTCGTGCGCCCGGCGGTGCGGCGCGCGGTCGCGACCACCCGCAACGGCCGGATCGGGGTCATCGGCACCCGCGCGACGATCGCCTCCGGGGCGTACGACGACGCCTTCGCCGCGGCGCGCGACGTCACGGTCACCTCGGTCGCCTGCCCGCGCTTCGTCGACTTCGTCGAGCGCGGCATGACCAGCGGCCGGCAGATGCTCGGGCTCGCGCAGGGCTACCTCGAGCCGTTGCAGGCCGCCGTGGTCGACACCGTCGTTCTCGGGTGCACGCACTACCCCCTGCTCGCGGGCGTGCTGCAGATCGTGCTGGGGCCGGACGTGACGCTCGTGTCCAGCGCGGAGGAGACCGGAAAGGACGTCCTGCGGACGCTGATGGAGAACGACCTCGCCCGCGAGCCCGACGGTGCGGATCCCACCGGCTCCCACCCGCCGCACGAGTTCCTCGCGACCGGGGACCCCGGGCCGTTCCGCCGGCTCGGCAGGCGGTTCCTCGGCCCGGAGATCGGCACCGTCGCGGCGCTCGACGCCGGTGCCCGCGAGGCCGTGGGAAGCCCGGTATAGCGTCGAGGTGTGTACGACGCCCTCGCGCTGGCCACCCTCGTGGCGACCGGCGCGCTCGCGCTGTTCGGGCTGGTGCTCGCCGCCCTGAACCGCGCACCCGGCCGGGAGCTCAAGATCGCCGTCGGGGTGGTCGTCGCGTTGCTCGCGGCGCAGGCCGTGCTCGGCGTCGTGCGCGCGTTCGGGGTCACCCTGCCCGAGCAGAGCACGTTCCTGATCTACCTGGCCGTGTCGGTGTGCGTGCTGCCCATCGCCACCCAGTTCGCCTACGCCGAGCCGACCCGCTGGGGCGGGGTGGTGGTCGCGGTCGGGGCGATCGCGACGTTGGTCGCCGTGCTGCGGCTGCAGGGGCTGTGGGTGCCGAGTGGCTGAGGCGCGCACGCCCCGCGCCACGGCGACGGGTGCCGGGCGCGTGCTCGTCGCGATCTACGGGATCTTCGCGCTCTCGGCGACGGCCCGCGCCGCCGTCCAGATCGCCGGCAGGTTCGGCGACGCGCCACTGGCCTACCTGCTCTCCGCGCTGGCCGGGGTCGTCTACATCCTCGCGACCGTCGGCCTGGCCGGCACCCGGCCGTGGGCACGCACGCTGGCCTGGGCCGCCGTGGGATTCGAGCTGACGGGCGTGCTGGTCGTCGGCACCCTCACCGTGCTCGACGCCGCTGCCTTCCCCGACGACACCGTGTGGTCGTTCTACGGCCGCGGCTACGGCTTCGTCCCACTGGTGCTGCCGCTCGTCGGCCTCTGGTGGTTGCACCGGACTCGGCCGTCGCCCGCGTGATGTGCACTTCTCCCCACAACGGCCCGCCCACGTGTGACGTGGCAGGCGAGGGCGGTTAGCGTCGCGGTATGCGGTTGACCGTGCTCGGTTGCTCGGGAAGCGGTCCCGGCCCGGCCTCGCCGGCCTCGGGTTACCTGCTCACCACGGGCGGCACGCGGCTGTTGTTGGACCTGGGCAACGGCAGTTTCGGGGCCCTGCAGCGCCACCTCGACCCGTGGCTGCTCGACGCCGTCGTGCTGTCGCACCTGCACGCCGACCACTGCGCGGACATGGCGAACCTCGTCGTG
>JAEUJO010000313.1 GCA_016794615.1 Pseudonocardia sp. | reverse complement strand
CCGCCATGCGCTCGTCGCCGTCGAGTCCGGGTGCCGCACGGACGTCGAGGTGGACGCGGTTCTTGGCGACCTTGTCCTCCGGCACCTGCTGGAAGAACAGCCGTGGCCCCTGCCCGTCCGGGTCCTCGACGGCCGACCGCGCGTTGCGCCGGTCCTCCGGCACCCCGATCTGCGCGAGGAAGTCGTCCCACGCGGCGAGCGGGTCGGCGCCCTCGGGCAGGTCGGCCCCGGGCGGGCCGGGATGGACGTAGCCCAGGACGTCGCGCCAGAACGACGACAGGGCTCGCGGGTCGTGGGCGTCGAAGGTGACCTGGACGTGGCGGGCCATCGTGGTGCTCCGTTCGGCGCAGGGGTCACAGGCGGGTCGGGGCCGGCACACCTCGGGGTGCCCCGGTTCGGCTCACGGCATGTGTACCGGCCCGACCGACGCTCCCGCTGTCTCCGGGACGCCGTCGAGACCGCCGGGTTCGGCTGGGCGACCAGCCACGTGCTCCGGCGCCTTCATGCAGGACGTCGCCCGACAACGCCCGGCACGTCATGCGACGTCACGACCACCACGAGCGTCCGGGGAACGCGCGGTGGCGGTGTGGCAGGTCAGCCCGGACGGGCACCCGACCGGTTCCTGGGTCGCCGCAGCTCGGTTCCGATCTCCACACGCCCACCCTATGCCGGTACCGGCAGTCGACGCGGCCGTGTCGCGCCGCGCGCACGTGCTGTGTCGGCGGAGCGCCGATACGGTCGCCACCCCGGGATGAACGAGGGAGGAACCGACGGTGATCACGGATCCGACGCTCGTCCGGATCGGCGATGCGGTGCAACTCAGCCATCGGGGTGAGCGGGAGGCTGCACACCGGTTGTTCGCAGAGATCTGGGACGAGATCGGCGGCGAGCAGGGGGATCCCCTGCACCGGTGCACACTCGCGCACGCGATGGCCGATGTGCAGGACGACGTGCGCGACGAGCTGCTGTGGGACCAACGAGCGCTGGCGGCCGCCGACCTGCTCACCGATGCGCGGGTGGCGCAGGCCGGGGTGCCGCTTCCGGTGGCCGGCTTGTACCCGTCGCTACACCTGAACCTGAGCGAGTGCTACCGGAAGCTGGGCGATCTCGACCGTGCTCGTGAGCACCTCCAGCGCGCACAGGCCACGATCGGTGCCCTGGGCGACGACGGTTACGGCCGGATGATCAGGGGCGGCCTGGAGCGGATGGCTGAACGGCTGCGCTGACCCGACGGTCGAAACCGCCTGTGACCTCCGGTATCGCCTGCGCACCTGCTGAACGTCGCCCCGCGGCGGGTGTGGATCGCTTTTTGACGTCCTCCCCGCCGTGAACGGCGGGGATTCCGGTCTGCGACCGCCCCGCACATCAGCGCGCGTCGCCTCCGGGCTCGTCGCCCAGCCGCTCGGCTGTCACGTCGTCAGGAAGGTCGTAGATTCCGGCGTCCCCCGACACACGCACCATCTCGTCGAGACCCGCTGCACGGCCCCGCCGCGCGCGCTCCTGGTAGGCCAGGACGTCCCGCAGGCGGATGCGGCGATGCCTGCCCGGCTTGTCGAACGGGATGTCCCCCGCCTCCAGCAACCTCACGAGGGTCGGTCGGGAGATCCCCAGGATGTCCGCGGCCTGGCTGGTCGTGAGCACGGTGTGTTGCGGTGCGACGGTGATCGCCAAGCCCTGGGAGAGTGCACTGGCGACGTCCTCGAGCACCTCGTAGAGCTCTTCAGGGAGCTCGATCCGAGTTCCGTCGGCGGCGACGAGCGCCGGCCGACCGGGCGCCTGCAACGCGACGAGCAGTTCGACCATCCTCTGCAGCGGCTCGGCAGGCAGGACGGTCCGTTCGGGCAGCGTGGCACCCATCACGCCACGCTACGGCTCAAACGAACGAAACGAAAGGCCGCGTTACCTGTCATGACTCGAAGAATCCTCGTCGAGCCGCTTGAAGACAAAGGTGCTCTCGTCCTGGACACCGACGTTGTGCAACACCATCAGCTCGGCGAGCCACTGGCCGTCGATGAGCACGATGCGATTCGGGATGTTCTGGACGTAGACCCCAACCGCGGCGCTGAACCGGCTGGTAGTGATGAAGACGCCGCGGTCGGCCCGCTGGCCGTGAGGGCTCCGACATACGCCTGAATGTCCGGACTGCCTACGGCGTTGTCCGTGGCGTACCGCTTGGCCTGGACATGGACGCAGTCAGGCCAAGCATGTTGTGGCGCCTCACGGCACCGGACGCGGCGTCGCCCCTGCCCGC
Organism: Pseudonocardia sp.; assembly: GCA_016794615.1. Taxonomy (GTDB): domain Bacteria; phylum Actinomycetota; class Actinomycetes; order Mycobacteriales; family Pseudonocardiaceae; genus Pseudonocardia. The sequence continues at coordinate 862 of JAEUJO010000313.1, read as the reverse complement.
ACCGTCGGGCAAGCGTGGCCTGGACACGATCCTGCCGCCGTGCTCACCGTCCACCCGGGATTACACCGATCCGGCAGTTCGGCCGGTCCGACCTTGCCGCAAGAACTGGTTCGCAGGTCCGCGACGCGACGTGATTGTCGGCCGGACGATGTAGCCGATCCATAGGCGGTCGCGGGGGCGGGTCCGGGCTACATACTCCCGCTGGATGTACCAGGTTTCCTTGCCTGTGCCGGTCGGATCCTCGGCGTTGAGGTGGGGGACGTAGACGGCTGCGAAGTCGAGGCCTTTGGCGCGGTTGATCGTACCGATCTTGATGTTGTCGTCGGGTTTTCCGTCCCAGCTGTCGAGAGCGGTGAGCGGGATGCCGTGGGCGGTGAGCTCGCTGGTGATGTGGCTGACGTCTGCCCGGGTATGACAGAGGACCGCCATGTCTCCTGGGCGGGTGCCGTCGTCGGTGTCGTGCCGTAGGGCGAGGCGGAGCAGCAGTAGAAGGCCGCGGCGGTGCGGGGCGTTGACGTGACGGACGGGCATGCCGTCGCGGAGTACTTCGACTTCTTGGCGGCCTGGCTCGGAGGTGCTGTCCGCGAGCCGACCAGCTCGGGCACGCCAACATCGCCATGACCCAACGGCACTACCTCGGCCGCCGGGCGCTCAGACCGAACGCCGCGGCAGCGCTCGAGATGTTCGATCCCGACGACGGGAACGACGACGGCTCGTCGGCGGGGCGCGGCGTCGGTGAAGGCCCGTCGCGTTGACGACCCGCTCGGCCGCACGGGCCGAAGCACGGTCCGGGTGGTGCTCGATGGCGCTGTCCGTTGATCGGCAGACCGATGTGAGACTTCGATCTTGACCCGGTGATCTT
>JAEUJO010000155.1 GCA_016794615.1 Pseudonocardia sp. | reverse complement strand
GGGCACCCGTGGTGTCGCGCAGGCCATCGTCGACGCCACCGCGAAGGGGGCGTTCAGCGTGGTCGGCGGCGGTGACTCGGCCGCGGCCGTGCGCGCGCTCGGCCTGCCCGAGGACGGGTTCTCCCACATCTCCACCGGCGGCGGCGCGTCGCTGGAGTACCTGGAGGGCAAGGAGCTTCCGGGGATCGCGATCCTGGAGAGCGCCTGATGGCCCGGACGCCGCTGATCGCGGGCAACTGGAAGATGAACCTCAACCACCTCGAGGCCATCGCCCTGGTGCAGAAGCTCGCGTTCGCGTTGCCCGAGAAGTACTACAAGCGGGTCGAGGTGGCGGTGCTGCCGCCGTTCACCCACGTCCGGAGCGTGCAGACGCTCATCGACGGTGACGGGCTGAAGATGGTGCACGGGGCGCAGGACCTGTCACCACACGTGTCCGGTGCCTACACGGGCGACGTGTCGGGCGTGATGCTCGCCAAGCTCGGCTGTCGCTACGTCCTCGTCGGGCACTCGGAGCGCAGGGAGTTCCACGGGGAGGACGACGCCCTGGTCAACCGCAAGGTGCACGCGGCCGTGAAGCACGGCATCGTGCCGATCCTGTGCGTCGGGGAGGGGCTGGCGGTGCGGGAGGCGGGCCGGCACGTCGAGCACACCACCGCCCAGCTGCTCGCCGGGCTCGAGAAGGTGTCGAGCGAGCACGCGCAGCCGCTGGTCGTCGCCTACGAGCCGGTGTGGGCGATCGGCACGGGGCGCGTCGCGAGCGCCGCTGACGCCCAGGAGGTGTGTGCCGCGATCCGGCAGGCCCTGGCCGGGAAGTACGGCGAGCCGGTCGCCGCCGGGATCCGGGTGCTGTACGGCGGCTCGGTGAAGCCGAGCAACGTCGGCGAGATCGTCGCGCAGACCGATGTGGACGGCGCGCTCGTCGGCGGGGCCAGCCTGGACGCCGACGGCTTCGCGCAGCTGTGCGCGGTCGCCGCGGGTGGCCCGCTGCCGTAACACCGTCATCGCGCCGGTCGGACCTGCGATACGGACGTCCCGACCCCGGGGGCGCCCGTATCGCAGGTCCGCCGGTACCCTGGTCCTCCCGGGCGTGGGAATGAGGATGGGATGCAACTCGCACTGCAGATCGTGCTGATCATCTCGAGCGTGCTGCTCGTGCTCCTGATCCTCCTGCACCGCGGCCGAGGCGGCGGTCTGTCCACCCTGTTCGGCGGCGGCGTCCAGTCCAGCCTGTCGGGCTCCAGCGTGGTGGAGAAGAACCTCGACCGGATGACGCTGTTCGTGGCGGCCATCTGGATCATCGCCATCATCGGCACGGGACTGCTGGTCAAGGCCGGCGTCTGAAGGCGGTTTCGATCACTTCGGTTTCGGGAGGCAAGGACGATGGCCGGCGGTAACGCGATCCGTGGTACGCGCGTGGGCGCGGGACCGATGGGTGAGTCCGAGCGGGGGGAGACGGCGCCGCGCGCCAGGATCTCCTACCACTGCTCGAACGGGCACCTCACCACCCCGTCGTTCGCCTCCGAGGCGGAGATCCCCGAGCTGTGGGACTGCCCGCGGTGCGGCCTGCCCGCGGGCCGGAACACCGAGAACCCGCCCGCCCCGCCGCGCACCGAGCCGTACAAGACGCACCTCGCGTACGTGAAGGAGCGCCGCAGCGACGCCGACGGCGCGGCGATCCTCGAAGAGGCGCTGGGCCGCCTGCGGGCCTCCCGCGAGCTCTGACGGCGGAGCTGATCCCCGCCCGCCCCCTGCGAGGTCAGCGTGGCTCGGGGAGTGCCGCCCGGAACGTGCCGGGGCCGGTGACCTCCGCACCGGCGGCGAGGACGCGTGCCCGCAGCGCGCGATCGGCCGTCACCACGAGCACCCGCCCCGGCCCGTCGACGAGCTCACCGACCAGCTCGACGATCGCACTGTCGCCGTCCGCCGGGGCGTGCACGACGTCCAGCAGGGGATGGGTCGTCAGGTCCTCGGCGGCGCCCGCCGCACCCTCCAGCACGAGGTGCACCTGCACGGCCGCGACCGCGAGGTCCGAGCCCGCCGTCTCGGCCGACGCCGGGGTGGTGCCGTCGAGCAGCTCCACGAGGTCTTCGGGCCGGGAGACGAGCGCCGCGACGATGCTGCCGGCGAGCCGTCGAGCGGCCCCGGCGCGGTCGCGCCACCAGCCGTCGGGGCGCGAGCCCACCACGTTCGCGGCGTCGACGACGACGTGCAGCATCAGTGCGAGCCGCTCAGGCGACCGGCGGGCCGAGGTCGCGGGGCAGCTTCGCCGCCGCGGCGCGGTCGAGCAGCCACAGTGTGCGGCGCGTCCCCGTCGCCCCGGCGACCGGGATCGCGACCTCACCCGCGCCGCTGAGCGCGAGCGCCACCGCCCCGGCCTTGGCATCGCCGGTCGCGAGGATCCAGACCTCGGTGGACCGGCGGATCGCGGGGAGCGTCAGCGACACGCGCGTCGGCGGCGGCTTGGGGCAGCCGTGCACCGCGACGACGGTGCGCTCGGTCTCGTAGACGGCGGGCGAGTGCGGGAACACCGACGCCGTGTGCCCCTCGCCGCCCATGCCCAGCAGGGTGACGTCGAAGGTGGGTACGGGCCCGTGATCCTCCGGGCGGGCGTCCCGGGCGAGGAGGTCCGCGTAGGCCTGCGCGGCGGCCTCAGCACCCGACGGGCCGGTGCCGGTGTCGGCGCCCATCGGATGCACCCGTGCCGGGTCGACCGGCAGGTGGTCGAGCAGGGCCTGCCGGGCACCCGTCTCGTTGCGCTCGGGGTCGCCGGGCGGCAGGAACCGCTCGTCGCCCCAGTAGAACTCGACGTGCGCCCAGTCGACGGCATCGTGCGCCGGTCCCTGCGCCAGGTGCTCGAGCAGGGCGGTCCCGATCCCCCCTCCGGTGAGCACCATCCGGGGCACCCGCCCGGCGGCCTGCACATCGACGAGCCGCGTGACGAGCCGTGCGGCCGCGGCGGCGGCGAGCACGTCCGGGTTCGCGTGGACGACGATGTCGCGGCGGCTCATCCCGGGTCACCGTCCGCCGCCGCGGGCTTCTCCGGCTGATCCGGCGCGCCGTCCGACCCGGCGGACGCCCCCGCCCGGCGCCCCGGCGACTTGGTGGATTTGGTGGACTTGGTGGACTTGGCGGACGACGACCGGCTGCGCGAGACCTGCCCGATCGCGGCCAGTGCCTCGCCGTAGACCTCGTCCGGGTCCAGCCGGCGCAGCTCCTCGGCGAGACAGTCCGGCACGGTGCGTCGGGCCAGCGCGATGAGCCGGTCCGGCTGCCCGGGCTGGCGCAGCGTGCCGGTGCGCCCGTCCGGCCGGATCAGCTCGACCGGCCCGGAGCTGCGCTCCATGCGCACGGACACCATCCCGGCACCGTCGGCCTTGGAACGCTGCACCTTGACGGCGAGCCGGGCGGCGAGCCAGCCGGCCATGAGGTCCGTCGACGGTGACACCGCCTCCCCGCTGACCGACGCTGCGGTGATCTCGTCGTGCGGGGGGAAGTCGAGCGCCGCGGCGAGCAGCGCCCGCCAGTGCGTCAGCCTCGTCCACACGAGGTCCGTGTCACCCGCGGCGTGGTTCGCGCGGCGCTGCTCGAACGCCTTCGACGGGCTCTTCGCCGACAGCGCGTCCGTGATCCGTCGCTGGGCCAGCCGGCCGATGGCGTCCGTCGACGGCACCGCCGGCGCGTCGCCCGGCCACCACGCCACCACCGGGGCGTCGGGCAGCAGCAGCGGCATGACCATGCCGGCCCCGGCCTCGTCGGCGGCGAGCGCGCCGTACCCGCGCAGCACCACGACCTCGCTGGCCCCGGCGTCGCCGCCGACCCGGATCTGCGCGTCCAGCCGGGCGGCGGCGCGGCGCTGGCCGCGGGCGAGCACGATCACCCGGCAGGGGTGCTCGCGGCTCGCGGAGTTGCCCGCCTCGATCGCCCGCTCGATGGCGGCGCCGTCGTCGGTGATGATCACCAGGGTCAGCACCCGCCCGAGCGCGAGCACGCCACCGCTCTCGCGCAGCTCGACGAGCTTCTTGTTCACCGCCGAGACGTTGCTCGAGGGCAGGTCGACGATCACCGCAGTGTCCTTTCGGGGAGCAGTGTCCTTTGGCGGAGCAGTGTCCTTTGGCGGAGCAGTGTCCTCTGGGGGTGGGTCCTTTCGGGGTGGATGACCAACCGTGGGCTCACGGCCGCCGCCAGTGCCGGCCGGTGCGGCCCAGCATCTGCTCGGCCGACGCCGGCCCCCAGCTGCCCGCGGCGTAGTGGTCCGGGCCCTCGGGCAGCGACGCCCAGTGCTCGATCACCGGGTCGAGGATCTCCCAGGACCGCTCGACCTCCTCGTTGACCGGGAACAGCGACGGCTCGCCGAGCAGGACGTCCAGGATCAGCCGCTCGTAGGCCTCGGGGGACGACTCGGTGAACGCCGTGCCGTACCCGAAGTCCATCGTGACGTCGCGGACCTCCATCTGGTTGCCCGGCACCTTCGACCCGAACCGCATGGTGACGCCCTCGTCGGGCTGCACCCGGATGACGAACGCGTTCTGGCCGAGCTCTTCGGTCATCGTGGCGTCGAACGGCAGGTGCGGCGCCCGCTTGAACACCACCGCGATCTCGGTCACCCGGCGGCCCAGCCGCTTGCCGGTGCGCAGGTAGAACGGCACGCCGGCCCAGCGTCGGGTCGCGACCTCGCAGGTGATCGCCGCGTAGGTCTCGGTCTTGGAGTTCGGGTCGAAGCCCTCCTCCTCCGTGAGGCCGCGCACCTGCTCGCCGCCCTGCCAGCCGCCGGTGTACTGGCCCCGTGCCGTGGTCTCCTCCAACGGGTACACCAGGCGGGTGGCGTTGAGGACCTTGATCTTCTCGGCGCGCAGCCGGCGGGCGGAGAACGACGTGGGCTCCTCCAGCGCGATGAACGCCAGCAGCTGCAGCAGGTGGTTCTGGATGACGTCGCGGGCCGCGCCGATGCCGTCGTAGTAGCCGGCGCGCCCGCCGAGGCCGATGTCCTCGGCCATCGTGATCTGCACGTGGTCGACGTAGTGGCTGTTCCAGATCGGCTCGAACAGCTGGTTGGCGAACCGTAGCGCCAGGATGTTCTGGACGGTCTCCTTGCCGAGATAGTGGTCGATGCGGAACACCGACTCCTCGGGGAAGACGTCGTTGACGATCTCGTTGAGCTCGACCGCCGACTTCAGGTCGTGCCCGAACGGCTTCTCGATGACGACCCGGCGCCACTGGTCGCCGTGCTGGGCCGACAGGCCCGACCGGGCGAGCTGCTTGCACACCACCGGGAACGACGCGGGCGGGATGGACAGGTAGAAGGCGTGGTTCCCACCGGTGCCGCGGATCCGGTCGAGGTCCTGGACCGTCTTCTCCAGCAGGTCGAACGACTCGTCGTCGCCGAAGCTGCCCTGCACGAACCGGAACCCCTCGGCGAGCCGGTCCCAGACGTTCTGCCGGAAGGGGGTCCGGGCGTACTGGCGGACGGCCTCGTGGACCACCTGGCCGAAGTCCTCGCTGTCCCAGTCGCGGCGGGCGAACCCGGTCAGCGCGAAGCCCGGCGGCAGCAGCCCGCGGTTGGCGAGGTCGTAGATCGCGGGCATGAGCTTCTTGCGCGACAGGTCGCCGGTCACGCCGAAGATCACCAGGCCGCACGGCCCCGCGATCCGCGGCAACCGCTTGTCGCGTACGTCGCGCAGCGGGTTCGTCCAGCTGTCGAGCTGCGCTCGCCTTCCGGTCGTCGGCACGGTCATCGCGTCACCCCCAGCTCTCTCGTCGGTTCGGGAGGCCGCTCGTCACGCCCCGCCGCACATCCTGCCCGGTCCCGGGCGCTGTCGCCGCGCGGGTTCGGTGATCGTCACCGGACGGCCACCCCGGGGTTCTGACTGCCCGGAAGGGTGCCCGCCTCGCGGACACCCTTCCGTGATCCGGCGTTCAGCGCGCCTAGTGCCAGCTCATGTCGCGCCGTCGAGTTGACCCTTGACGGTGTCGAGCAGTTCCCTCCACGACTGCTCGAACTTGTCGACACCTTCGTCCTCCAGGGTGCGGAACACGTCGGTCAGGTCGACCCCGACGCCCTCGAGCGCGTCGAACACCTCCTGCGCCTGCGCTGCCGCGCCGGTGACCTGGTCGCCCCGGACCTCACCGTGCTCGCCGAACGCGAGGAGGGTCTTCTCCGGCATCGTGTTGACGGTGTCGGCGACCAGCAGCTCGGTCACGTACATGGTGTCCGGGTAGTCGGGGTTCTTCACGCCGGTCGAGGCCCACAGCGGCCGCTGCGGCTTCGCCCCCTGCGCGGTGAGCGCGGCCCACCGCTTGCCCTGGAAGACCTCGTCGAACGCGGCGTACGCGAGCCGGGAGTTCGCGACGCCGGCCTTGCCGCGCAGCGCGAGCGCCCCGTCGGTGCCGATCTCGTCCAGCCGCTTGTCGATCTCGGTGTCGACCCGGGAGACGAAGAAGCTGGCCACCGAGGCGATGCTCGCCAGGTTCTGCCCGTTCGCCGCGGCCTGCTCCAGGCCCTCCAGGTAGGCGGCCATCACCTCGCGGTAGCGCTCGACGGAGAAGATCAGCGTGACGTTGACGCTGACCCCTTCGGCCAGCGCGCGGGTGATCGCCGGCAGGCCCTCCCGGGTGGCCGGGATCTTGACCAGCAGGTTGGGCCGGTCCACGGCCTTCCACAGGTCCAGCGCCTCGGCCAGGGTGGCCTCGGTGTCGCGCGCGAGCAGCGGGCTGACCTCGAGCGAGACCCGGCCGTCGACCCCGCCGGTGTGCTCCCAGGTCCCGGAGAACACGTCGCAGGCCTGCTGGACGTCACCAACGGTGACCTCGCGGACGGTGTCGTCGACCGAGGCACCGCGGGCGGCCAGCTCGCGGACCTGCGCGTCGTAGGCCTGCCCGTCCGCCAGCGCCGCGGCGAAGATCGTCGGGTTCGTGGTGACCCCGACGACGCTCTTGTCGGTGATCAGTTCTTGCAGGTTGCCACTGGTCAGCCGCTCGCGGGACAGGTCGTCGAGCCAGATGGACACGCCCGCCGCCGACAGCGCGGCGAGCCTCTCGTTGGGGGCCATGAGTGGCTCCTTTCGCTGTGGAGAACGGTCGGTCAGACGATGGTGGGCGAGACCCGGTCCAGGCTGGTGCGGGCGGCGGTCACGACGTGCTCGGTGGTGAACCCGAACTCGCGGAACAGGGTCTGGTAGTCGGCACTCGCACCGTAGTGCTCGATCGAGACGATCTCGCCGGCGTCGCCCACCCAGCGGTACCACGGCATCGCGATGCCGGCCTCGACCGAGACGCGCGCGCGGACCGAGGGCGGCAGCACCGCGTCGCGGTAGGCCTGGTCCTGGGCCGCGAACCAGTCCATGCACGGCATCGACACGACCCGCGTGGGGATGCCGTCGCCCTCCAGCACCTCGCGGGCGTCGACGGCGATCTGCAGCTCCGAGCCCGTGCCGATGACGACCAGCTCGGGGTCGCCGTTCGACGCGTCCGCCAGGACGTAGCCCCCGCGGGCCACGCCCTCGGCCGACGTGCCGTCGAGGACGGGGATGTTCTGGCGGGTCAGCGCGATCCCCTTGGGGCCCTCGGGGTTCTCCAGGATCGCCTTCCAGGCGTACGCGGTCTCGTTCGCGTCGCCGGGGCGCACCATGGCGAGGTTCGGGATGGCCCGCAGCGCGGCCAGGTGCTCGATCGGCTGGTGGGTGGGGCCGTCCTCGCCGAGGCCGATCGAGTCGTGCGTCCACACGTAGACGACCGGCGACTTCATCACCGCGGCGAGCCGCACGGCACCGCGCATGTAGTCGCTGAACGTGAGGAAGGTGCCGCCGTAGGGGCGGGTGGGCCCGTGCAGCGCGATGCCGTTGAGGATCGCGCCCATCGCGTGCTCGCGGATGCCGAAGTGCAGGGTGCGGCCGTAGGGCTCCGCGTCCCACATCTTGGTGGCGATCGACTTCGGGCCGAACGAGTTCGCGCCCTCCATCGTGGTGTTGTTGCTCTCCGCGAGATCCGCCGAGCCGCCCCACAGCTCCGGCAGCACGTCCGCCAGCGCCTTGAGCACCTCGCCGGACGCCTTGCGGGTGGCGACCCCCTTCTCGTCGGGCTCCCAGGACGGCAGCGCCTTCGCCCAGCCGACGGGCAGGTCGCGGCCGAGCAGGCGGTCCAGCAGCTCCGCGCGCTCGGGTTCGCGGGCCGTCCAGGACTCGTACAGCGCCGTCCACTCCTCGTGCGCCGCCGTCCCGCGCTCGACGACCTTGCGGGCGTGGGCGAGCACCTCGTCCGACACCTCGAAGGTCTTGTCCGGGTCGAAGCCGAGGACCTCCTTGACCGCGCGCACCTCGGCGTCGCCGAGCGCGGAGCCGTGCGCCTTGCCGGTGTTCATGGCCTTGGGCGCCGGGAAGGCGATCACCGTGCGCAGCAGGATGAACGAGGGCCGCTCGGTCTCGGCCTTGGCGTTCTCCAGCGCCGCGAGGATGCCCGTGACGTTCTCGCCGCCCTCGACGACCTGGACGTGCCAGCCGTACGCCTCGTAGCGCTTCGCGGTGTCCTCGCTCAGCGCGATCGTCGTGTCGTCCTCGATGGAGATCTTGTTGTCGTCGTAGACCACCGTGAGGTTGCCCAGCTGCTGGGTGCCCGCCAGGGACGACGCCTCGGAGGTGATGCCCTCCTCGATGTCACCGTCGCTGGCGATCACGTAGATCTGGTGGTCGAAGGGGCTCTCGCCGAGCGCGGGCGCCGGGTCGAACAGGCCCCGCTCGCGGCGTGCGGCCATGGCCATGCCGACCGCGGCCGCCAGGCCCTGGCCCAGCGGGCCGGTGGTGATCTCGACCCCGGGGGTGTGCCGGTGCTCGGGGTGGCCCGGGGTCCTGCTGCCCCAGGTACGCAGCGCCTCGAGATCGGCGAGCTCCAGGCCGTAGCCCGACAGGAAGAGCTGGATGTAGAGCGTGAGGCTGGAGTGCCCGGCGGAGAGCACGAACCGGTCGCGGCCGATCCAGTCGGCATCGGTGGGGTCGTGCCGCATGACGCGCTGGAACAGGGCGTACGCCAGCGGGGCGAGGCTCATCGCGGTGCCGGGATGGCCGTTGCCGACCTTCTGCACGGCGTCCGCGGCCACCACGCGGACGGTGTCGACGGCGCGCCGGTCCAGATCGGTCCAGTCGTCCGGGACGCTCGCCCGGGTCAGCGCGTCGATGTCGGTCTCGGGCACGGCGGGTACTCCCTGGGTCGGCGGTCCTCGATCGTGGCTGCACGGGCGGGGTGGCGCAGCGCGGGGCCCCGTTCAGACTAGTCACGTGAGGCGGTCCTGCATCGGGCTTGCCCCGAACCGTGCGGATTATTCGCGCGGCGTTCGCCGCTGCCGCGGCTGGTGCCCCCGGACCCCCCGGTACGCCGGTCCAGCGGTTACCATCGACCGGCTGTAGAACTGCGGCGGAACCCGAACACCACCACCACCACTGAGCGAGGTAGCCGACGGTGAGCGAGCGTGCGAGCGAACCAGTGTCACAGCGCCCTCGCACGGTGCCGCCCCCGACCGGGTCGGCCGAGCGCAGCGAGGGAGTGCGGTGAGCCTGCCCGTCTCCCACCCGGGATCGACACCGGCCGTCGGCTCGGCGCGGCCGGCCCGCGGCCGGGTGCGGCGGGCGCTGCGCCGCCTCCCCGACACGGTGCGCGCCTACGTCGGCCTCACGAAGACGCGGATCATCGAGCAGCTGCTGGTGGTCACGGTCCCGGCCATGTTCCTCGCCGAGCGGGGGGTCCCGCCGGTGCCGCTGATCCTCGCCACGCTGGTCGGCGGCGCCGCTGCGGCCGCGAGCGCGCACGCGCTCAACTGCGTGATCGACGCCGACATCGACGTCAAGATGAAGCGCACCGCCCGCAGGCCGCTGGCCAAGGGCCAGGTCCCGCCGTCGCACGCGCTGGCGTTCGGCCTGGTCCTGGCCGCGCTGAGCACCGTCTGGCTGTGGCTGACCACGAACCAGCTCGCCGCAGGCCTGGCGCTGACGGCCATCGCCTTCTACGTCCTGGTGTACACGTTGATCCTCAAGCGGCGGACGTCGCAGAACATCGTGTGGGGCGGCGCGGCGGGCTGCATGCCGGTGGTGATCGGCTGGGCGGCGGTGACGGGCACCGTGGGCTGGCCCGCGCTGGTGATGTTCGGCGTGATCTTCTTCTGGACGCCGCCGCACTTCTGGGCGCTGGCGATGCGCTACCGCGACGACTACGCCGCGGCAGGCGTGCCGATGCTGCCGGTGGTGGCCACCCCGGAGCAGGTCTCGCGCCGGATCGTGATCTATGCGTGGGTGATGGCGGTGTGGTCGCTGCTGCTGGTGCCCGCGACGTCGTGGATCTACGCGGTGGTCGCTGTCGCGTTCGGCGCGTTCTTCCTGTTCCGCGCGCACCGGCTGCACGCCGGCGTGGTCGCGGGCCGTGACGTCGCCCCGATGACGCTCTTCCACCTGTCGAACATGTACCTCTGCGGGCTGTTCGCGGCGATCGCGGTGGACGCCGCGGTCGGCCTGCCCGTCCTCGGCGGCCTCCCCTTCTGACCGCCGCCGGGCGGGCGCCCAGGGATGCAGCGAAAGCGGCGTTGAGTGCACTGAGTGCACCGAACGCCGCTTTCGCTACGTCCGGGCGCGGGCGCTACGCGGCGGGGACCAGGCCGTTCGGGTCGATCACGTACTTCTTGGCGGCGCCCTTGTCGAACTCGGCGTAGCCGCGCGGGGCGTCGTCGAGCGGGATCACGGTGGCGTTGACCGCCTTCGCGATCTGCGCCTTGCCGTGCAGGATGCTCATCATCAGGCCCCGGTTGTACTTGAGCACCGGGCACTGGCCCGTCACGAACGCGTGGCTCTTGGCCCAGCCGAGCCCGAGCCGGACCTTCAGCGTGCCCTCCTTCGCGTCGTCGTCGGTCGCGCCCGGGTCGCCGGTGACGTAGAGCCCCGGGATGCCCAGCCGGCCGCCGGCCCGGGTCACCGTCATCACCGAGTTGAGCACCGTCGCCGGCGCCTCCTGGCCCGGGTGGCCGTGCGCCGTGGCCTCGAACCCGACGGCGTCGACGGCGCAGTCCACCTCCGGCGTCCCGAGGAACTGCGCGAGCTGCTCCTCCAGCGGTGTGATCTCCGAGACGTCGACGGTCTCGCAGCCGAACGACCGCGCCTGCTCCAGCCGCTCCTTGTTGAGGTCGCCGACGATCACGACGGCGGCGCCGAGCAGGTGCGCCGAGTACGCCGCGGCGAGCCCGACGGGACCCGCTCCCGCGACGTACACCGTCGAGCCGGTGGTGACGCCCGCGCTGTAGCAGCCGTGGTAGCCGGTGGGGAAGATGTCCGACAGCATCGTCAGGTCGCGGATCTTCTCCAGCGCCTGGTCGCGGTCCGGGAACTTCAGCAGGTTGAAGTCGGCGAAGGGCACCATGACGTACTCGGCCTGCCCGCCGAGCCAGCCGCCCATGTCGACGTAGCCGTACGCCGAGCCGGCCCGTGCCGGGTTGACGTTGAGGCAGACGCCGGTCGCGCCCTCGCGGCAGTTGCGACAGCGCCCGCAGGCGATGTTGAACGGGACCGAGCAGATGTCGCCCACCTCGAGGAACTGGACGTCGGACCCCTTCTCGATCACCTCGCCGGTGATCTCGTGGCCCAGCGTCTGGCCGACGGGGGCGGTGGTGCGGCCGCGGACCATGTGCTGGTCGCTGCCGCAGATGTTGGTCGAGACGTTGCGCAGGATCACCGCGTGGTCCGCCTTGCGGCTCATCCCCGTGGCCGCGGCGACGTCCTGCGGTACTTCCAGCTTCGGGTAGTCGACGGTCTCGACAGCGACCTGGCCGGGGCCCTTGTAGACCACGATGCGATTGCCGTTCGGTGCCATGAGCGACCTCCTCGTCAGGCGGTGCCGTGTCGGTGCGGTACCGCCTTTCGGCCTACGCCGGTTCCGGGGGCGATACAACCCCTCAGCGCAGCAGATCCGGGACCACCCAGTCGGCCGCGTTCAGATGGTGGTCGAGGAAGGCCAACACGGTGGCGTACCAGAGCCGGACGTGCGATGGCCGCAGCACCCAGTGGCTCTCGTCGGGGAAGTACAGGAACTTGTGTGGCACCTGACCGGAGCAACGGGCCAGCAGGTCGGACCACAGCCGCAGCGCCTCGCCGATCGGCACCCGGAAGTCGCGGTCGCCGTGGATCACCAGCATCGGGGTCCGGATCGCGTCGGCGTGCCGGTGCGGGCTGTACTCCGCCCGGACCTGCGGGGTGAGCTCGCGGCGCCAGTAGTCGGGGTCGTCGGTCGTGGCGGCGAACTGGTCGAGCGCCCACAGGCTCGCGTGCGTCACGACGGCGGTGAAGCGGTCGGTGTGCCCGGCGACCCAGTTGGCCAGGTAGCCGCCGAACGAGCCGCCCATCGCGGCCGTGCGGCCGGTGTCGATCTCCGGGAGGCGCTCGGCGGCGTCGGTGAGCGCGAGCACGTCGGTGTAGGGCTCAGCGCCCCAGCGGCCCCACCCGCGCGTGACGAAGGCCCGCCCGTACCCGGTGGACAGCGCCGGGTCGGGGAGCAGCACCGCGTAGCCGTGCGCGGCCATCAGCCAGGGGTTCCATCGCCAGTGCCAGCCGTTCCAGCTGCTCAGCGGACCGCCGTGGATCCACAGAAGCAGCGGCGCGGGAGTGGTGGCCGCCGCACCGTCGGGCAGCACCAGCCACGCCCGCAGGTCCGTGCCGTCCCCGGCGGTGGCCGTGACCTCGGTGAGGGTCCCCGGCAGCGGGGGTGCCGGGGCCGGCGGGGGCAGGGGCGTCGGGGATCGGGGCACCGGGCCCGCCGGCCCGAGCCGGACCGGGGCGGGCGGGGCGTCGACGGCGCTGCGCAGCGCGTAGACGGCGCCGTCCGGTCCGACCACCGGGTCGGAGTAGGCGCCGTCGTCGTCGGTGAGCCGGGCGACGGTCCCGGTGGCGAGGTCGATGCGGTGCAGCGGCGCGCGGCCGGTGTCGTCGGCGGTCACGACGAGGGCCGCGGAGTCGGGTGTCCACGCGAGGTCGGTGACCCAGCGGTCCCAGCCCGGCGCGACGTCGCGCGGTTCGCCGCCGTCGACGGGGACGACGACGCAGCGCACGTCCGGCGGCTCGAGGGCCGACGTGCGGCGCGAGCGCAGGCAGGCGACCCACCGGCCGTCGGGGGAGACGGCGACCGGCCCGTCGACGGTGCGGCCGGGCTCGTCGAGGAGCACGCGGTGGGTGGCAGGGCGCGTGTCGGCCGGGACGTCGAACGCGACCAGCGCTCGTCTCGATGCACCGTACGGCTCGTCGACCCGCCAGGTCGTGACCACCGTCGACCCGTCCGGAGTGACGTCGAACGCCGCCTCCTCGAGTGCCGCGCCCGCGGTCGGTGCGAGGTCGGTCCAGATCGGGGTCTCGCCGGCCGGGGACGCCGCGAGCAGCCGTGGCCGGTCCGGGCCGAGGTCATGATCCCAGAACCGGACCGACGCGCCCTCGTGCAGGATCGCGGTCACCTTGGCGGTTGCCCGGGCCGCGCGCCGCGCCGCGTCGTCGTCGGCGGTGCCGGCACCGGGCAGCGTCGCCGAGGTGGCGACGACGGTGCCCGCGGCGCGGGCGACGGCCGGCGAGGCGAGCCCGCCGGGGCGCGTGCCCGCCGGTCGGGCCTCCCCGCCGGTCGCGGGCAGACACCACAGCGCCGCGGGCGGGTCGTCGCCCGACGTCCCGGGCCCGGGGCGCGCGGAGAGGAACAGCAGGTCGCCGTCCGGGGTGAACACGGGGTCGTGCTCGCCGGGATC
>JAEUJO010000106.1 GCA_016794615.1 Pseudonocardia sp. | reverse complement strand
GTCGTCTCGGCCGCGTCAGGGGCGCTGCTCGACCAGGCGAGGTACTCCCCGCATTCCAGGCAGAACTGCGCGTCCGGCGCGTTGGCCTGCCCGCAGCTCGGACATGCGGTCATGGCGGAACCACTCTCACATCAACCATTCTTACGGATCCCGGCCGGCGGCGGCGGTGTGCACCTTCCCGCTTGGGGTGGCCGGTAACCTGCGACGCAGGGTCGGCAGCCCGCCGGCCCGGGCAGCCCGAGGGGGATCGATGGCCGCGGTGGTGTGCGAGAACTGCGGCACCAGCAACCCTGCGGGCCGGCAGTTCTGCGAGAACTGCGACGGCTTCCTGGACTGGACCGGCACAGAGGCCGATCCCGTGGCCGCCGCCCCGCCCAAGGCCGCCCCGCCCGCGGCGGCACCACAGCAGCAGGTCATGCCCCCACCCGCGCCGGCCCAGGCTCCGCAGGTCACGGCTCCGCAGTACCGGCCCCAGACCGCGCCACCTCCGCCGCCACCACCGCCCCCGCCGCCGGGGCCGGTGGCCGGCCCGCCGCCGCATCCCGGGGCCGGGTACGCGCCGGGCGCGGCGTCCCCGTACACCACGGCACCGCTGCAGCGGATCTGTGCCAACTGCGGCACGCCGAGCGAGCCGACCCGCCGGTTCTGCCGCCGCTGCGGAACGTGGCTCGTCACGCCCAGCGTGATGACGCCCGGCCCGCCGGACGGGCTGGGCAAGCGGCTGCGGCGCCGCTATTGGGGCGGCGGACCCTACTCCGGCGACCTGACCCGCGGCACGATCGCGTTCCGGGTCCTGTCGATCTTCGTCGTCCTCCTGGTGCTCGTTCTGGTGATGAGCCTCGTCGGGTGGCACCCGATCCGCCGCACCACCGACCTGGTCGGGCACGTCCTCGGCACCGGTCGCGTGTCCAACGTGACGGCGCAGGCCGTCCCCGCGGACGCGTTCCCCGGGATTCCGGCCGCCTGGGCCGTCGACGACGTCCGCGGTCGCGGTTTCGCCACCCGGTGGACGCTGGGCGGCAACGGCGACCCGAACTCCGCGTGCGCGGCCCCGCCGCCCCCCCAGGCCACCGCGAGCTCGTTGATCCTGACCTTCCCGAAGATGACGAACGTTCGCGAGATCGGGATCGAGGCGGGTCTGCCCGATGGTGACCCGCAGATCGCCGCCCGGTGGCGGCCGCAGACGCTGGCGCTGTACTGGCCGGGGGGCAAGTGCCAGGCCGTGCAACTCGCCAAGGAGCCCGGGCTGCAGCGGTTCACGGTCGACGCGGGCCTGGTGAACCAGGTGACCATCGTCTTCGTCGCCGCCTACCCGCCGGAGAACGGATCGTCGGACCGCCTCGACATCGGCGAGATCACGTTCTGGGAGCGGACGAAGCTGACCGACCTCGACTGACCAGCTCCACGTCGCGCGTCATGCCGGGCCGCTCACGGGTTCCAGGTGCCGCGGGACCGCGAACGGCGCGCGGAGTCGCCTTCACGTGGCGGCGACGGCCAGGCAGCCGGGCGGGAAGCCGGGATGTGTGACGGCACAGAACTGCTGGGCCGCCTGGAGGGTGGGGAAAGCCGGAACGACGATCAGCAGTGTCTGTGGCTGGTAGCCCAGCAGCGGCAGCGCCGTCGCCGGGACGACCTGCGCGGTGGGTGCCGTGACCTGGATCCGCTTGACGACGTCGGTGGCGAGAGCCTGCTCCTGGTAGGGCGGCCCGACCAGGACGGCGAACGGCCCGAGCGCGGCCGCACCCGTCCCCGGTGCGGCCGTCCCGCCGGGCTGGCCCGGGCTCCCGGGTGTGCCGGGGACACCGGGCGCTCCGGGTACCCCGGGCGCGTTCGAGGCGCCGGGCGCACCGGGGCTGCCGGGTGCACCGGGCGCTGCGGAAGCGCCGGGGACCCCGGGTGCGGCGCTGGCCACCGCAGCGACGTCCACACACATCGGTGGGCTGCTCGGCGGCGACGACGCCGGCCCTCGCTTGGCGACGACCGTGACGCACTGCTTGCCCGCGGCCAGCGGAACCGTGAGGTTCTTGCTCGGAGCCGGGCTCACCTGACCGACGACCGCGTCGTTGGCCAGGACCGCGTGATCGTTCTGGGTGTCGTCGGTCCACGAGACGACGTAGCCGGCTGCGGTCTGCGCCACCTGCACGGCGGTGGGCGGGGGGAGCGAGCCGTCGAGCGACGTCGCGCACTGCTTGGCGCTGGGAGCCGAGGAGAGCCCGGCACGGACCGCGACGACCTGGAAGCACACCTGGGTCTTGCCCTCGTCGACCTTCGCGGTGAAGGCCGTCGCCCCGTCCTTCACCTCGTCGGTGCCTAGCACGGTGTTCGTGTCGTCGACCTTCTGGACCCGGTAGAGCTCCGCACGGTCGCTGGGCGCCCACCGCAGCTGGATGGCGTTGGCGGAGACGGCTTCCGCGACGAGCTGGGTCGGCGGCTCGGGTGCCACCTGCGGGGTGCGGGCGCCCACCACGTTGCCGGCCTTCCACCCCGCGACGACCAGACCGACGATCGCGGCCACCAGCAGCACGGCGAGCGCGATCACGCCTTTGGACAGGATCGGCAGGTGCTGGATCGCGGCGTCGAGCACCGGCCGGCCCGGGTCGGGGACGCCCGCCCGAGCCATCGCCGAGCGCGGCGTACCGGCGTCCGGCGCCGACCCCGCCGACTCACCGATCACCTGGAACGGCCTGCGCACGGCCGCGCCGCGCAGGAACGGGTTGCGCGGGCGGACCCGCAGCCGCGCCGACGCCGAACCGCCGACCGGAACCGAGAGCTGCTCGGGCTCCAGCTGGAAGCCCAGCGCCTCCTCGTCGTCCTTGACCGTCAGGCGCAGGTGGACCGGTGAGTTGCCCCAGTTCACGTAGCTGATCTGGTGGCGACCGGACCACCGGCCCTTGGAGGTCACCGGGGTGATCGAGCCCTGCAGGTCGAGCACCCGGCCGACCTCGAGGTCGCCCTCCTCGACGACGGTCCGCTGCGCGTCCAGCGCGGAGACCGCCCGGACGCCGAACGGCAGCGCCTCGTCGGGCGCATGGGCGTTCGCAGGCGGCTTGAGGATGACGACCGCCGATTCCTCCTTGCCCGGGTAGATGTTGAGCTCGGGCGGGTGCACCTGCCACCACGTCGGGTCGAGCCCGACGACGTCCATGTGGAAGGCCTCGACGAGGTGCCCGGGGTTCTTCACCTTCACCGAGACCTGCGCCTGGCCACCGGGCTCGGCCCGCAGCCGCGTCACGTCCATGGTCAGGACGGGCTCCTCCATGGCGGCACCATAACGCGTGGCCCCGGCACTGACGCGGGACGACGACCGCACCACGGCCCCGGCAGCGCCGCAGTCGGACACCGGCCCCGCCGCGCCGCACCCGGGGCGCCCCGGCGGGGACTGCTGAATGCGTCGCCGGACGACGCGGGGGACGTCGCGCCCGAAGGCGCGCGACGTGAGCGGCGTTCGACGAGGCAGGCCCGTCCCGCCGCGCACCTTTGGTGCTGCCGCACAGCCGGGGTGACCGTCACACCCTCTGCAACTCGTGTAACGGGGTGTGGTGGGGTGCGTCGGGGTGCTCGGCGCGGGTGGGGTGCGTCGGAGTGCGTCGGAGTGCGTCGGGGTGCGTCGGTGTGGGCGGGGTGCGGGGTGCGTCGGCGTGGACGGGGTGCTCAGCGCGGGTGGGGTGCGTCGGGGTGGACGGGGTGCGGTTGGGGTGTGTCGGTGCGGGCGGGGTGCGTCGGCGCAGGCCGCCTGCGACAAGCGTGGGCCGTGCGGCGAACCGTCGCGAGGCAACGCGATGGCCACGAGTTGCCCGATCGGGCGATCCGCCCTGCCCTTCCGGTCGCCCGCCACCGCGTGACCCAGCGCTGCGCCCGGTGCGATGCTCGGCGGTGACCGATCCGGCCACGACTCAGCCACCCCGCACCGTGACCGATCCGGCCACGACGCGTCCACCCCGCACGCCGTGCGGGTGGCCGCCCCGGCGCCGGATCGAGGGCGAGGCCACCGACCCGCGCCGGATCAGGAGCGAGGGTGGGAGCGCAGCAGGTGATCCAGGAGGTCGACCAGGCGCTGAGGGCGCTGATCCGGGCCGAGGCGTTCGCGGACCGCGATGTCGAGGTGGTCTTCGACGCCCCGACCAAGGAGTGGGCCGGGCGGCGCAACGCGCCCACCGTGGACGTCTACCTCTACGACATCCGCGAGGACATGCGACGCCGCGCCCGGGGCGTGGAGAACGAGTACGACGGCAACGGGCGGATCATCGGCAGGCACCTGCCGCCCCGACACTTCAAGCTGTCGTACCTGGTCACCGCCTGGACCCAACGTCCCGAGGACGAGCACCGGCTGCTCTCGGCACTGCTCGCCTGCTTCCTGCGCCACGACGCGATCCCGCCCGAGCTGCTCACCTCGCCGCTGTCGGACCTCGGCCTGCCCGTCCCGCTCTCGGTCGGCCTCCCGCCGCCCGAGGACCGCGCTTTCGCCGACGTGTGGTCCGCGCTCGGGGGCGAGCTGAAGCCGTCGCTGGACGTCGTGGTCACCGCCCCGACCGACACCGGCCAGCGCCGCGAGACCGGGCCGCCGGTCGTGCTGCCGCCCAAGACCGTCATCGGTGGCCAGGACGGGTGGCCCGCGCAGGAGACGAGAGCCGGCCGTCCGTCCACCGAACCGTCGTGAGCGAGCTCGCGCGCTCACCGGTCGCCGCAGCCGGCGTCGGGCTCGGGCACCTGTTCGCCCGGGTCGCGCTCGTCGAGGCCCGGGTGCGCGCGATGGTCGAGCACCGCAGGCGCGACGACCCGGCGCCGGACGACCCGTTCCGCGGGCTCTACCTGACCGACGACGACGTCGACCGGCTGCTCGCGGCCCGTGCCCCGGGCCCGCCGCGCGACGACGAGGCGGTGCGCGAGGTCGAGCAGGCCTGTACCACGGCCGGGACGCCGTCCCGGCTCCGCGAGCTGCAGCGCGCGTGCGGGCTGTCCGACCTGGACGTCGAGATCCTGCTCGCCGCGCTCGTCCCGGACCTCGACGCGCGCTTCGAGCGGCTCTACGGCTATCTCAACGACGACGTCACCCGGCGCCGGGCCACGATCGGCCTGGCGCTGGAGATCGGCGCCGCCCGGCCGACCGCAGTCACCGCGCGCCGCCGGCTCACCGCGGGGGCGCCGCTGCTGCACCACCTGCTCGTCACGGTCGAGGACACGGAGCGGCCGTTCCTGTCGCGCGGGTTGCGGGTGCCCGACCGGGTCGCTGCGCACCTGCTCGGCGGCGACGACCCGGACGCGGCATTGACCGACCTGCTCGCCGACATCACCCCGGCCCCCGGATCGCTCGCCGACGACCTGGGCCGGGTCCTGACCGGTGGGGTCCGACTGGTGTACCTGCGGGACCACGGCCGCCGCACCGGCACGGCGACCGCCGCGGCCGCGCTGCAGGCCGCGGGCCTCGGCGTCCTGGGCCTCGACCTGCAGCGGCTCGCCTCCCGCCCGGCTCCGGAGGAGCTGGTCCGCGTGGCGGGCCGCGAGGCGCTGCTGCGCGGGTGCGGCATCGTCGCCGAACCGGTGGAGGCGTTGACCGAGGGTTCGGCAGACGCCCTGCGCCGGCTGGCGTCCCTCTCGGAGGACGCCGCCCAACCCCCCGGGCCCGCCGGCCCGCGACCGGCCCTCGCCGCCCCGGTGCTGCTCACCGGCGACGTCAGCTGGGATCCCGCGTGGAGCCGCGAGGTCCCGCTGACGGCCGAGTCGCCGCGGCTGGCCCCCACCGACCGCGAGCGGCTGTGGACCACCGCCCTCGGCGACGCCACCGCGGTACCCGTCCACCTGCATCTCGGTCCCGGGCAGATCGGCCGCGCCGTGCGGTGGGCGCGGCTCACCGCGACCCTCGACGAGCGGCCCGTCGACCGCGGCCTGCTCCAGGCGGGCGCCCGGGCGCAGAACGCCGCCGGGCTCGAACGTCTCTCCCGCCGCGTCGAGCCGGCCGTCGGCTGGCCGGACCTGGTGCTCACCGACGTCGTCTCGGTGCAGCTGCGCGAGCTCGCCGCCCGTGCACGGCATCGGGAGAAGGTGCTCACCGAGTGGCGGATGCGCCCGGGTGGCGGCCGCGGGATCGGCGTCGCCGCCCTGTTCGCGGGCGACTCCGGCACCGGCAAGACGATGTCGGCCGAGGTGATCGCCGGCGAGCTGGGGCTGGACCTGTACCGGGTGGACCTCGCCACGGTCGTCGACAAGTACGTCGGCGAGACCGAGAAGAACCTGGAGAAGATCTTCACCCAGGCGGCGGGCGTGAACGGCGTGCTGCTGTTCGACGAGGCCGACGCGGTGTTCGGCAAGCGCAGCGAGGTGCGCGACGCCCACGACCGCTACGCCAACATCGAGAGCGCCTACCTGCTGCAGCGCATGGAGACCTTCGACGGCCTGGCGATCCTGTCGACCAACCTGCGCGCGAACATCGACGAGGCCTTCACCCGCCGGCTCGACTGCATCATCGACTTCCCGACGCCGACCGAGGAGCTGCGGCTGCAGCTGTGGACCAACTGCCTCGCCCCGCCGCTGCCGCTCGGCGACGACCTCGACCTGTCGTTCTGCGCGTCCGCGTTCGAGCTCACGGGCGGCAACATCCGCTCCGCCGCGACCACCGCCGCCTACCTGGCCGCGGCGGTGGACCGCCCGGTCGGGATGGCCGAGCTGATCACGGCGGTCGAGCAGGAGTACCGCAAGCTGGGGCGGCTCGTGTTGGAACGGGAGTTCGGCCGCTACCTCGCGTTGCTGCGGTGATCAGCGGCGGCCGCGATGTAGCGAAAGCGGCTTTCGGTGCGTCCAACGAAGCGAAAGCGGCTTTCGCTACATCCGGGCGCCGCCGCCCCTACGATCGATCTCTGGACCGTCCGGTTCTCGGGTGAGGGGCGATTGTGGGCTACCGGTTGGGTGTCGATCTCGGGACGACCTACACGGCCGCCGCCGTGAACGTCGACGGCCGGGTGGAGATGCTGGGCCTGGGGATCCGGGCGATGCAGGTGCCCTCCGTGGTCTTCGTGCGCGACGACGGCGAGATCGTGGTCGGCGAGGCCGCCGAGCAGCAGGGTGGCGCCGACCCGTCGCGGTTGGTGCGGGAGTTCAAGCGACGGATCGGTGACTCGGTGCCGCTGGTGGTGGGCGGGTCGCCGTTCTCGGCCCAGGCACTGTCGGCCCGGTTGCTGGCCTGGGTGGTGGGTGTCGCGACGCAGCGCCAGGGCGGCCCGCCGGAGCACGTCTGCGTGACCTACCCCGCGAACTGGGGGCCGTTCAAGCGCGACCTGCTTGGCCAGGCGATCGAGATGGCCGGACTGCGCGGAACGGAGACGAGCACCTGCACCGAGCCGGAGGCGGCGGCGATCGCGTACGCGTCGCGGGACCGGGTGGCCGAGGGCGCTCGCGTCGCGGTCTACGACCTCGGCGGGGGCACGTTCGACGCGGCGGTGCTCGCCCGCGAGGGGGCGGGCTTCCGGCTGGTGGGGTCGCCCGAGGGGGTCGAGCACCTGGGCGGGATCGACTTCGACGAGGCGGTGTTCCGCCACGTGCTGACGTCCCTGGGACCGGAGGTCGCGGCCCTGGACGACACGGACCCGGCGACCGCGACCGGGCTGGCCCGGCTGCGGCGGGACTGTGTCGAGGCCAAGGAGGTGCTCTCCTTCAGCGTCGACACGGTGGTGCCGGTGGCGCTGCCGGGGATCACCCGGTCGGTCCGGCTGACCCGGGGCGAGTTCGAGGACATGCTGCGGCCGGCGATCGCCGAGACGGTCTCCGCGATGCGGCGGGTGCTGGAGGCGTCCGGCGTGGGCGCTGCGGACGTCGCGGCGATGGTGCTGGTCGGCGGCTCGTCGCGGATCCCACTGGTCAGCGAGATGCTCTCGGCGGCGTTCGGGCGACCGCTGGCGCTGGACAACCACCCCAAGCACGACGTCGCGCTGGGCGCGGCGATCCGCGGCACCCCCGCGGCGCAGCCCGCGGGGGTCGCGGCCACCGGCGCCCCGGGCGACGGGATGGCGGCTGCTGCGGCGGTGGGACCGGCGCTGAGCGGGCCGCCGTCGGCCGCCCCGGCCGCCGTGCCGAGCGCGCAGCCCCCTCCGCCTGCCTGGGCGGGCGGTCCCCCGCCGTACGCCCCGCCGCCCTCGTTCCCGCCGGCCGATCCGTTCGCCCGTCGCGGCCCCGACGGCACCGCGCCCTTGTTCACCGGTCCGCCCCCGTCCGGGCCCGGCAACGGCGGCCCCCCGCCTCCTCCACCCGGCCCGTCGCCCGACTGGCGTCCCCCGACGGCTGTCGGCCCGCACTCGACCGACCCCGGGGCGCCCCAGAAGCCCGGTACGGCACCGTCGACCGGCGGCTCCGGGCGCCGCCGCGCGCTGGCCATCGGCAGCGGCGTGGTGGTCGCGCTGGCAATCACCGGCGGCATCGTGCTGACCCGGAACCGTGCCGAGCCCACCCCGGTGCCGATCCCCGTCCCGACCATCGCGAGTGCACCGACGCCGTCGGCGGCCCCGACGACCCCGGCCGTCGCGCCCCTGCCGCAGTCGGCACAGCCGCTGGCGAACGACGTGATCGTCTGGCCGCACAACGTCGGCGGCAACTGGGACATCACGACGATCACCACCGCCGGCGCGGTCGGGCAGAACCTCACCGACAGCCCGGACGAGGACAACTTCCCCGTCATCTCGCCCGACCGGCGGACGATCATCTACCTGCACCGCACGTCGCCCACCACCCGCGAGCTGCGCGTCATGGGTGCCGACGGCACCGGCGACCGCCCCCTGCTCGCCACCGTGCCGGCCGGGTGCGCCGACCTCACCCGCCCTGCCTTCGGCGACCAGCCCGTGCCCCAACTGGTGATGCCCTGCCTCGACCCCGTCACGGGCGCGACCTCGCTCAAACTCGTCGGTCTCGACGGCACCGCCTACAAGGTGGTGGACCAGGGTGCCCTCAGCGATCCGGCGTTGACCCCGGACGGACGCTTCGTCGTCTACTGGCACGCCGACGCAGCAGGCCAGGAGGGCGGCGCCCTCTACCGCGCGCCGCTCACCGGGCAGGACCCGCCCGCACCCATCACGGCCGGTGGCCCGGTGCACGACAACGACCCCGCCGTGTCCCCGACGGGCGACCGTGTTGCGTTCACCCGTGCCGGGAAGGGAATCTGGACCGTCGGGCTCGGCGGCGACAACCAGGAGAAGCAGCTGACCAAGCAGAACGGCGACCAGGACCCGTCGTGGTCGCCGGACGGCAACCAGATCACCTTCAAGCGCCAGGACCAGGTATGGATCATGAACGCCGACGGGAGCGACGCCCATCGGGTCTCGAAACCGGGAGATGTCGGTACGGCCGCAGCGTGGAGCCCGCGGTAACGGCGCGCACACCCAGACCGACGAGCACCGTACGACATTCGACGTATCAGGGCAGCTGACCGCCGCCTCTTGATCGAGGAACCGGCACGGGGGTGGCGGGTGGGATACCGGCTCGGCATCGATCTCGGCACGACCTACACGGCCGCGGCGGTCAACGTCGACGGCCGGGTCGAGATGCTGGGCCTGGGGATCCGGGCGATGCAGGTGCCGTCGGTGGTGTTCGTGCGCCGCGACGGCGAGATCGTGGTCGGCGAGGCAGCCGAACAGCAGGGCGCGGCGGAGCCGTCGCGGGTGGTCCGGGAGTTCAAGCGACGGATCGGCGACTCGGTGCCCCTGGTCGTCGGCGGGGCGCCGTACTCGGCGCAGGCGCTGACGGCGCGGTTGCTGGCCTGGGTCGTCGGGGTCGCGACGGAACGCCAGGGCGGCCCGCCGGAGCACGTGTGCGTGACGCATCCCGCGAACTGGGGGCCGTTCAAACGCGACCTGCTGGGCCAGTCCGTCGAGATGGCGGGCCTGCGGAACGTGGAGATGTGTACCGAGCCCGAGGCGGCGGCGATCACGTACGCCTCGCGCAACCGGGTGGCCGAAGGTGACCGGGTCGCGGTGTACGACCTGGGCGGGGGCACGTTCGACGCGGCGGTGCTGGTGCCGGACGGCGCCGGGTTCCGGCTGGCAGGCCCGCCGGAGGGGGTCGAGCACCTGGGCGGGATCGACTTCGACGAGGCCGTGTTCCGCCACGTGCTGACGTCCCTGGGACCGGAGGTCGCGGACCTCGACGACACGGACCCGGCGACCGCGACGGCGCTGGCCCGGCTCCGGCGGGACTGCGTCGAGGCCAAGGAGGTGCTGTCGTTCAGCATCGACACGGTGGTGCCGGTGGGGCTGCCCGGGATCACCCGGTCGATCCGGCTGACTCGCGGCGACCTGGACGACATGCTGCGGCCCGCGATCGGCGAGACGGTCGCGGCGACCCGCCGGGTGCTCGACTCGGCGGGGGTGGCCCCGGCCGACCTGGCCGCGATCGTGCTGGTCGGCGGCTCGTCGCGGATCCCGCTGGTGAGCGAGATGCTGTCGGCGGAGTTCGGCAGGCCGCTGGCGCTGGACAACCACCCGAAGCACGACGTCGCGCTGGGCGCGGCCATCCGCGGCACCGCCGCCGCGCGGCCCGCGGCGGCGCGGTCGGCTCCGCCGCCTGCGCAGACGGGGCCCGCGGTGGCGACCGCAGCGGCGGTCGCGGCGGCCGGTCCCGCGACCATGCCCGCCGCCCAGGCAGTGAGCTCGACGGCCACCGGCCCGTACGTCACCCCGGCCGCCGCGTACACCGGCGCGGACACCGGCGCCGGGCCCGCCGTGCCACCGGGACCTCCACCGGGGCCGTCACCCGACTGGCGCCCGCCCTCGGCCGTCGGCCCGATGACCTCGCCCCCCGCAGCCACCGGACTGACGGCCCGGCTGCCGGCCGCCGTCAGCGGGAAGCGCGGCCGGATG
The DNA here is from genome assembly GCA_016794615.1 of Pseudonocardia sp. Classification (GTDB taxonomy): domain Bacteria; phylum Actinomycetota; class Actinomycetes; order Mycobacteriales; family Pseudonocardiaceae; genus Pseudonocardia. Next base: position 560 of record JAEUJO010000106.1, on the reverse strand, counting down.
CTGATCGGCACGGGCGCGGTCGTCGTCGCGCTGGCGGTCGGCACGGGGATCGTGCTCGGCACCCGCAAGGCGGAGCCGGACCCGTCGCTGACGGGCGTGCAGTCGTCGATCCCGACCTCCGCGCCTGCCGTGCTGCCGATCCCGGTACCGGCCGCGGTGCCGGAGTTGGTCCCGTCGGAGACGGTGACCTCCGCTCCGACGACGACCGCGCCTGCGGCGAAACCGGCGGCCCCCAAGCGGACCCGGGTCACGACGACCACGCGGCGCCCCACCAGGGTCGTCGTCCCACCGCCTGCCCCCAAGCCGCCGGTCCCCAAGCCGCCGGTCCCCAAGCAGCCGGTGACGAGCGCGTCGAAGAAGCCGGCGCCCGAGACGCACGAGACCGAGACGCACGAGACGCACGAGACGCACGAGACCGTGACGCACGAACCGGTGACGGTCGACCCCGGCACGGGTGGCTGAGATCCCGGTGGGCGGCGGCTGGTCCTGCCCGATCGGGCTCTCATCGCTGCCCCCGGGTGCGGCCGCAGGCACCTGGTGTGCCGGCCTCGGCGGTGCCA
>JAEUJO010000082.1 GCA_016794615.1 Pseudonocardia sp. | reverse complement strand
CCGGACACCGGTCGTAGGGTGGTCGCCGCGGTCGCTCCAGGCCGTTGGTCCCGAATCCGCAGGAGCCTCGAGGAGCCCGGTGCGCATGAACAGTGAGGCACCTGCCGATCCGGCCGACGAGGCCGGTGAGGTCGGTGAGGTCGTCCGCTTCGATGTCGTCAAGCACGGCGACGACGCGACCGTCGTGCATGTCGTCGGTGAGATCGACACGCTGACCGCACCCGTGTTGCGCGCCCAGCTGGACGAGCACATCCCGGTCATCCCACTGCTGGTGCTCGACCTGTCGGACGTCACCTTCCTCGGCTCGGCCGGGCTCGCGGTGCTCGTCACCGCCAAGGACACCGCGGACGCCCGCGGGCACACGCTGCGCCTGGTGTGCGGGTCGCGGATCGTCACGCGGGCGCTCGAGGCAACGGGTCTGCTGACGCTCTTCGACGTCGCCGACGGTGTCCCGCAGGCGCTCGGATCCCCCGCCTAACCCGACGGATGGCCACGCGTGTCCACAGGTGGTCGGCCACCTGTGGGCGACTGGGCCGATGTGGTGATCGGCGGGTCGCCCATGTCGCGGCGCGTGACGGTGGCACGCTGACCCGGTGACCAGCGGTGCCGCCGTCGACCTCCTCACGTCGACCGCCGGTGAGATCGCCGCCCGGGTGCGGGCAGGGACCACGACGGCCGTCGAGGTCGCGCGCACCCACCTGGCCCGCGTCGCCGCCCGGGACGTCGAGCTCGGCGCCTTCGAGGCCCTGGACGCCGAGCGGATGCTCGCCGAGGCCGCCGGCGTGGACGCCCGGCCGGACCGGTTCGCGTTGCCGCTCGCCGGTGTCCCGGTCGCGGTGAAGGACAACGTGCCGGTGGCTGGGCACGCGACGCGCCACGGGTCGGCCGCGACCTCGACCGCACCGGCACGGCGCGACGACGAGCTGGTCAAGCGGCTGCGGCGGGCAGGTGCGGTGGTCGTCGGCAAGACCCGGATGCCCGAGTTGGCGGCCTGGGGGTTCACCCAGTCGGCCCTGGGCTTCACCCGCAACCCGCGCAGCCCGGCCCGCGACCCCGGTGGCTCCAGCGGCGGCAGCGCCGCGGCGGTCGCGGCCGGGATGGCGGCGCTGGCGCTGGGCACCGACGGCGGGGGTTCGATCCGCATACCGGCGGCCTACTGCGGTCTGGTCGGCCTCAAGCCCGGCTCCGGCGAGCTGCCGCTGCCCGGTGGCGTGGACGAGCACTGGTTCGGGCTCAGCGTCGCGGGCCCGCTCGCGCGGACCTGCGCCGATACCGCGGTGATGTTCGCCGTGCTCGCGGGTCGCGACGCCGCAGCGGTCCGGCATGCGGTCGAGGCGGGTGCGGCGCTGCGCCGGGTGGCCGTGTCGTTGCGCAGCCCGTCGCCGCTCGCCGGGCTGACGGCGGAGAACCGGCTGGCCACCGTCGGTGCCGCTGTGCTGCTCCGCGCGGGTGGGGCAGTGCTGACGGCCGAGGATCCGCCCTACTCCGGATCGACGGCCTCGCACTGGTCGGTGCGCTGGCAGGCGGGGGTGGCCCGGGAGGCGGCCGACCTCGCTCTGGACCTCGACGCCGTCGAGCCGCGGACCGCGACGATCGTGCGGAACGGCCGTGGCGTGCTGCGCCTCGGCGGTCCGCGCCCCGCGACGGCCGCGGCGTGGCGTGAGCGGGTGCTCGCGTGGTTCGACGCGGGCCGCCACGACGTGCTGCTCACCCCGGCGGTCGCCGGCCCGCCGGTGCGGGCGGGGGCGATGCGGCACCGCGGCTACCTGTCGACGACGATGCTGTCCGCCTCCCGCGTGCCCTACACGCAGGCCTGGAACCTGGCGGGCGTGCCGGCCGTGGTCGTCCCGGTGTCCGTGTCGGGCCGTCCGGTGGCGGTCCAGCTGGTGGGCCGGCCGGGCGACGAGCTGGCGCTGCTGGCGACGGCGGCACGGATCGAGGGCCGGGAGGTCCCCGACACCCCGCTCGACCGGACCGCGGGCCCGTGATCGCCGCGAGTGCCGCCGGACGGCGGTGACGGGCGCCCTGTGGCGACGTCCGCGGTGTTCACCCAGCCCTTCCGCGACGCCCGTGGTGATCAGCGCAGGGTGATCCGCCCCGCCCTGGTCCGGCGCGGGTCGGTCGCCCCGCGCGGAGTGCGGTGCGGATGAGTCGTGGGCGGATCGGTCACAGCGCGCACCTCGCCGATCACCGCGGCCGACACCCCGCTTGCGGCCAGCTCCGCCACCGCCACCCGCGCCCGCTCCGGCTCCGCACCGAACAGGAGGCCGCCGGAGGTCTGGGCGTCCGCCAGGAGCAGCACGTCGATCTCGCCGTGCCCATTCGCGTCGACGGACGGCGCCACCCAGTCACGGTTGCGCTTGCTGCCACCGGGCAGGATCCCGGACTCGGCCAGCACCCGCACGCCCGGCAGGACCGGTACCGCGGCGACGTCCAGCACGGCGTCCACCTGCGACGCGGCAGCCATCTTCATCAGATGCCCGAGCAGCCCGAAACCCGTCACGTCCGTGCAACCCGTCGCCCCCGCGGTGATCGCGGCCCGCGCCGCTGCCGCGTTGCTCGCGGTCATCGACGCCACGGCCGCCGCGACGAGGTCGTCCGGCGCGGCGCCCACCTTGATCGCTGTCGTGGTGATCCCGATACCGAGCGGCTTGGTGAGCACCAGCGCGTCGCCGTCGCGCAGCCCGGAGTTGCGCATGATCCGGTCCGGGTGCGCCTCGCCGACCACCGCCAGCCCGTACTTGGGCTCGGGATCGTCCACGCTGTGCCCACCGACCACGACGAACCCGCCCTCCGCCGCGATCTCGGCGCCGCCCGCGAGCACCTCGGCGAGCAGGGACGTCGGCAGGTCGGACGACGGCCACGCCACCAGGTTCAGCGCGAACAGCGGGCGCCCGCCCATCGCGTACACGTCCGACGCGGCGTTCTGCGCCGCGATCCGCCCCCACGTACGGGCATCGTCGACGAGCGGGGTGAAGAAGTCCGTCGTCGCCACGAGGGCGCGGTCGGCGTCCAACCGCCACACGGCAGCGTCGTCGCCCGTCTCCGTACCGACGAGCAGCTCCGGAGCGGTCGGCGGGGTGAACGAGCTCAGGACCTCCGCCAGCAGGCCGGGGGCGAGCTTGCACGCGCAACCGGCCCCGTGGCTGAACTGGGTGAGACGGCGGGTGGCGGTCATGCCTCCGAGCCTACGGAGGTCGTCCCCGCCGACGGAGGTCCTCCCCGATGAAGCGAAAGCGGCGTTGAGTGCACTCAACGCACCGAACGCCGCTTTCGCTGCATCCACCCCCCGCGCGGTCCCAGCCACCCCCCCGCGCGGTCCCAGCCACCCCCCCGCGCCGCCGCGGTCGTACCCTCGTGCTGTGACCCTCGCGTCCGATCCCCGGCGCCGGGTGCCTCGCACCGACGCCGTGCTCGCCGAGCCCCAGATCGCACTGGCCGTCACCCGGCTGGGCCGCGCGCTGGTCAAGGAGGCCGTCGGCAGCGCGCAGGACCGGGTCCGGCGCGGCGAGATCGCGCCCGGGGCCGTCGTCGACGCCGTCCTCGACCGGCTCCCCGAGACCGCCACCACCGTGCGGCCGGTGCTCAACGCCACCGGCGTGCTGCTGCACACCAACCTCGGCCGGGCACCGCTCTCCGCCGCCGCCCGGCGGGCCCTCGATGTCGCCGCCGGGACCTGCGACGTCGAGCTGGACCTGGCCACCGGTACCCGCGGCGCACGCGGCCGCGGGGCGATCGACGCGCTCCTCGCCGCCGTTCCCGCCGCGGGCGCCGCACTCCTGGTCAACAACGGCGCGGCCGCGCTCGCCCTGGTCGCCACCGCGCTGGCAGGCGGCGGGCGGGACGTCGTCATCGCCCGCGGCGAGCTGGTCGAGATCGGCGACGGGTTCCGCATCCCCGATCTGCTCACCGCCACCGGCGCACGGTTGCGCGAGGTCGGCACCACGAACCGGGTCAGCGTCGCCGACTACGCCGATGCCGTCGGCCCGGACACCGCGTTCGTCCTCAAGGTCCATCCCTCGAACTTCGTGGTCACCGGTTTCACCCACGCCGTCGACGTCGACGAGCTCGCCACGATGAACGAGCTCACTGCGCTCGGTGTGCCGGTCGTCGCCGACATCGGCTCCGGCCTGCTCGCCCCGCACCCCCTGCTGCCCGACGAGCCGGACGCGACGACGGCGCTGACCCGCGGCGCCACTCTCGTGACCGCGTCCGGCGACAAGCTGCTCGGCGGGCCGCAGGCCGGGCTGCTGCTCGGCGCCCCCGGCGCCGGTGCCGACCTGGTCGCACACCTGCGCCGGCACCCGCTCGCGCGCGCCCTGCGCGTGGACAAGCTGACCCTCGCCGCGATGGAGGCCACCCTGCGCGGGCCGGCCCCTCCCGTCCGTCAGGGCCTCGACGCCGTGCCCTCCACGCTGCACACCCGGGCGGCCCGGCTGGCCGAGTCCCTGCGGTGCCGGGGCATCCCGGCGGAGGCGGTCGATGCGGAGGCCACCGTCGGCGGCGGCGGAGCGCCGGGTGTGACGCTGCCCAGTGCCGCCGTCGCGCTGCCGGAGTCCTTCGCCGCGGCGCTTCGGGCAGGCGAGCCCGCGGTGCTCGGCCGCCTCGATCGCGGCCGCTGCCTGCTCGACCTGCGCGCGCTGCCGCCCGACGCCGACGACGAGCTGGCCGCCGCCGTTCTGGCATGCAGGTAATCGCCACAGCGGGACATGTCGACCACGGCAAGTCGACGCTGGTCCGGGCGCTCACGGGGATGGAGCCCGACCGGTGGGCCGAGGAGCGCCGCCGGGGCATGACGATCGACCTCGGGTTCGCCTGGACGACCTTGCCGTCGGGCGCCGAGGTCGCGTTCGTCGACGTCCCGGGGCACGAGCGGTTCGTCACGACGATGCTCGCCGGCGTCGGCCCGGTGCCCGCGGTGGTGCTCGTCGTCGCCGCGGACGAGGGCTGGATGCCGCAGTCGGCCGAGCACGTCGACGCGCTGTCGGCGCTCGGCGTGCGACACGGGCTGCTGGTCGTGACCCGCAGCGACCTCCTGGAGCCCGAACTCGCCCGTGACGAGGCCCGGGCCCACCTCGCCGGCACCCCGCTCGCCGGCATCCCCGCCGTCTGCGTCTCCGCAGCGACCGGGGAGGGGATGGGCGACCTGCGCGCCGCACTCGACGATCTCGCCGCCGCGCTGCCCGTCCCCGACTCCCGCGCCGACGTCCGGCTCTGGGTGGACCGGGCGTTCACGATCCGCGGCGCGGGCACGGTGGTCACCGGGACGCTGCCCGCCGGCCGGCTGCGGGTGGACGACGAGCTGGAGCTGCACAGCGCCGACCACCCGCCGCGCCGCGTGACCGTGCGCGGGCTGCAGAGCCTCGGGCAGCCGCACGACCGGGTCGCCGGGGTGGCCCGGGTCGCGGTGAACCTGCGCGGTGTGCCGCGCGCGGCGGTGGCGCGGGGCGACGTCCTGCTCGCCCCCGGTTCCTGGCTGCCGACGGCGGAACTCGACGTCCGGCTGTCCGGGGTGCGCGGGACGGCGCCCGACCCCGGTGAGCTGCCCGAACAGCTGATGCTGCATGTCGGCTCGGCGGCGCTGGCTGCCCGGGTGCGCTCGCTCGGCGACGACGTGGTCCGGCTGCGGTTGCGGCATCCGGTGCCGCTGCGGATCGGTGACCGGGCAGTGCTGCGCGATCCGGGGCGGCGGCGGGTCGCGACGGGCCTGCACGTGCTCGACGTGGCACCACCGGCGCTGGTCCGGCGGGGTGCGGCCGCCCGACGCGCCGCGGAGCTGTCCGGCGTGGCCGGCCCGGACGCGGCGGGCGAGCTGCGCCGCCGCGGGGTGGTGCGGCGAGCCGATCTCGTGGCGATGGGGGTGCCTGCGGAGCAGGTGACCGCGCTGCGCGCGCCGGGCGCGGGCGGCTACCTGCTGGACCCCTGGCTGGCCACGGCGCTGGGAACGCGCCTGGCAGCCGCCGTCGCCGCGCACGACGCGGTGGATCCGGTGGATCCCGGACTGCCGCTGGAGGCCGCGCGCCGAGCGCTGGGCCTACCGGACGGGCGGCTGGTCGAGGTGGTGCTGCGGCACGGCACGGGCAGCGCGGCCGAGGGGCCGACGGCGGCGCTCACCCTCCGCGACGGTCGGGTTGCCACCCTCGCGGGTGCCGGGTTGCCCCCGGCCGTGCGCACGGCTCTCGACGAGCTGCGCGCCGACCTGCAGGTGCGACCGTTCGACGCCCCCGAAGCCGCCCGGCTCACCGCGCTCGGTCTGGGGCCCCGGCAGCTCGCGTCGCTCGTCCGCAACGGGGAACTGCTGCGCATCGCCGACGGTGTGGTGCTGCTCCCCGGCGCCGACGACCGGGCGGTCGAGGTGCTCGCCACGCTCGGCCCGGAGTTCACCCTCAGCGCCGCCCGGCGGGCCCTGGCCACGACCCGCCGGGTGGCCGTCCCGCTGTTGGAGCTGCTGGCCCGCACGGGCCGCACCGAGCGGACGGCCGAAGGCGGGCACCGGCTCGTCCGGTCTGCGCCCGGCTGAGCGGCACGTCCGGCGGTCACCCGGTGCGATCGGTGCGGCGACTCCGGCCCCCGGTGGCAGCCACAGCGCGGGGGCTCTACGGTGACGCGTAATGCCCGACACGCGCTCGAACCCGCCCGTCGACCCGCCCGCCGTCCGGCGGAGCGGCGATGCCGACGACCAGATCACGCTGGCCTCGGACCGGCCCACGCCGGGCCAGATCGTGATCGAGGTCGGCGGCGAGGTCGACATGCTCACCTCCCCGCAGCTGCGCGCCACCGTGCTCGAGCAGTTCGAGCCCTCGGCGAACGTCGAGCTGGTGGTGCTCGCGATGGACGACGTGACGTTCCTCGGCACCAGCGGCCTCGCCGTGCTGATCGAGGTGCGCGAGGCCGCCCACGCGGCGGGCGTCGAGCTGCGGCTGGCGTGCACGGCGCGCCGGGTGCTGCGCCCGCTGACCATCGCCGGCCTCGTACCGCTCTTCGACATCCACCCGACCCTCGCCGAAGCCCTCGCCGCCACCTGAAACTTGTGATCTAGATCACACGCTTGCAGGCGGTGATCTCCCCCGCCGGCTGCGGCCGTCCCCTGCCCGATGTGGACGGTGACCCCTGTCACCTGGCAACTCGTGCCGAACCACCACCCGTGCGGACGCCCCACACCCCGTGCGGGGCGCACGCGGCGTGGCGACGCCGTCGCGGTCGGGTGTCGGGCGGGATGTCCAACGGGTGAGCGAGGCGTTTGTCCTCCAGCGGAGGCGGGAAGTCGAGCGCGATCGCCCGGAGCGACTCGGGCCCACGGACATCTGCGAGGTGGTTCGCGACATGAGCGACGTTTCCCGGCTCCCCGGCCCGATGGACCACGCCTGGCAGTGGCAGCGGCTCGGTGCGTGTCGCGGCATGGACAGCGGCGTGTTCTTCCACCCGGACGGCGAGCGCAACCCGTCGCGGGCCCGCCGTACCGCGCAGGCCAAGGAGGTCTGCCACCGCTGCCCGGTGATGGACCTCTGCCGGGAGTTCGCGCTGCAGACCCGCGAGCCGTTCGGCGTCTGGGGTGGCCTCGCCGAGGCGGAGCGGCGCGTCATCCTGGAGCGGCGGGGGCTCTCCGCCGTGAGCTGAGGAAGCGCACGGGGGTGGGCGCGGCGCACCCACCGACCACCGGTACGGGCCGGTCCCGCTACGGGACCGGCCCTCGTCGTCTGCAAGCGCTCGTACCGCGCCCGCCCGGGCGTCTCCTGTCGGTCACCGCCGTCCGTGAGGCAGAGCGGTGACCAACAGGAGCGGTGATCAACTCGCGGGCGTGTCCCTCTCGTAGCCGACGTTCTGCGCCTGCCACATCCACCGCTGCTGCTCGAGCGCGCCGGTGATCTCGATGAACAGGTCCTGGGTGACGAGGTCGGCCTTCTCGACCTCCTCGATGCGGGGGCGCAGGCCCTTCACGGTGGCGTCGAGCGCCTCGAAGGCCGTGCGGATCACGTCGCGGTCCTTGAGCCAGCCGGACTCGACGTCCGGTACCCGCGAGTCCGAGGACACGGTGGCGGCGCGGCCGTCCGGCGAGACGCCGATCGCGGCGGCGCGCTCTGCGACCTCGTCGGAGTACTTCCGGGCAGTGTCGACGAGCTCGTCGAGGTGCAGGTGCACGTCGTGGAACTGGCGTCCCACGAGGTTCCAGTGGGCCTGCTTGGCCACGAGCGACAGGTCGACCAGGTCGACCAGGGTGGCCTGCAGGGCCGCACCAGTGATGTCGCGGGCCTGGTCCTCGAGCGGGCTGGGAATGGGGCGTGCCATCAGGGAAACTCTCCTTACGTGTACCGACGTTGCAACGGCGGCTTGCCACATTCCGCCGCGCCCTGTCAAGAGACGAGTACCCGCGGGCCACCTCGCCGACGCGTGAGGCGGGTCTCGTCGGCGCGCCCCGCCCGCGGCTCAGGCGTCGACGACACTCAGCTCGAGGCACCGGTAGCGCTGCACCGGAAGGCTGTAGACCTCCGCGATCCGCCACACCGCCCGCTCGATCGCGGCCCGCGCGGGGTCGGTCGGCAGCGGCACGGGCGCCAGGCACTGCACACCGGGCTCGGGGTCGAACCCGACCAGCTCGCTCAGCGCCGCGACCAGATCACCGTCCGCCGCCGTGCCGAGCGGCGGGCGCAGGCCCAGGCGATGCACGTGCAGCTCGTCGAGCCCGAGCTGCGCGACGGCGGCACGCACGTCGTCGCGGTCGTCGTCCATGTCGTCCATGTCGTCCATGTCGTCGAGGTCGTCGGCCGCGTCAGGCGGGGTGAGGGCCCCGCCGCCCAGCACGCACACCGGGCTCGGGTCGGCAACGGGCTCGTCCTCGCACACGAGCAGCAGATCGACGTAGCCGGCGTCGCGGATCTCGTCCAGCAGATCCGAGCCGGGCCGCAGCAGCTCCATCGGGCTCACGGCGATGGCGACGACGCGGCGCCCGTCGTCGGCGGTGTCGCCGTCGGCGGGTTTCGGAAGGTCCACGGGCACGGTGA
>JAEUJO010000227.1 GCA_016794615.1 Pseudonocardia sp. | reverse complement strand
GCGCACGAAGGTGCGTGCGCGGGTCGCGGCGGTGTAGAGCAGTTCGCGGGTGAGCAGCGGTGACTCGGCGGGCGGCAGCACGACCGTCACGCGGGAGAACTGGCTGCCCTGCCCGCGGTGCACGGTCATGGCGTGCACGGTCGCGACCTCCGCGAGCCGGGACGGGGCGAGCAGGGTACGGCCGGGGAAGGCGACCCGCGGGCCGTCCGGGGTGGCGACGACGACGCCGGTGTCGCCGTTGTACAGGCCGGTGTCGTAGTCGTTCGCCGTCACGAGCACGGGGCGCCCCGGGTACCACTCGTCGTGCTCGCCCACTTCCGGTACGGCGTCGGCGAGCCACCGTTCGATCTCCCGGCTCCACCGGGTCACACCGTAGGGGCCGCGCCGGTGCCCGCACAGCACGCGGTGCCGCTCCAGCGCGGCGAAGGCGGCCGCGACGTCGCCGCGCCGGGCCGCCGCGGCCAGCGCGACCCCGGCGTCGACGACGTCGGTGCGGACCGCCTGCGGTGCGGCGGCCGAGTCCGTCTCCACGAACTGCAGGTCGTCGCTCCCGCCGCGCAGCAGTGCGATCGCCGCGTCCGCGTCGCCTGCCTGCACGGCCCGCGCGAACGCCGCGACCGCCCCGTGGAACCGCCATACGTGTTCCAGCGTGACCACCCCGTTGACGATCCCGCCGGGCAGCCCCAACTCCGCGAGCGCGGCGTCCAGGTGCGGTTCGGGGCGGCCGGGGGCCCGCGCCAGGTCGCCGAGGACGGCACCCGCCTCGACCGATGCGAGCTGGTCCGGGTCGCCCACCAGCACCAACCGGGCGCCCGGGGGGACGGCGTCGAGCAACCGGGCCATCATCGTCAGCGACACCATCGACGTCTCGTCGACGACGATCACGTCGTAGGGCAGCCGGTCGTGCCGATCGTGGCGGAACCGGCCGCGGCCGGGCTGCCAGCCCAGCAGCCGGTGCAGGGTCGACGCGGTCGGGGGGTCGTCGACGCCGGCATCCCGCACCGCTTCCTGCAGCCGGGCCGCCGCCTTGCCGGTCGGGGCGGCGAGCGCGATCCGCAGCGGGGGTCCGGGGCGGTCCCGGAGCAGCATGAGAATCCTCGCCACGGTGGTGGTCTTGCCCGTCCCCGGTCCGCCCGCGAGGACCGTCAGCGGGCGGAGCGCGGTCACCGCCGCGGCCAGCCGCTGGCGATCCTCCCGCGGATCGCCGTCGTCGCCGAACCGCCTGGCCAGCCCGGCACGCAGCCGGTCGAGGTCCACCGCGGGCGGGACGCCGGCGCGGGCGGCCAGCTCGGTGCGCACCACCTCCTCCTGCCGCCAGTACCGCTCCAGGTAGAGCAGCCCGTCGACGAGCCGGAGCGGGCGCCCGCCCGGCGCGTCCGCTCCGGCCGCGACGAGCGGGCTCGCCGCGCATGCCGCGACCCAGCCGGCGGGCTCGGGCCACGGCAGCCCGGAGACGTCGACGGGCTCGTCACCCACGCCCAGCACCGTGCCGCGCACCGCTGCGAGCTCGACGCAGACCGAGCCCAGCCGTACCCCGCGAACTGCGAGCGCCACTGCGAGCAGCACGTCGTCGGCCGACTCGCCGCCGAGCCGTGCGATGCGGCAGGCGACGTGCACGTCTGCGGGCTCCAGTACCCCTGCCGCGTTGAACGCCGCCAGCACGCCGGTCGCGGTGCGGGTGACGCGCGCGTCGTGCGGGTCGTCGAGCAGGAGCCGGCCGGTCACGGGGCTCCCCGATCGAGCAGCTCCGACAGGTCCGTCACCAGTGCCGCAGGCGGCTGCCAGGAGAAGACACCGCAGGGCACGCCGTCGACCGCAGGACCGCCGGGCCCGCACATGCCGCGCAGGAACAGGTACAGCACCCCGCCGAGGTGCCGGTGCGGGTCGTAGCCGGCCAGCCGCCAGCGCAGGAACCGGTGCAGGGCCGCGGCGTAGAGCAGCGCCTGGAGCGGGTAGTGCGCGTCGAGCATCGCCGCGGCGAGCCGTTCCGGGGTGTAGTGCGCGGCGACCAGCGGCTCCCGGCCGTCCGGCCCGATGGGGCCGAGCCAGTTCGTCTTGTAGTCGACGACGGCGAACCGCGGGCCCGCCAGGCGCAGGACGGCGTCGATGCTGCCGGTGAGGTAGCCCCGCAGCGGTTGCCCCGCCAGGGCCGCGAGCCGGTCGGGGTAGCCCGCGAGGAGGTCGCCCGCGGAGAGGTGCCGGCGCAGCAGCGGGACGAGGTCGCCGAGCCGGACATCCGCGCCAGGGGCGTCGCCACCGGCGAGCGGCAGCTCGAAGTCGAGCTCGGCGAGCCGGTCCCGGGGCGCGATGTCGGCGAGGCACCGGTCGTCGGCGAGCGGGCCGAGCGGTGTGCGGGCGACGGGGACGAGCGCCTCGGCCAGCGCGTCGGGGTCGACGGCCGGCGTGGGGTGGCGGTCCAGCTCGGCGTGGGCCCGGCGGAGCAGCTCGGCCCGCAGGTCCGGCGCGGTCAGGTCGGCGGACTCGAGGACCGCGTGCACGAGGGTGCCGAAGCCGGTGCCGACGGGCAGGTCGGCCATCGGGGAGGCGACGGTGAGCCCGGGACCGGCCACCGTGGCACCGCTGGTCATGGCGTCGAGCACGATCGGGCCGTCCGCTCCCTCGTCCGCGGCCTGGCCCTCGTCGTCGGTCTCCCGCACCTCCGGCTCCGCCACCGCTCCGGCGGGCGGGCCGCCGTGCGCGGCGGCCGTCAGGGCGCTGTAGGAGGTCCGCCGCCAGGCCAGGTCCAGCGTGCGGCGAAACGTCGCCGCCGTGAGCACCGGCTGAGGCGCCGCACGCGGCGCGAAGGACACCGGCGACCGGTCGCTCACCAGCTCCACCGCGAGGTCGGCGCCCGCCAGCGCGCGCAGTGCCGTCAGCGCGGCCGCGTCGTTCGGGACCGGGCACGACGCGGGCGGGGTCGAGCCCGGTCCGTGCCGCCCGAACAGCAGCCGGTGCAGCGGCGAGGTGGGCGCGGTCGTCGCCGGCGCCCACCATGTCACCACCTGGCAGCGTGCCCGGGTCAGCGCCACGTACAGCAGCCGGAGGTCCTCGCCCGCCTCCTCCGCCTCGTGGCGCGCGCAGTGCTCGGACCAGCGCGGCCCGCCCGCCCCGCCGACGTCGAGGACGCGCGCGTCCCCGTCGTCGTGCAGCAGGGGCACGTCGGGCTCGCGGGGCACGTACCGATCCCAGCCGAACGGTACGTACACCACGGGGAACTCCAGCCCCTTGCTGCGGTGCACGGTGATGACCTGCGCCGCGGCGGCGTCCGAGTCGAGCCGCCTGCTGCGTTCGAGCCCGACGTCCGTCGCGGCCTCGTCGATGCGGTGGCGCAGCCACTCGACCAGCGCCGCGGGGCCCAGGTGCGCGTCCACGGCGGCCGCGTGCAGCGCCTGGCCGACGTGCCGGACGTCCGTCAGCCGCCGCTCCCCGTCCGCGACGCCGAGCAGCCGCCCGGGCAGTCCGGTGCCGGTGGTGACGGCCTCGAGCAGCGCGGCGACCCCCTTGCCGTGCAGCACCGCGGCCCAGCGGCGCAGGGTCGCGCCCAGGTCGTCGAGCAACGCGTCCGCTGCCTCGTCGTCTCCGCCCGCCCCACACAGCTCCGCGACGGACCGGCCGAGGAAGCAGGTCAGGGCCGCGTCGCGGATCCGGATCGGCCGCAGCTGCTCCAGCGCCTGCAGCAGGGTCAGCCACTCCCGTGCCGCGGGCGTGCCGAACACGCTCGTGGTGCCCGAGAGCACCGCAGGCACGTCGACGGAGGCGAGTGCGTCCCGGATGACCGTGCCCTGGTCGTTCGTGCGCACCAGCACCGCGACGTCGCCCGGCCGCAGCGGCGCACCGTTCACCGTCGCCCCGGACGCGAGCAGCGCCGCGACGTCCGCCGCGGCGTCCCGGGCGATCCTCGTCCGCGCCCCCGGGGTGAGCACGAGCCCGCGGGCGCTGCACGCCAGCCCGTCGCGGGCGAGCACCCGCAGGCGCAGCGGGGCGGCCACCGGCGCTGCGGCCAGCCGCGGCACGGGGTGCGCGGACTGCACCTCCCGCACGACGATCCGGGGATCACCCAGCGCCGCCCCGCCGAGCACCGTGTCCAGCGCACGCAGCAGCCCGGCGTCGCTGCGCCAGTTCCGGGCGAGCGTGGCGTGGGCGTCGGCCTGCCGGACGGCCGCGAGGTAGCTGACGACGTCCGCGCCCCGGAAGGCGTAGATCGCCTGCTTCGGGTCGCCGATCAGCACCAGCGGCACGTGCCCGGCGAAGTGCCGCAGAATGCCCCACTGCAGTGGGTCCGTGTCCTGGAACTCGTCGACGAGCACGACGCGGTACCGGGACCGCAGGCGCGCCGCCGCCCCGCGGGCGCGATCGGCCAGCGCGTCGTGCAGGCGGGTGACCAGGTCGTCGTAGGTGTGCAGGCCACGTGCCCGCTTGCGGCGCTCCACCTCGCCGCGCACCGCTGTCGCGAACGCGTGGCGGACCGCCGCGGCCCCCGTCGCCACGGCGGGCTCCAACCGTGCCTGCGGATCGCCCACGGCCCGCCGGGCCAGCCGCAGCGCCTCGCCGCGGTCGAACGCGGGGGTGCCCGCGGCCCTGGCGGCGAACTTGCGGATGTAGAAGTCGTCGGCGACCTCGACCACCAGGTCGTCCACGGACTCGACGAAGACCGCGTCGTCGGCGTCTCCGGCGATCCCGAGCGTGGTCAGCATCTGGCCGCAGAACTGGTGCGTCGTCGCGATCGTCGCCGCGTCGAACTCGGCGAGCGCGGCGGTCAGCCGCCTGCGGCGAACGGCGACCTCGGCCTCCGGGACCTCGGCGAGCAGCGCCAGCACCGAGTCGGTTCCCACCCGGGCCGTGGCGGGGTCGCGCAGCCCGCGCTCCGCGCTCACCAGCCGCTCGCGGACGCGTTCCCGCAGCTCCTGCGTGGCGTCGCGGCCGAAGGTGACGAGCAGCAGCTCCGGGAGGCGGGCGCGACCCTCGGCGACGTACCGGGCGGCGAGCGCGGCGATCGTGAAGGTCTTGCCGGTGCCCGCGCTCGCCTCGAGCACGGTGGTGCCGGTGGGCAGGTCGCCGCACACGTCGAAGGCGACCGGGCGGGTCGGTGCCGAGTGGTTCAGCACGGCGGTCATCCGAGCACCTCCGCGTCGAGCAGGGGGCGCCACAGCCGCAGCGCGAGGTCGCCGAATCGCGTCGGCTCGCCGCCGCCCTGATCCGGCGCGGGGCGGCCGCCCCGCACGGAGTGCGGAGCGGCCGCGTCGTGGCCGGATCGGCTACTGCCTGCCGTCGTCAGCACCTCGCGCCCCGCCGCGGGGCCGAACACCCGGGTGTAGGCCGCCTCGTCGCGCTCCGGGAACCGGCCCTCGCACCAGCCGCGCAGCGCCTCGGCCAGCGCATCGTCCGGCGTACCACCGCCGGTGCGGGTGCGGGCGTAGGCCTGCGCGGCGATCGTCGGCAGCGGGAGCGGCTCGCGCAGCCCGTCGCGGTGCAGGGCGACCAGGTCGGCGAGCACGCCGCGGGCGCGGGCGGCGGGCACGGGCCCGACGGTGGCGACCGCAACCCCGCCCCGGGCGCCGCGGCCCACCGTCACCACCCGCCACCGACGGTCCGGCACCGCCGCCGTCAGCGCGACGAGCCGCACCCAGGCGCGGACCCGCTGCTTGGCGGCGAGCTTGGAGAACTCGACCCGCACGGCGGTGTCGCCGTACACGCCGCCGACGGTGCCGACGACCCGGGCACCGTCCGGCAGATCCGGGCCCGCGACGGACACGTCGACGTCCTGCGCCGTCGGCACGCCCGCCACGAACCGCGCGCTCGCCGCGACCAGCTCCTCGACGTCGTCGAGCACCTCGGCGAGCAGGCTGTTCCCCAGCTCACCGGGGGGCAGCTCGCCGCGCCGCCACTCCGCCGCGCGGCAGCGCGCGAGGTCCAGGCCGGCGAGCCGGTCCCGCAGCAGCCGGTCACCGACCGCCCAGCGCTGCAGGGCGTCGAGCGCGACGGGTAGCGCGTCCGCAGGGGCGTCGCCCGCCTCACCGATCGGGAGCCCCACGCGCTGGCGCAGGAACTGCTTCACGGGGTGCTCGGCGAAGGTGACGAGGTCGTCGAGCGCGACCGTCGTGGGCGGGGTCGCGGGCAGCGGGCCCGAGAGGAACGGCGGGGGCGGCGCCTGCCCGGCCGCAGCGGCCCGGCACCCGTCGAGCTCGACGCGGTCGAAGCTGAACGGGCCCGGTACGCCGAGCGCGGCGGCGGTGAAGTTGCGAGCGTCGAAGGGCTGCAGCGGGTGGCGGACGACGATGCGTGCCGGCGCGTCCGGACCGGCGGTGGCGGCGACCGCGTCGAGCAGCTCGCCCAGCGGCACCGCGGGCGGGCGGCGGGCACCCGTCCGCGGATCTGCGCCCGAGTAGAGGACGACGAGATGCTCCGTCGCGGCGCACACGGCGTCCAACAGCAGCTGGCGGTCTTCGCTGCGCGGGTCGCGCTCGCCGACGCGGGGGGCGCGGGCGAGCACGTCGTCCCCGTCGTCCACACCCGCGCGGGGGAACGTGCCGTCGTCCAGCCCGAGCAGGCAGATCACCCGGTGCGGCACGGAGCGCATCGGGACCATCGTCGCCACGGTGAGCGTGCCGGTGCGGAAGTTGGCTCGCCCCGGCCTGCCCCGTAGCCGCTCGGCGAGCACCCCGCGGACGTCGGCGGGGCCGAGCAGGACGGCAGGGGCCGCGGTGACGCTGCCGCTCCCCACGCCGATCGCCGCCGGAACCGAGGCATGCACACCTGCCGTCCGGGCCACCTCGGCGAGCTCCGCGCGGGCCTGGCCGGCCTGCCAGGCGTCGGCGGGCGTGGTCGCGGTCAACGCGTCCAGGGCGGCGGTCAACCCGGTGATCCACGCGGCGAGCGGACGGTCACCGGACAGGTCGGCGAGTGCCGCCCCGAGCCGGTCGACGAACTCCGCGAGGCGGCCGAGCCGGTCGATGTCGCTCGCCTCCACGTCGTCCAGCGGAAGCGCCGTGCCCAGCCAACTGTCGCCGTCCATCGCGACACCGAGCATCAGCCGGTCCAGCCCCGCGGACCACGTGTTCTGCGGGAACCCGTCGAGCCGGTACGGGCGGCGGTGCGCGGCAGACAACCCCCACCGGACCCCGGAACGCGTGACGAGGTCGCGCAGCCGCTCCAGGTCCTCACCGTCCAGGCCGAAACGGCAGCGGACCGGGCTCGTGGCGAGCAGGTCGAGCACCTCGGACGCGGTGAGCCGGGCGTCGACGAGCTCCAGCAGCCGGCCGGCGACGTCGAGGACCGGGTTCACCTGCCGCAGCGCACGGTCCGCGAGCCGGATCGCCAGCCGGTGGCCGGGGTGGCCGGGGTGGCCGGCACCCTCGGGATCCAGCCCGAACGCCGCCGACACGAGAGGAGCGAAGGTCTCGACGTCCGGGCAGGCGACGAGAACGTCACGCGGCTCCAGGGTGGGGTCGGCGGCGAGCAGGCCGAGCACGACCTCGCGGAGCACCTCGACCTGGCGGTGCGGGCCGTGGCAGGCGTGCACGGCGACCGAGCGGTCGTCCGCGGCGAGCACGTGGTCGCCCGCGGGCGCCCGGTCGTCGCGCACATCGAGGTGCAGGCGCTGCAGCAGCGTCACCGGTGGGCCGTCCACAGCGGGGTGGTGCGTGTCGACGGCAGGGTGGCCCGCCAGCCGCAGCTGCAGCTCCCGGACGTCCCGGCCGAGCGCCGCGAGCAGCGGATGGCGCGCGAGCTCGGCGGTGGGATCCGCGTGGCGCGCAGGCACGCCCACGGCCGTCGGCGCGACGCGGTCCCACAGGGCGGGCGAGGGGTGCGGCAGCCACAGGTGCACGTCGCGATGGCGGGCGAGGGCCGCGAGTACGGCCAGGTGGTCCGCGGGCAGCCGGGTGGGGCCGAACAGCGACAGCCGCTCCGGCAGGGCGCAGCACGCGGGGTCGCGCTCCAGCACGGCGATCGCCGTGGCCAGCCGCTCCGCGCGGTCCGGGACGCCGATCCGCGCGCGCAGGGCCCGCCACAGCGCCGGCTGCCAGCGCAGGTCCGCGGGCACGTCCGCGTCGTCGCCCGCGCGCCAGGCGTCGAGCAGTTCCGGCCGGTGGGTGGCGTAGGCGTCGAACAGCCCGGTCACGTGCGCGACCACCGCGAACCTGCTGCGCGCCCGCTCCAGGTGAGCGGCCAGGGGAGCGCACCACGGCCGGCCCGTGCAGCTGTCGACGACCTCGAGGAGCGGCCACACCGCCCGGGCGGGGTGCCAGGGATCGTCGTCGGCGGACATTCCCGTTGCGCCCTCGACGGCGGTGGCCACCACCTCGCCGGGGGAGGGGAAGGCGACGTGCGCGCACACGCCGTCGCCCCGTCCCGCCGCCGCGCCGAGCCGGTGCGCCAGGCGGTGCGCGAGCCAGCGCTCCATCCCGCGCGCCGGCACCGCGACGACCTCGGCGGTGAACGGGTCCGCAGGCGGCTCGGTGATGAGGTCGGCCAGCGCGGCGGCCAAGGTGTCCGCGCGCTCGGCCCGGTGCAGGTGCAGCACGGCGTCACCGACCGCCCGCGACGGCACGGGCCTGCGCCCGCCCCACGACGTGCCGGACGGGGCGTTCGCCGCAGTGCCGGTGCTGACCTTCCACGCCGTGCAACCTAGAGCCTCGCTCCGCCGCCTCCGCGCGGTACGGGGTGTGCGCCGCCGAGTTGTCCACAAGCCGACGGCCACGTGCGGTGACCGGCCTCCCAGCAACGCCGCCCTGCCCGACCCTTCGGGCGGCCTCGTCGCTCTCGCCTGCGCCGGGGCTGACCGCAGCCGGACAGGACCGGGGCCGACACCGCGGCTGCCGTGCCGCACCCCGGTGGGGCCGGCGCACCCTGCGGCGGGCCGGCTCGCTGTGTGCCGCCGCGCTGCCCGTGCGACGGGCTGTCATGTGCGGCGCGGGCGGGGGACACCCTGCGCGCTCGTCCCGCGGTGTCGATCCATCCCTTCTCGGGACGCCCGGCATCCCCCGAGACCGTGGCGAGGACGGTGTGCTACGGGCTGAACGCTGCGAAATGTCGGCGGCGGATGGCAGGGTGTCCCGCAGCACCGCACGTGCGTTCCATCCCTGCCCGAACCCAGATCGACCCCTGCCCCGAGCCGAGGAGACGTGACAATGTCGACCGATTCCCGAGCCGGCACCCGTGCGACGGCCGCCGACCTCGTCAATGTCGAGAAGCTCCTCCGGGCCTACCACGACGACCACCCGGACCCGTCGAACCCGCTCCAGGCCGTCGCGTTCGGCACGTCCGGGCACCGCGGCTCGTCGCTGTCGACGACCTTCAACGACGACCACATCGCCGCCACCTCCCAGGCGATCGTCGAGTACCGCACCAGGGAGGGCACGGACGGGCCGCTGTTCGTCGGCGCCGACACGCACGCGCTCTCCGGGCCCGCGTTGCAGACCTGCGTCGAGGTCCTGGCGGCGAACGACGTCGCCGTGCTGGTCGACGCGGCGGGCGGCTACACCCCCACCCCGGCGGTGTCGCACGCGATCCTCGCCCACAACCGCAGCCGCGCCGCCGGCATCGCGGACGGCATCGTGATCACGCCCTCCCACAACCCGCCGCGGGACGGCGGCTTCAAGTACAACCCGCCGAACGGCGGGCCCGCCGACACGGACGCCACGAAGTGGATCGCGGCGCGGGCGAACGAGCTGCTCGCGGCGAAGCTGGACGGCGTGCGTCGACGGTCGGTGGGCCGCTCGGAGCTGGGCACGTACGACTTCCTCGGCCGTTACGTCGACGATCTGCCCGCGGTGGTGAACCTCGACGCGATCCGCAGTGCCGGCGTGCGGATCGGGGCGGACCCGTTGGGCGGGGCCAGCGTCGCCTACTGGGGGGCGATCGCGGAGCGCCACGGCATCGACCTCGCCGTCGTCAATCCCGACGTGGACCCCCAGTTCGGGTTCATGACGCTGGACTGGGACGGCAAGATCCGCATGGACTGCTCGTCGCCGTACGCGATGGCCTCGCTGGTCGCCCGCCGCGGGGAGTACCAGATCGCCACGGGCAACGACGCCGACGCCGACCGGCACGGGATCGTCACCGCCGACGCCGGTCTCATGAACCCCAACCACTACCTCGCCGTGGCCATCGGCTACCTGTATGCGAACCGCCCCGGCTGGGCCGGCGACGCCGGGATCGGCAAGACGGCCGTCAGCTCGTCGATGATCGACTTCGTGGCCCACGACCTCGGCAGGCGCCTGGTGGAGACCCCGGTCGGGTTCAAGTGGTTCGTGCCGGGCCTGATCGACGGGTCGATCGCGTTCGGCGGCGAGGAGAGCGCGGGCGCGTCGTTCCTGCGCACGGACGGCACGGTGTGGACCACCGACAAGGACGGGATCATCCTCTGCCTGCTCGCCTCGGAGATCCTCGCGGTCACCGGACAGACCCCGAGCGAGCGCTACCGGGAGCTGACGGCGCGCTTCGGCGAGCCGGTGTACGCCCGCATCGACGTCGCCTGCAGCAAGGACGACAAGACGAAGCTGGGGAAGCTCGCGGCGAAGGACGTCACGGCCACGGAGCTCGCGGGCGACCCGATCACCCAGCGGCTCACCGAGGCCCCCGGCAACGGTGCGCCGATCGGCGGGCTCAAGGTCGTCACCGAGGGCGGTTGGTTCGCGGCGCGCCCGTCCGGCACCGAAGACGTCTACAAGGTCTATGCCGAGAGCTTCAAGGGTCCGGAGCACCTGGCGCGGATCCAGGAGGAGGCGCGGGACGTCGTCGCTGCAGCGCTCAACGGCTGATCCACCGCTGGGTCGTCCGGCCGCATCGTCAGAAGTGACGATGCGGCTGGAACCCGGCCGACGCAGCGGTCACCATTGCGGAAGCGTTGCCGCGGCGCTCGTGCCCGGGTTCGTGGCAACGCTCACCCAAAGCCTCACCGGCCCGCCGCGTCCCGTGCCCGGATCGCGAGCGGGCCGGTCCGAGGGCCCCTCCCCGGGACGAGCGGCCGCCCCCCGTCCCGGATTCGCGCGCTGTCCCGGCGCTCCCGGCGTTCGCCGTTGCAGCGCAGCGCGAAGAGCGCCAGGGCCCGGTGCGCGGGTACGTCCGTCCGGCGCAGCAGCCGGGCCAGCTCGTCGGCCGCCGCCCGCGGGCTGCGCGCTGCCACCCATGCGGTCAGCTCGGCCTCCGCGACCTCCCGGCGCGCACCGGCCAGCCGCACGCACACGTACTCCACGTCCTCCCCGGCCAGCTCGCCGACCAGCGGCGCGGGCGCCCCCTGCTCCAGCAGCATCTCGCGGACGGCCCACAGCCCGATCGGGGTCAGCGCGACCAGCGTCGGGTCCGGGTCGTCGCGGCCGGCCAGCTCGGTGAGCATGTCGTGGTCGTGGCTCTCGGTCAGGTGCACCGCGCCGAGCAACTCGAGGGCGTCGAGCACGGCGGTGACGTCGCGGCGCCACAGCCGCTGCTCGACGTCGCCCGCGAGGTCGTCGACGATGCAGCCGAACCGCTCGTTGACGGCCTCGCGGACCCGCCGGTGGAACAGCTCGAGCGGCACCGGATCGCCCCCGGCCGCGTAGAGGTCGAACAGCAGGATCGGCAGCGCCTCACCCAGCGACATCCCGAACAGCGACGGCGCTCCGAACACGTTGCTGCCGCCGAAGTGCTCGCCGAGAGTGCCGATAGCGACGAAGGCACGCTGCCACAGCTCGATCGGCCTCCCCAGCAGCGCGGCGGCGCTCTTCACCGGCACGAGCCGACCCTTGACGGCCCGTATCAGCCGGGACTGGCGGGCCCAGGCCACGAGCAGGCTGGTCTCGGGCAGGTCGTCCGCCGTGCGGGCGTGGTCGCGGGAGAAGGCGTCGACGCCCAGGGCGCCGGCCAGCGAACGGGCGTCGGCGAGCAGGAGCCGGCCGTCGACGGTCAGCGCCCGCCCGGTCCGCACCCAGCGGGCGACGGTGCGCAGCCGCGCGACGGCCTCGGCGGACTCGGCCGACGCGAGCAGCGCCGCGGCCCCCGGCAGCAGCACCGGGGCCGGCTCCGGTGCCGCTACCGGGGGCCCGGTCCCGGCCTCGCCGGTGTCCCTGCGGGTCACCTCCGCGAGCGCGTCCCGGTCGACGTCGACCTCACCGCGGCGGACCTGATCGAGGAATCGGGCGACCGCGGCCGGGTCCGCGGCCGTGACGCCGTGGCGGCGCAGCTGAACGGCCCAGAACGTGCCCAGGTCGCGGTTTCGCTCGTCGGCCAGCGCGTCGTGCAGCGCGGGCGTGCTGTCGTCGATCTGGGCGTGCAGCTCCGCCGGGGGCGCCGACGCGGTGTCGAGCCAGTCGCGCTCGGTGAGGAAGCCGATCAGGGCGTGCAGGGCGACGGGCACGGCGTCGCGGTCGTCGTCGAGCAACGCGACGGTGCGTGGGAACCAGACGGCCAGCGCGTCTGCGACGTGGGCCCGGGTCCACCGGCCCAGCCGCCCGTCGACGCCGTGCCGGTGGTCGAGCGCGGCCGCGACCAGCGCAGGTTCCACCGGAATGCCCCGGCGTCGGGCCCATGCCGCCACGAGCGACTGCAGGCGCTCGCGGGCGGTCTGGTACTCCTCATGATCGTCGGGACCGAAGACGAGGCGCACCGGCTCACCACACCAGACGGTGCCGCGTCGGGCGCACCCGGGGCACCCGGTCGTGGAACGTCACGACGTGCGTGGACGTGCCCCGGCCGGGCCGTCCTACCTCTCGTCGGGCCCGCCGCGCTGCGCCGGGACGTCGGCCGGGTGCGCCGTGCCGTCCCCGTCGGCTCCCGCGGGGTGCCGTTCGTGCTCGGCGTGGATCTCGACGCTGACCGGCCGCGTGATGGGATGCGGCTTCACCGGCACGAAGAAGGAGTCGCCGTAGGCCCGTTCGCCGAACTCGACGGCCTGCTCGAGGGCCTTCGCCGACCGCAGCCCGCGCCGGACCAGCGGGTCGCTTCGCAGGTCGCGCGCCAGTGCCACGCACATCAGCACCATGACCAGCCCGAACGGGGCGGCCATGATGATCGTGATGTTCTGGATGCCGGCCAGAGCGTCGCCCTCGCCGCCGCCGACGATGAGCATGATCGCACCGATCGCCCCCATGGTGGCGCCCCAGAAGACGACGACGCCGCGGGTGGGGTGGATGGTGCCGCGCTGCGAGAGCGTGCCCATGACGATCGACGCGGCGTCCGCGCCTGCCACGAAGAAGATGGCCACCAGGAGCATGGCGAGCACCCCGAGCACCGCCCCCAGCGGCATGGTGTCGAGCAGCCCGAACAGCTGTTCCTCGGTGGAGCGGGACGCGAGGTCGGTACCGCTGCGCTGCAGGTTGATCGCCGCGCCACCGAAGATCGCGAACCAGACCAGGCTCACCACGCTCGGGATGAGGACGACGCCCGCGACGAACTGACGGATCGTGCGGCCGCGGCTGATCCGGGCGATGAACATGCCGACGAACGGCGTCCAGGAGATCCACCAGGCCCAGTAGAAGACGGTCCATCCGGCGAGCCAGGTGGCCGTGGCGTCACCGCCGGTGGCCGCGGTGCGGGCGGCCATCTGGCCGAGTTCGGTGAAGTAGTCGCCGATGGCGGTGGGCAGCAGGTTGAGGATCAGCACGGTCGGTCCGCCGACGAACACGACGAGAGCCAGGATCCCGGCGAGCACCATGTTGACGTTCGACAGCCATTGGACGCCCTTGGAGACCCCGGACACCGCCGAGAGGATGAAGCAGATCGTCAGCGTCACGATGACCACGACCAGCAGCGTGGTGCTGACCGAGCCCATGAAGCCGCCGGCGATGAGGCCCCCGCCGATCTGCAGCGCGCCCAGGCCGAGCGAGGCGGCCGAGCCGAACAGCGTCGCGAAGATCGCCAGGATGTCGACCGCCTTGCCGAACCCTCCCTCGGCCCTCTTGCGGCCGAACAGCGGGATGAACGCCGAGCTGAGCAGCTGCGGGCGGCCGCGGCGGAACGTGCTGTAGGCGATGGCCAGGCCGACAACGGCGTAGATCGCCCACGGATGCAGGGTCCAGTGGAACAGCGTGGTCGCCATCGCCACGTCGAACGCCTCGGGACTGCCCGGCGCGGCGGTGCCCGGTGGGGGCGAGGTGAAGTGGGCCAGCGGTTCGGCGACGCCGTAGAACATCAGCCCGATGCCCATGCCGGCGCTGAACATCATCGCGATCCAGGACGAGGTCCGGAACTCCGGTGCCTCGTCGTCGCGGCCGAGCGGGATGCGGCCGTAACGGCTCGTCGCGACGTACACCGCGAAGATGACGAAGCCGCTGGCGGCCAGCACGAACGCCCAGCCGCCGCCGGTGATGATGCCGCCGAGCACGGCCTTCGCGACCGCGCTGAGGTTCTGGGTGCCGAACACACCCCAGGCGATGAACGCCAGGACGATCGCCGCCGCGACCCCGAACACCACGCGGTCGACGGCGACCGGGTGATCCTCTTCGGCCTCCGGCGGCGGCGCCGCCCCGGCGGTGGGTTCGGTCGGAATACGGGCTTTGCCCTGTTCAAGCGTCATGGTCGGTGACCCTGGCGGTGCCCGGGCCGCGCCCCCTCCCCGTGCGGTTCGTTGTGCCCTGCACCTTTCGTCGCGGGTAACGACTTGGTCAAGCGGAGGGGAGGATGCGGAACCCGACCGTTACGCACCGCAGTCATGCGCCGTGCGCAGGTGCTGGTCCGCTGAGCCCCCCCGGGCCGGATGTAGCGAAAGCGGCGTTGGGTGCACTCAACGCACCGAAAGCCGCTTTCGCTACACCCGGCGGCCCGAACGGGTGCGGGCGATCAGCGGGGTGAGCCCGTGCCGGGGTCGTCGCGCCCGTCCGGGTCGTCGTGCCCGGCCAGGAACCGCTCCACCTCTGCCGCCAGCTCGTCCGCGCTCGGCAGCTCGCCGCCTCCCGGCCCGCCCCGCCCGGTGGCGTCGGAGATCACCGTGTCGTACTGCTGCTCCAGCGCGGCGACGACCTGTGCGACCTCCTCCGATGCCGCCACCTGCTCGGCGATCTCGCGCTCCGCCCGCTCGGCGGCGCTGGTCAGCGTCTCGGTCGGCAGGTAGAGCCCGGTCGCGACCGCGAGGTGGTCGACCAGCACGCGGGCGGCCTGCGGGTACTCCGCGCGCGCCAGGTAATGAGGTACGTGAACGGCGAACCCCATCGCCGCGTGCCCGGCCTGCCCGAGCCGGTACTCGACGAGCGCTACGGCACTGCCCGGCACCTCGGCCGTGGCGAACAGCGCCTCGTGTCCCTCGGTCAGCTCGGGTCGCGTGCCGTGCACCGTCACCCCGATGGGCCGGGTGTGCGGCACCGCCATCGGGATCCCCGTCACGTTCACCACGAGGCGCACGCCCAGCGTGCGCACGAGCTCCTCGAGGGCGGCCGCGAACCGCTCCCACTGCGTGTCCGGCTCGGGGCCGCTCAGGAGCAGGTACCCGGTGCCGGCGGTGTCGGTGAGCGCGACGATGTCGAGCTCCGGCGCGGCGTAGTGCTCCCAGTGGTCGGTCTCGAACCGCAGCGGGGGCCGCCGGGAGCGGTAGTCGACGAGCTGGTCGACGTCGAAGCGCGCCACCGGCTGCGCCGCACCAGCCGCACGCAGTGACTCGACCGCCAGCCGCGCCGCCGCGCCGGCGTCGACGAACCCGTCGAGCACCACCACCAGCACGGGATCGTCCAGCGCCGGGGCGTCCGGCTCCAGCCGGTACAACCCTGCGGGATCCAGCACCGCCACACCTCCGCCTGGCGGCACCCGCCGCCCGTTCACCGCCCCGACCGTCCCGGGAACGTGAATCTGCCCGCACAGCATCCCCGATCCCGGCGCGCGTGACGCACCATGGACGTCCGTGGGTCGTGCAAGTTCACCGCTGACAGGGTCGAGGTCGCCGACCGCGTCGACGACGGCGCGCGGGATGTGGGTCGTCTGGTCGGTCGCGCTGGCGGCCTACATCGTCGGCGTGATGCACCGGACGTCGTTCGGCGTGGCGGGGCTGGACGCCGCCCAGCGCTTCCACGCCGGACCCGCGGCCCTCTCCGGCTTCGTGGTGCTGCAGCTGCTGGTGTACGCGGCGCTGCAGGTGCCGGTCGGCCTGCTGCTCGACCGGTTCGGCGGGCGGGTGCTGGTCGCCGTCGGGGCGTTGACGATGGCCACGGGCCAGCTGGTGCTCGCACTGGCGACCACGCTGCCGCTCGCGGTCACCGCCCGCGTACTGATCGGCACCGGCGACGCACTGACGTTCATCAGCGTCCTCTCGGTCGTGACAGCCTGGTTCCCGCCGCGGCGGGTGCCGGTGATGTCGCAGCTCACGGGCCTCGTGGGGCAGCTGGGACAGGTGCTGTCGGCGGTGCCGCTCGCGGCGCTGCTGCACGGTCCCGGCTGGACGACCGCGTTCCTCTGCGCTGCGGGCCTCGGGGTGTTCGTCGGGCTGGCGGTGCTCGTGGTGGTGCGCGACCGGCCACCGGGCGCCCCGCCGCCGCCGCCTGCCGCGGCGCCGCGGGAGGTGCTGCGCGGACTGCGGACGTCGTGGTTCGAGCCGGGGACGCGGCTCGGGCTCTGGACACACATGGGCACCCAGTTCGGTGGCACCGTCTTCAGCCTGCTCTGGGGTGTGCCCTACCTGGTGGCGGGGCAGGGGATGAGCGCAGGGCAGGCGAGTGCCCTGCTCACGCTGCTCGTCGTGGTCGGGATCATGGCGGGCCCGCTGTTCGGCGAGTTCGCCGCCCGGTTCCCCATGCGCCGGTCCCTGCTGGTGCTGACCGTGATCGCCGCCCACGCGCTCGTGTGGGGCGCGGTGCTGCTCGTCCCGCCGCCCGCGCCACGGTGGCTGCTCGTCGTGCTCGTGATCGTGATCGGCACCGGCGGGCCCGGATCGATGATCGGGTTCGACTTCGCGCGCACGTTCAACCCGCGCTCGCGGCAGGGGGCCGCGGTCGGGATCGTCAACGTGGGTGGCTTCGTCGCGTCCCTGCTGGTGGCCTGGGCGATCGGGGCCGTGCTGAGCCGCGTAGGCGGCTACACGCCGGAGGCGTTCCGGGCAGCGTGGACGGTGCAGTACGCCGTCTGGGCGTTCGCGGTGGTGGCGGTGCTCGGATCCCGGCGGCTGGCGCGCCGCAAGTTGGCGGCGGAGGGCGTCGTGATCCTCCCGCTGTGGCAGGTGCTGGCGCAGTGGTGGACCCGCCGGTCCCGTATGTGATGAAGGCCACCTCCATGACGCGTGGCGACATGAAGGTGGCCTTCCTGGCACGAGCCGCCTACTCGGCGAGCAGGCGGTAGATCGTCTTGCGGGCGTCGGCCAGTGCGGTGCCCGCGGCGGTGATCTGCTCGGGCGTGCCCGCGGACATCACCTGGTGGGTGGCGGCATGCAGCTGTGCGAGCTGCTCCCAGAGCGCGGCCGCGTCGTCGTCGACGTCCCGGCCCGCGGCGTCCCACACCGCGTCGAGCTCGGCGCGGTGCTCCTCGACGTGGCTGGTGCCCGCCTCGGTGAGATGGATGACCCGGCGGCCCTCCACCTTCTCGGTGCGGACGAGGCCCTCGTCCTCCAGCTGCGACACCGTCGGGTAGATCGAGCCCGGACTGGGCCGCCACACTCCGCCGGTGCGCTCGCCGATCTCCTGGATGATCTCGTAGCCGTGCCGCGGCTGCTCTGCGACGAGAGCGAGGACGGCGCTGCGGACGTCACCGCGCGGGGTGCGTCGGCCACGACGGCCGCCCCGTCCCGGGAATCCGCGGGGCGGGCCGCCCGATCCGAAACCCGGGCCGAATCCGCCCGCCATCCGGCGGCGGAAGTGCCCGCCGCGGCCGCGACGATCGATCGGACCCTCCGGCGGCTCGGGTGGCTCGGGCGGGCCCATGTGGGCCTCGGCGGCGCCGAAGCCCGGACCGGGGTGGTGGTGGCGGTGCGGCCGGCCGGCACGGCCTGGCCAGCCGGCTTCCCACGGGGGGTTCATGCTGCTCATGGTGGTTCTCCTTGACTCTGCGCGACCCGGATCGGACGACCCGGGTTCTATCGCGTGCCATCACGATATATCGCGATAGACCTCAGATGCAACCCCCGGCTGCCGTGGGAAGCTGTCAGCCCGGTCCGCGGGTCTCGATACCGCAGTGCTTGCCGATGTAGTCGCGCACCTGCTCGGTCGCCTGGACGTATTCCGGCGCCGTGAGCCTGCTGCGCAACTCCGCGTCGCCGACGACCGCCGCCGTGTCTCCGTTCGCCGCCTCCAGCGCGTCGAGCTGGAGGCCGACCGCGGCGACCGATCGCTCGACGTCGGCCCGGATCTCACCCGGCGCCGTCGCCAGCACCTCCGCGTACGCGCTGCGGACGGCCTCCGCCGCCGTCGTGAGCTGGTCGGGCGGCACCGTCCCCCCACGCGTGAGGAGCGCGGCGAGCGGTTGGGCGGCCCGGGTGCCGGCGAGCACGGCACCGCAGAAGTCGCCGGGCCGGGTGCGGTCGGGACGTGGTGGCATGGGAGCGTCGGTGTCGGCCAGCGAACCGCCGCACCCGGCGAGGAGGAGCGCGGTCGCGACGAGCGCCACCACCGGGGCAGGACTCGTTCGGCCCATCGAAGCGCTCCTGTGACAGCCGGGATGGCGGAGCGGGCCGGTGGCGCCGGTCGGTGACGCTGCCGGCGCTGGTCGCCGACGCCCGTTCGCCGCCAGCCTAGCCAGTGGTGTGACCTGGTCGTCACCGGTGCGGTGCCCGGTGGTGGAGCTGCCGGGAACAGCGTACCCGGAACCGGACGTTGAACGGGACATGGCGACGTTTCGACCTCGGCGGCTGGCGGCCTTCACCGCTCTGTGGCGTGCAGTGGTGCGCGGGCAGCGGCCCGGCGCGCCCGGGCTGGGCGACCGGCTGGTCGCCGTCCCGCGGATGGTGCGGGAGGCGGTGTCCGGCCGGTACGCGGCGCTGGGACGCGGGCGGCTGGCGCTGATCGCGCTCGGGCTGGCCTACCTGATCTCCCCCGTCGACCTGGTGCCGGAGGCCATCATCCCGCTGGTGGGCCTGGTCGACGACGGCGTCGTCGCGCTCTGGCTCGCGGGTGCCTTCCTCGCCGAGACCGACAACTACCTGCGCTGGGAACGCTCTCAGCCGGTGATCGTGGAGGGGGACGTCGGGTCCGCGGCGTGGTAGGACCAGGCCATGGACTCCATGCGTGCGATCGTGCAGCACGAATTCGGTGGCCCGGACGTCCTCCGGGCCGAGGGCCGGGCGGTGCCCGAGCCGGTGGCCACCGAGGTGCGGGTGCGGGTCGAGGCGGCCGGGGTGAATCCCGTCGACTGGAAGACCCGGGCCGGCAAGGGTGCGGCAGCGCAGTTCGGCCTGCCGCTGACGGTCGGCTGGGACGTGACGGGGGTCGTCGACGCCGTCGGGCCGGGCGTCACCCGCTTCGCCGTGGGCGACGCCGTGTTCGGGATGCCGTGGTTTCCCCGGCAGGCGGGCGGCTACGCCGAGTTCGTGACGGCTCCGTCGCGGCACTTCGCCCGCCGCCCCGACCTGCTGCCCGTCGAGCAGGCCGCGGGGCTGTCGCTGGCCGGGCTGACGGCCTGGCAGTGCCTCGTCGACATCGCGCAGGTAGAGCCGGGACAGCGGGTGCTGGTCCACGCCGCGGCCGGGGGAGTGGGCCACCTCGCCGTGCAGATCGCGAAGGCGCGCGGAGCCCACGTCATCGGCACCGCGTCCGCCGCCAAGCACGGCCTCCTCGCGGAGCTGGGCGTGGACGAGGCGGTCGACTACCGCAACCAGAAGTTCGAATACGTCGTCGAGCCGGTCGACGTGGTCTACGACCTGATCGGTGGCGAGGTCGCTGAGCGGTCGCTGGAGGTGCTGCGCCCGGAGGGCATCCAGATCAGTCTCCCGTCGGCAGCCGCGGCGGCGGCCGTCGAGGCCGCGCGCACGCGAGGCCTGAGGGCCGTCGGGATGGTGGTCGAGCCCGACGGCGACGGCCTCGAGGAACTCGCTGCACTGGTCGAGACCGGCCGGCTCCGGGTACTCGTCGACGAGACGTTCCCGCTGGACAAGGCGGCCGACGCGCACCGGTACGGCGAGGAGGGCCGGACCACCGGGAAGATCGTGCTGACGGTGTGACCCGGCCCAGCCACGGCACGACCGTCGGCCTGCGGGGCACGGCCTCTCCGTGGCGATCGTCACCCATTCGGGTCGTGGCAAGCCCCGCTCAGGTCACCCGCACGATTCCCCACATGCCCTGCTGCACCGCCCACCGGAACGCCCCGCTGCGGTAGGCGTAGTCGCCCGCGTCGTCGGCGACCTGCAGGACGAGGTCGCTCGCGCTGCCCGCCGTCAGGCCGCCCACGGCGCCCAGGTGCGGGCCCGGGCCGGGGCGCGGGGTGCCGGGCCAGCTGTGGCCGTGCACGGTGAACACGTGGTTGCGCGGCTTGTCGGCGGCCGTGACCACCCGCAGCCACAGCGTCGACCCGCCCGGGACCTTCAGCAGCGGTGTCGCGGGGATCGTGTTCAGCTGGGTGTGGACGTGGATCGGCTCGGCGCGATAGCTGATCCCGCGCTGGCCGGCGTCGACCGGGTCGACCTCGGAGGTGATGTCCGGCAGCGGGGCGTCGGGGTCGCCGTTGGCGAACAGGCGCAGCCCGTCCTGCAGGAAGAGCACCCGCTCCTGGGCGACCGTGTTCCCGTTCTGGTCGACGATGCGGGCCGCGGGCCCGGTCCAGGCGCCGTTCGCGGGCCGATGGCCCTCCGGCAGCACCACGATCGCACCGACGAGGCCGTGGTGACGGTGGTTGCGGATGTCGCCCATGTCCTGCAGCGAGCACACCTGCCCGACCTCGTTCGCGGCGAGCTTCGGGTCGGCGTACCACCAGTACGTGCGCCAGTTCGGCCCGCCGTGCCCCGTGTGCGGGGGGCGGCCGACGACGGGTGTCGCCTCCCCGCCGTGGCCGGGGTGGCCGGCGTCGCGCATCTCGGAGACGTCGAGCGGGCCGATCGTGCCGTCGTGGTTGTGGCCGACGTTCGCGCCGTCGTCGGAGACGACGTCGTACGAGAGCAGCGACGGGTGCAGCGACACCCGGGGTGAGACGGTCCGGTCGGTGGGCCGCCGGAACTGGTCGAGCCGCTCGACCGGTACCCGCGGCGGGCTGACCTCGGGGCCGAACCGGGGGAGATCCGGGTTCTGCCAGGGCGGGAAGCCCGACGCCCGGGCGTGTGCCTCGTAGGCGGTGCGGACCTCCGGGTGGAGGTGGTCGTGCTCGGGGTCCGGGAGCAGCAGCTCGTTGACCACCGTGACCTTGATCCACTCGCCGGCGACGGCACGGAGGACGAGCGGCCCGTCGCCGTCGCGGACGTTCGCGCCGCGCAGGTACCCGCCGAGGTGGGTGTACTGGTCGGGCAGCCCGTCCGGGTCGAGCGGCGGGAAGACGATCTGGCCGTCGTCCGACCGGTGAACGGTGGACTCCACGCCCTCGGCGACCGCGTACTCCAGTCC
Organism: Pseudonocardia sp.; assembly: GCA_016794615.1. Classification (GTDB taxonomy): domain Bacteria; phylum Actinomycetota; class Actinomycetes; order Mycobacteriales; family Pseudonocardiaceae; genus Pseudonocardia. The sequence goes on along the minus strand of JAEUJO010000227.1, from coordinate 7,012 downwards.
CCACGGATCGGTCAGGCACCGGCCGGTGTACTCGTGCTCGCGGCGGCGGGCCACGACGACGTACTCGCGGACCGGGGTCCGGGGGCCGGTCGGCAGGTGCGGGGGCACGAGGGGCGGCGGCTGCGGGCCGGGGAGGGCCATCAGCGGCAGCCGCGGGAGGCGGGCCGTGGCGGCCGGGGTCGGCACCTGGACGCGCACGTACCCCCAGCAGCCCAGCCACAGGTCGTCGATCGCCTGGAACGACCACAGGTGGTCGCCGGGCCCGTAGCCGCCGGCGTCCTGCGGATCGATGTCGAGGGTGAACGCCTCGGAGATGCCCAGGGTCTGCTGGTTGACCAGCGTCGACGTGCGGTCGTGCCACTCCCGCCGCCAGCGCATCCCGTGCAGGGTGAAGCCGTGCTGCTCCTCGTGGGAGCCCTGGATCAGCCGGATCCGGAGACGCTCGCCCGGGTAGCTGTGGATGATCGGGGTTTCGGGGTCACCGAAGCGGCGGACGGCGCCGTCCGGGGCGGGCTCGGTCACCTCGTCCGGGTCACGGCGGCGCGCGCTGAACCACTCCGAGGGGTCCTTGCCGCGGTAGCGCAGCGGTGCGTTGCGGTAGTTGACGCCCATCACGCCGGGGTCGCTGACCCCGCCGATCTCCTCGGGCGGGTTGAGCGGGCGGCCGTGGCGGTCGTGCAGCGGGACGAAGTCCGCGATGGCCAGGCACGCCTCGCGGTACGGCGGCAGCACCGGGAGGCCGGGACCGGGCAGGTTCGGGCCCGGAGCCGGCGGGCCGGGGTTCGGCGGGACGATCACGGCCTCGGCGGACGACCAGGCCGTCAGCTGCTGATCCGTGGTGTGCCAGCGCGAGCCGTGCGGCTCGGCGATCAGGGCCGCGTAGAGACCGCGTTTCTGCCGGTAGTTCGCGAGCAGGTGGTCGTGGAAGAAGCAGGGGCCGAACTCCTCGTCGACCACCCAGCGGTGGAAGCTGACGGTCCGTGAGGTCTCGCCGGGCCGGTCGGGCCCGACGGCCTCGCGGGAGCTGGCGCCGGACAGGTAGTTCCAGCCGGTGGACGAGCCGTCGGCGGACAGCACGTCGAACTTCACCAGGTGCACGTGCAGGCCGCACTCGACGGGCTGGGCGGTGAAGTCGAAGTCGTCGCCGGGCACGGTGCCGAGCGCGTTGTGGAAGCGCAGCTCGACGATGTCGCCATGGTTGGCGCGGGGGAAGAACGGCGTCGGTCCGTCCCACGGCGGGACGGGCTTGGGTACCGGTGCGCCGAGCGGATCGCCGTTCGCGTCGAGCTGCGTGACGGCGATGTCGAGCAGGCGGTAGTGGTGCCCGTGGGGGTCGAACCAGCCGCTGTCGTTGTAGTCGACGCGTTGCTCGGCGACCTCGATGTCGTAGCTGATGATCCGGGGCGGCGGGAGGCCCGCCTTCTGGTTCCACGTCACAGCGTCGGTGTCGAGGTCGACGAACACGGCGCCCGACCGCGGCCGGTCCTTCACCCCCTGGGGCATGGCCCGCAGCTCCTCGGGTGAGTGCGGCGGCATCTCGAGCAGCCGGCGGCGGCCGACGACGTGCGCGTCGACGAGCGCGGGCGGCGGCGGCGTCTTCTGCGGGAAACCGGCGTCGATGAACCACGGGAAGCCGTCGCGGATGTCGACCGGCGGGTCGACGGGCCGTCCCGGCAGCGCGGTCAGCGGCCGGCACGGCGTGCCGTCGGGGAAGGCACGGGAGCCGTCGACGAGGCGGTCGAAGCTGCGCCACAGCCCCCACATGCCGTGGTGGAAGTGCGGGTAGAGGTGGCAGTGCCAGATCACGTCGCCGAACGCGTGCTGGCGGCTGCCGGAGCCGTAGAGGGGGTCGATGGTGTAGGCCGTCTGCGGGCCGATCGTGATCGAGTCGAGCAGCTGGGAGCCCTCGGGCCTGCCGGGTGTCCCGGTGTCGGACCGGGTCGCACGCCACTGGTGCACGTGCAGGTGGAAGACGTGGGTCTCCTTCACCGCAGCGTGGATCAGCCGGATGCGCGCCGGGTCGCCGGCGTAGCAGCGCAGGATGGGCGTCACCGGGTCGCCGAAAAGCCACGAGCTGTGGTGCTGCTCCTCGCCGGACACCCGCTCCAGGAAGTCGCCGTCGGTGGTGCGGGCGATGGAGAAGATCTCGCTGAGCTCGTCGTCGACGTCGATGCGCACCGCGCCGAAGTCGATCCCCGTCTGGCCCGGTGGCGGGTTCTCCGGCGTCGCCTCGGCGTAGCGGCGCATGCGGTGCGGGAGCCGGTTGGGCATCGGCTCGGCCCGGTACGACAGCGGCATCACGCTGTGCTCGCCGCCGGGCGGGTGCAGCGGGCTGTGGATCTCCGGCTCGTCGTGCATGAAGACGGTGAACTCGCGGTGGGTGCGCAGCCCGTCTTGGTGCAGGTCGACGTACTCACCGCCCGGGTCCGCGCTCTGCCCGGGATCGCCGTCGACGTGGATATCGACGTAGAGGCCCACCGCCGCCCGGTCCTGGCCCTCCAGCAGGTCCCCGGTCTCTGGATCGTGGTAGGTGGTGCCGTTCGCGCCGACGATCAGCGCGCCGAACAGGCCGTGGACGTTGCTGCCCGCCTCGCTGCCGCGCACGTCGGCGAGGTCGTTGATCGGCCAGGCACCCTCCTCGGGGCAGTTCCACGTGTAGGCGCGGGTGCGGCCGAACCGGACGAGGGTGGAGGGGTTGCGTCCGACGTTGGCGCCGTCGGTGCTGCGGACACCGCCCTCGAGCCCGCCGCCCTGGACGTGCAGCCCCACGAGCCGGTCGCGGATGTCGTTGCGCAGGCGGACCCGCAGCTCCTCGTTCCGGTACGCGCGCAGGACCAGCGGGTGCACCAGCGGGACGGGCCGGAGCGGGTTGCAGCGGTCGTAGGGCGGCGCGGCCACGCCGAGCCCCCTGTTGGGCGGCGTGTGGTCGTTGCAGAGCCATCGCTGCCAGTCGAACGCCGCCGGCCACTGCGTCCGCGCCGCGGCGAGGCTCGCATCCACCCGCTGCAGCGCGGCCTCCGTCGCCCGGTCGGCCTGCGCGAGCTGGGCCCGCCACTCCGCGCGCCACCGCGCCCGGACCGCGGGGTCGGGGTCCAGGGTGTCGATCCGCCCACCGGTGAGCTCGGCCAGCGCGCCGGTGACCTCGTCGAGCGTCGCGCGGAAGTTCTGGCGGATCGCCCGCAGCCGCGGGTCGCGGCCACCCCGGCCGCGGATGCCGTGCCGGTCGTCGATGCCGGCCTGGTTCGCGTCGACGCTGTGGTCGCGGTGGCGCTCGCCCTCCGGCCCGCCGAGGTCGTCGAGCAGGTCGTCGAACTCGCCGTCGTCGGTCTTCAGGCGCGCGCGCATCTCCTCGTAGCGCCACAGGCCGTCGACGACGATCTGCATCAGCTGTCGGCGCCGGTGCAGCCGGGGCAGGTACTCGTTGCCGCGCTGCCACTCCCGCCGCAGCCACCGCAGCATCGGGTGGTGGCGTTCGAGGGTGAAGAGCAGGCCGTTGGGGTCGTGGTCGCCGTCGACGGTGTAGACGATCGGTAGGGACAGCGCCACCACGTCGTAACGGGACATCGGGCTTCCTTCCTTCAGCCGGCGAGAACCGAGCCGGCGACGAGGGCGGTCCCGCCTGCGAGCAGCGCGACACCGGCCGGACGGACGAGGCGGCGCCCGCGCGGGAGCAGCCGTTCGGCGGCCATGACGACGGCGAGCAGGACCATGACGGACAGCGCTGCCCCGGCGGCGGTGACCGAGACGCCCATCAGCGCGACGCAGCAGCCCACGCACGACACCCCGTACGCCGCGGCGATCGTCGCGGTCTCGACGGCCGGCGGGCGCACGCCGCGCCAGTGCGCCACCGCGAACGAGCGGGGCGAGCGGCACGCGGTGAGGCAGGCATCCTTGATCGAGCTGAGCTGGTAGGCGCCGGCGATCAGCAGGGCCGCTCCGGTGAGCACCGCCGGATGCGTGCCGAGCCAGGGCACCCGGGCGGTGACGGCCTGCACGGCTGAGGCGGCGGCGAGCAGGACGGCGCCGACGGCCGCCCAGATCACGACGTAGGTGGCCACGCCGAGCCCGACGAGCGCCGCCGGACACCGGCGGCGGCCGACCAGCGTGCGGAGCATCTCGAGCATCGGCAGTGCGGGTGGCAGCATCATCGCCACGACCATCAGGGCCCAGCCGCCGAGCGTGGGCCCGGCCGACCGGCCGTGCCCGGCATGGACGGCCGGCTGGGCGAGCACGACCCACGCGACCGCCGCCGCGACGAGGACGGTCCAGGACAGGGGGCGGGCGGAGACCACCGCCGGGCGCAGTGCCGTCATGGGTGTGTGTACCGGAACGCGCCGCGCATGCCCGACCGGCCGGTGACCTCGATCTGGCCGCCGGGCAGGGCCGATGCCTTGATCTCGAGCGTCCCGGAGTGCTGCGCGACGACCGGCCTCTCCGGCGGGAAGACCTGCAGCTCCTTGTGCAGCGCCGTGTGGAGCAGCGCGAGCGGCGGGTTCCCGTCGAAGCGCGCGGGCCGCAGGTCGACCGCGACCGTCTCGAGATCGTTGACATCCCGGGCGGTGACGACGCAGGTCTGCCCGTTCTCGGTGACCTCGACGTGCGCCTCGTACTCGGTGACCACCGTGCCGTTCACCCGAGCGAGGTCGGCGAGCGGGCCGGGGGCACGCCCGGCGAACGCGTCGGCCAGCAACCGGAACGAGTCGGCCGCACTGCCGCGGACGTCGACGAACAGCACCGACACCGAGTCATCCTGCGGCGCCTCCGGGCGCCGCCTCCCGGTGTGCGAGGTGAGGCAGACGACCTTGGCGCCGCCGACCTGCACGCCGTCGATCGTGGAGCCCGGCCCCAGGTCCCAGGCGAAGAGCCCCGTGCAGTGCCCCTCGTCGGGCTCGTCGTCGGTCCAGCACGGGCACATCAGTCGGCAGTCGCAGGCCTCGACGAACCGGCCTTCGAGCAGGTAGGACATCGTTTCCCGCCTTCAGTCGCGGATGTCGACCTCGTCGGCGAACCTGCCGCCGCGGGTCGAGGTCAGTTCCACCAGCGCACCGGTGCCGGGGCGCAGGGCCAGGTCGTTCGGCGCGACGAGCCTGCGGATGCCGAACCCGCCGTCGGCGTCCACGGCCGCGTCCCCGATCACAGCCGGCGGGTCGCCCGGGTTGCGCCCGAGCAGCGACGCCGTCACGCGGTTCGGCAGCGTCGCCGACGACGTGCCGCTGATCCGCCACTGCCCGCGGCGCGTGCGGAACTGCGGCTGGTCGCCGAGGAGCTGGTCGGGTTCGGGGGTGAGCGTGACGGTCGCGCTGTCCGGATCACCGCCCGCGCCGTCGACGGTCAGCGTGACGTCGACGGCCGTACCGGGCATCGGGAACGTCACGGTGGGGCCGTCCTCGCCGCTCAGGTCGGGGGCCTCGGAACCGGCAGCGGACCAGGCGAAGGTCGCCGCGCCCACCGAGCCCGATGCGTCGAGCGTGACCTCGTTGCCGACGGGCGCGACGCGGTCGGTACCGAGCTCGGCGACCGGCGCGGTCAGCGGCTCCACCGTGACGGTCACGTCGTCGGTGTCCGTGTCGTCTGCGCCCCCGCCGGGCCGGGTCACGGTGAGGCGCAGAGTGACCGTCGTGCCGGCGGCCGGGGCCACGAAGCTCGGGGTCGCGGTGTCTGCGCCGTCCAGCGCGGTACCGGTGCCCGTCACCTCCTGCCAGGCGAACGCGGCGGTGGTCACCAGCCCCACGGAGCCGGTCCCGTCGAGCCGCACCCGCCGGCCCTGCGGCACCGTCCGGTCCGGACCGGCGGCGGCGACGACGGGCCGGGGGGCCAGGGCCGCACCGGTGAGGCGCACGTCGGTCCGGGCCCGGCCACCGTCGGCCGACTCGACCACGACGACCTCGGGCGGCGCCGCCATCGGCAGCTCGCCCGGTTCGCCGAGCTCGTCGCCGAGCCCGGTGAGCGCCGTCAGGGCCGCTCCACCCGACGACGTCGCGGCGACGGTCAGCACGGCGGCGTCGAGGTCGTAGGTTGCATCGGCGATCGTGACGGTGTCCGTGACCCGCACCGTGAACGGGGACGGCGGGTCGTCGCGAACGTTGGTGACGGTGATCTCGGCCGGGGCCGCCGCGGCGGCGACGCGGGCGACGTAGCGCTCCCCGTCGCCGCGCATCGGCGTGGGGTCGAAGCCGTTGCCGGTCACCTCGATGTCCTGGCCCGGGCGGCTCGTCGCGACGACGTCGATGGTGACGCCCGCGGCGGCGGCGGTCCAGCTCGCGCGCCGCACGTCCACGCCGAACCGCGTCGCCTCCTTGCCGCGAACGGTGAACAGTGGCGTGAGCGCGCGGTTGGGGTTTCCGGGCTGGGCGGGGTCGCGGTTGCGGCCGCTCGCCGACACGCCGGGTCCGTCGATGGCGAAGTCCGTGCCGGGGGCGCCGGCGATCGTGGTGGCGGTCCTGCCGTCGCCGATGTAACCGGCGGGCGCGTTCGTCGCGCGCAGGACCGGCCACGGCGTCGCTGCCAGGGCCGTCGCGAACAGCTGCGGGGCGCCGATGTCCTCGGTGATGTCGACGTCGCCGCGCTCATCGGCCTCGGTGCCGATCTGCCCGTACGGATGCGTCGCGGTGTAGACGTCGCCGGGCGTGGCTCCGTCGAGCCGGAAGCGCACCCGGCCGAACACCATCTGCTGTCGGTCGACGACCTCGCCGGTCCCGCCGAACGCCGCCTCGAGCGCGAGGATCAGCCGGGCCCGGGTCGTCCCGCCCCCCACGTCGACGATCATCTCGGCCTCGACGAGTGAGTAGAACGCCTCGTCGGGGTAGTTCGCCGGGAAGCGCACCGGCCGGCCGGGGTCCGGTAGCTCGAGGCCTGGGAGGTTCGGGTCGTCGGTGGCCAGCGCGAGCTCGAGCACGGTGTCGTTCTCGTCCGCGTACCAGATCGGGTAGCCGTTGTCGGGGTCGATGGGGCCGGCGCGTCTCGGCATGATCACACTCCGTCGAGCCGTGCGTGCACGGCGGCAGATCCGGGG
>JAEUJO010000201.1 GCA_016794615.1 Pseudonocardia sp. | reverse complement strand
TCGCCGGCGTCGTGCTCGTCGCGATTCCCGGCCCGAGCGTGCTGTTCATCGTCGGCCGCGCCCTCGCGCACGGTCGCCGCGCGGCGCTCACCAGCGTCGCGGGCAACACGACCGGGGTCGTGCTGATCGTCCTCGCCGTCGCGCTCGGGCTCGGGGCCCTCGCCGCGGCGTCGGCCGCGGTCTTCTCGGTGCTCAAGCTCGCCGGTGCGGCGTACCTCGCCTACCTCGGCGTGCAGACCTGGCGGCACCGCGGCGACCTCGCCGTCGCGCTCGGCGCCGCGGGTGCCCCGCCCGGCCGTCGGGTCTTCTGGCAGGGCGTCGTCGTCGGCACGACGAACCCGAAGGTGCTCGTGCTGTTCGTGGCCCTGCTGCCGCAGTTCACCGACCCCGGAGCGGGGAGTCCGGCGACGCAGATGCTCGTGCTCGGGCTGCTGTTCACCGTGCTTGCCGCGACGCTCGACAGCGTGTGGGGGCTGGCGGCGGGTGCCGCGCGGGACTGGTTCGCGACCTCGCCCGCCCGCCTGCGCCGGGTCGGTGGTGCGGGCGGCCTGATGATGATCGGCCTGGGCGCGACCCTGGCCTTCACCGGCCGCCGGGACTAGGTCCACCACTCCGCGCGCCGGTTCGGGCAGGGCACGCGCCGGAACCGGTGCTTCGCCCAGTACACCGCGCGGGGTGAGTGCCTGCGCCCGCCGTGCTGGTCACGCGCCGAAGCTGACCCCCTGCGCCAGCGGCAGGTCCCGCGAGTAGTTGACCGTGTTCGTCGCCCGCCGCATGTAGCCGCGCCAGGCGTCCGACCCCGACTCCCGGCCACCGCCGGTGGTCTTCTCCCCGCCGAACGCACCGCCGATCTCCGCGCCCGACGTGCCGATGTTGACGTTGACGATCCCGCAGTCCGAGCCGTCCGACGCGAGGAACAGCTCGGCCTCGCGCTGATCCCCGGTGAAGATCGACGACGACAGCCCCTGCGGAACGTCGTTGTGCAGCGCGATCGCCTCCGCCAGGTCACGGTAGGTGAGCACGTAGAGGATCGGCGCGAAGGTCTCGCGCCGGACGACCGCGGTCTGGCCCGGCATCCGCACCAGCGCCGGACGCACGTACACACCGGGGCCCGCGCCGACCCGCTCCCCGCCCGCGACGACGGTGCCGCCGTCCGCGACGGCCTCGGCGAGCGCCTCCCGCATCCGGTCGTGAGCGGCGGGGGAGTGCAGGGGGCCGACGAGCGTCCCGGGCTCGAACGGGTCGCCCACCGTCAGCGACCGGTAGGCCGCGGCGATCCGCTCGACGACGGTGTCCGCGACCGACTCGTGCACGATGATCCGCCGCAGCGTCGTGCACCGCTGGCCCGCGGTGCCGGCGGCGGAGAAGACGATGCCGCGCACGGCGAGGTCGAGGTCGGCCGACGGCGCCACGACGGCGGCGTTGTTGCCGCCCAGCTCGAGGATCGTCCGGCCGAAGCGCGCGGCCACCCGCGGCGCGACCGCGGCGCCCATCCGCTCCGATCCGGTCGCGCTGACCAGCGGGACGCGCGGGCTGTCGAGCAGCGGCGCGGCGCCGTCGGCGTCCGTGACGACCACGGTGTTGAGCCCGTCCGGCGCGCCGATCTCGCGGGCGGCGCGGTCCAGCAGCGCCGCCGCGGCGACGGCGACCAGCGGCGTGCGCTCCGACGGCTTCCACACCAGGGCGTTGCCGCACACCAGCGCGATCGCCGCGTTCCACGCCCACACCGCGCAGGGGAAGTTGAACGCCGAGATCACCCCGACGACCCCGAGCGGGTGCCAGGTCTCCATCAGCCGGTGTCCGGGCCGCTCCGAGGGCATCGTGCGACCCTCGAGCTGGCGGGAGAGGCCGACGGCGAGGTCGCAGATGTCGATCATTTCCTGGACCTCGCCCCGGGCCTCCGAGACGATCTTCCCGGCCTCGATGCCGACCAGATCCGCGAGCGCGTCCTGGTGCGCGGCCAACAGCTCGCCGAAGCGCTTGACCAGCCGGCCGCGCACCGGCGCCGGGACGGTGCGCCACTCCAGGAACGCGGCGTGTGCGCGGTCGATCACCTGCTCGACGTCCGCGGTGCCGGCGCCCGGCACCGTCGCGACGGCCTCGCCCGTCACGGGGCTGACGACCTCGATCCGGCCGGTCCCCGGCAGCGCCTCGGGGTCGGCACCGCAGCGGCGCAGGGCGGCGGCGGCGCGCTCCCGCAGCTCGGCGGTCCGGGTCGGGGCGAGCGTCCCGGTCATCGGGTCTCCTCGGTGGTCGTCGTCAGGCTGGTCGTCGTCAGGCTGGTCGTCGTCAGGCTGGTCGTCGTCAGGGTGTTCGCCGGAAGGGCGGCCGTCGGAAGGGTATCCGCCGGAAGGGTGTTCGCCGGAACGATCCGCACGCCGAGTGTCCGCGCGGCGGCGCGCAGCGAGGCATCCTGCTGCGCGGCGTAGAGATCCATGGGGTCGTGCACGGTCGAGCCGAGCACCCCGGCCAGCCGCGCGAGGTCGTACTCGGGAGCGCCGCGGCCCTCCTCGCGGGTGCCGTCGCCGGCGAGGTTGGACCGGAAGATGCCGGCGGCGGACCGCGGCAGGAAGTCTTCGTAGACGATCGGCTCGGGCACGAGGACCCCCGCGTCGACCAGCTCGCGCAGCTCGACACCCCGCGCGGGCGCACCGGCCGGTCCCGCGACCCGGTAGGTGAAGAACGCCAACCCCCGCTCCGCCAGCCCGCGCTCGGTCGCCGGCAGGTGCCGCCGCCACACCTCCCGGGCACCGTCGGGTCCACCGCCGCGCGCGTCGGCCTCGGCCACCATCCGGTCGTAGAGCGCGCGCCCCCGCGGGGTCAGCGCGATCCCGCGCTGCTCGACCTCCCCGAACCGCACCCGCAACGCGCCGGTGCGCACCGACCCGTCGGGGTACCGGAACACCCGGTCCTCGGCCAGCGCCCGGAACGACGTCTGCCGCAGCAGCACGTCCGGGCCCTCCCATGCGGGTGGGCCCTGGATCTCGTCGATCATCTCGATGCCGCGCGACCGCATCCGGGCCTGCAGCTCGTCGATGTCGAGCACGCGCGGCGTGAGGTGGTTGAGGTGCGTCGTCGGCACCCCGCCGATGTCCGCGGCGACCGACGAGATGTGTTCCAGATGGTCGTACCAGGCCCGGTCGACCGGGATCGACGACAGCGCGAACGCGGCCGTCGCCCGGCCGAGCAGCGCCTCCGCGTCGCGCTCGGGCAGGCCACCCTCGGCGGCGGCCCGGTCGGCGAGGGCGAGCAGCTCGGGCGGGAACAGCACCCGGTCGGCCAGGAACGCCTGCAGGCGGGCCTGGGTGTCGGCGTCGAAGTAGCGCGGGTCGTCGACGACCAGCATCGAGGTGAAGACCCGGAACGGGTTGCGGGCCAGCTCGCCCGCGTCGAGGGGGCGGAAGGCCGTCGACACGACGGGCACCGCGCCCGGGCCGGCGTCGCGCAGGTCGTAGAACCCGACGGGGTACATGCCGAACGCGGCGAACACCCGCGCGGCCTGCGCCAGCTCGCGGGGCGTGCCGACGCGGATCGCCCCGTGCCGCTCCGCGCTCACCCGCCCGAGGCTGCCCAGCCGCTCGGCGTCACCACCGTCCCGACCCACCACCTCGGCGTTGATCGTGCGGGTGACCTCGACCAGCGTCTCGTACGCGGGCACCTCGCGCCCGTACATGGCGGCCAGGCCCCGTGCGAAGGCGGCCCGCAGCTCCCAGGTCACGACCACGTGGTCAGCGTCCCAGGCCGGCCAGCACCCGGTCCAGGGCCGCCACGCCCGCCGCCAGCTCCTGCTCGGTGACCGTCAGCGCCGGGCGGAACCGCAGGCTGCGCGTGCCGCAGCCGAGGACGAGCACGTGCTCGTCCGTGCGCAGCCGCTCGACGACGTCATCACGCAGTTCTCGCGACTCCAGCGTCACCGCGCACATCAACCCCCGGCCCCGCGGGTCCGTCACCGCGGGGTGGTGCCCGGCCAGGTCGTGCAGCATCGTCAGCAGCCGCCGCCCCAGCGCACCGGCCCGCGGGATCAGCCCGTCGGCCGCCATGACCTCCAGGATGCGCCGGGCCCGCACCATGTCGGTGAGCCCGCCGCCCCACGTGGAGTTGATCCGCGAGCTGACGGTGAAGACGTTGTCGGGCACCTCGTCCACCCGCCCGCCTGCCATCACGCCGCAGACCTGCGTCTTCTTGCCGAACGCGACGACGTCCGGAGTCAGCCCGAGCTGCTGGTAGGCCCACGCGGTGCCGGTCAGCCCGCAGCCCGTCTGCACCTCGTCGACGACGAACAGCGCGTCGTGGGCATGGCAGAGCTGCTGCAGCTGCTGCAGGAACTCGGGGCGGAAGTGGTGGTCGCCGCCCTCGCCCTGGATCGGCTCGACGATCGCGCAGGCGATGTCGTGCGGGTGCGCGGCGAAGGCCGCCTGCGCCTGCGCGAGCGCGGCCAGCTCCCGTTCCCGCTGCTCCGCGACCGGGATCGCGGCGCGGACGTAGGGGTTGTCGATCCGTGGCCAGGCGAACATCGGGTAACGGGCGGTCTTGACAGGATCGGTGTTCGTCAGCGACATCGTGTACCCGCTCCGGCCGTGGAACGCCTCGCGCAGGTGCAGCACGCGGGTGCCACGGGCGGGGTCGAGGCCGTGCGCCTCGTTCCAGCGCGACTTCCAGTCGAATGCGACCTTGAGTGCGTTCTCGACGGCGAGCGCGCCGCCCTCGACGAAGAACAGGTGCGGCAGGCCTGCGTCGCCGAGCACGCGGTCGAACGTGTCGACGAACCGCGCCATCTCGACCGTGTAGACGTCGGAGTTGCTCGGCTTGGTGAGCGCGGCCGTCACCAGCTCGGCGCGGAAGGCGGGGTCGTGGGCGAGCCCGGGGTGGTTCATGCCGAGTGCGGACGAGGCGAAGAACGTGAACAGGTCGAGGTACTCGGTGCCGTCGCGGGCATCGACCAGCCACGAACCGTGCGACCGCGCCAGATCGAGGACGAGATCGAACCCGTCGACGAGCAGGTGCCGGGCCAGGCGGGTGTGCACGTCCGCCGCGGCGGAGGCGCGCTCGACGACGAGGGTCATGCGGTCAATACTACGACGAACTTCCGGCCGTAGCTTATTTTCACCGGAAAGTTTCCGGTGAGCGTCGAGCTGGTTACGCCTCGCCGAGGCTCGGTGGGCGGCGCTCGAAGAACGTCTGCAGCACGATCGTCGTCTGCGTGGCGACGTTCGCCCGCGCCCGGATCTCCTGCAGCACGCCCTCCAGGGCCCGCGGCGAGGCGGCGCGCACGAGCAGCAGGTAGTGCTCCTTCCCGGCGACCGAGTAGCAGGCCTCGATGGCCCCGACGTCGACCAGGCGCTGCGGGGCGTCGTCGGGTTGGGCCGGGTCGAGCGGGGTGATGGCGACGAACGCCGCCAGCGGTAGCCCCAGTGCCTCGAGGTCTACGGCGGCGGCGTACCCCGTGATCACGCCCCGGGACTCCAGCCGCCGCACCCGTGCCTGGACCGCCGACACCGAAAGGCCTGCCTCCGCGGCGAGCGTCGCGAGCGTCGCCCGGCCGTCCGCGGCCAGCAGGCGGACGAGAAGCGCGTCGGTGTCGTCGTCGAGGCTGTGGGTCACGGCTGGAGGCTAGTGCTCCGTCCAGTGACGTTGGTCGGGTTGTCTAGGCCGCAGCGGAGCACGGTGGCGATCGCCCTGACGGCGATGGGCAGACTGGCCGGGTGACCACCGACCTCCTCAGCGCGTTGGACACCGCGCTCGACGGCGTGCTCGCCACCGCCCGTGACCGGCCCGAGGTGCTCGCCGCCGCGGTGCTCGCGCTGGTGGTCGTCGTCTGGACGGCGTCGTGGCGCGTCGCGCGCGGCGTGGTGACGATCGCTCATGAGGGTGGGCACGCGCTGGTCGCGGTCCTCGCCGGGCGCGGCCTGAGCGGGATCCGGCTGCACGCCGACACGTCCGGGGTCACGACCTCGACCGGCCGGGCCGGTGGCCTCGGCCTGGTGCTGACCTTCCTTGCCGGCTACCCGGCGCCGGCCGTCCTGGGGCTGGTGGGCGCTGTGTTCGTCGCCACCGACCGGGCGGCGGCCTCGCTGTGGCTGGTCGTCGTGCTGCTCGTCGCGACGCTCGTGCAGGTCCGCAACGCCTACGGGGTGGTGCTGGTCCTGGTGACCGGCGGAGCCGTCGGGGCCGTTGCCTGGTGGGGCGACGCGGCGCTGCAGGGCGCGTTCGCGGCGGCTCTGTCGTGGTTCCTGCTGTTCGGCGCGCTGCGGTCGGTGCGTGAACTGCAGCGCGGCCGCCGCCGCGCGGTGCAGCGGCTCGGTGCGGAGTCGGACGCGGACGCGCTCGCCCGGCTCACCGGGATTCCGGGCGGACTGTGGGCAGCGGTGTTCTGGCTGGCCGCGGTGGCGGCCGTGATCACGGGAGCCTGGGTGCTGGTGAGGGGAATCCGCTGAGTGTGCGGGTCCGGTCGGGGGCGCGTGTCCACCCGACCGGACCCATCGATCTCGGCCCCGTCCACTCCCCGGATCGGCCGAGTACGCGAGCACCTCCGGCCAGGAAGGCGGAGTGTGATGCGGAACACCTGCGGTGAGCTAAGCAACTCCGGGACGTCGTTGTCAATGTGCCCGTTGTCAGCGTGCCCGTTGTCAGCGTGCCCCTCGACCGACGCCGCGGCTCAGATCTCCGCAGCCTGTCGAGTGGCGCCCGTTCGGGGCGCAGGCCCTCCTCGTCGCCTGCGGCGATGCAGCGCACGCGAAGACCGCGCGCACGGCCGTCGGCCAGAACCTCCACCGCGGCGGCGCGGAAGTCGGCGTGGTCGTCGAACACCCGACACGGGTGAGTGTGCGACCGGCCGACGCTCTGGCTCGCGCCGGAGTCGCCCACGCGTCGAGCCTACGCATTCGTGACAGGTGTCCGCGGGGGCCATACGGCGTAAGTACACGCGTTCGCGGGTCGATCACCTGCGGTTCTCGACGACCCCCCGGACGAACGCTGCCTGCCCCGCATGCTGGATGTCGTCGTCCGCGACGCTGACCAGGCGGACGCCGAGCGTCACCGGGGGATCCCACCGGCGGTCGACGATCCGGTCCAGATCGGCCTCGCCGATCCCGTCCAGGTACCGCATGGTCTGCTCGTGCACGGCGTCGTAGTACCCCAGCAGCAGGGCGGCGTCCGCGCGCACCCCGGCGACGTCGTCGCTGCTCTGCCCGTATCCGGTGGCGTCCGCGGCGAAGGGGAGCCCGAAGCGGGTGACCCAGCCCTGCGCCGTCCAGACCTGCTCGACGCCCGCGACGTCGGCGACGTGGTCGTCCTGCACCCGCGTGAGGTGCCAGACCAGCCAGGCGATCGAGTTCGCGCCGCCGCCCACGCGGTGGGCCACCGCCGCCTCGTCGAGGCCCTCGACGGCCCCGTGCACATCGGTCCTGACCCGGTCGAAGAGATCGCGCAGCACGTCGATCGCGTTCATGACAGCGGCGCCCGGTAGAGGTAGCCGCCCGTGTCGGTGTCGATCCCGGCGATCAGCCGGTTCACGTCGATCAGCCGCCCGCCGGGCCCCACCGTGCCCTCGGCCGTGGGGTCGAGCCCGAGCACGAACCGATCACCCACCTCGTTCTCGACCAGTGCCCAGAGCGCCACCGGTGCGCCGTCCTCGCCGGCACCGTCGCTGGTCAGCCAGCCGGGAGCTGCCGTCTCGATCTCGACGATCGTCCACGCCACCGGGCCACCGTGCCATGTGGGTCGACGCTGTGCCAGCGGAGGGGAGGCGGCGTCAGCGCCGACGGATGAGCCGGGGGAACCGCCGGGGGAACCGGGGTGGGTGGTGCGGACCGCCGACGCTGCGCGGGAGCAGCAGCCAGACGAACGCGGTGACGACAACGGTCAGCAGCACCGCGCCGGTGCCGAGCAGCTCACCGGTGAGCGCCGCGGCGACCACGAGCGGGATGATGCCCATGACGACGAGCGCGGTCAGCGGACCTGCGTTCGCCGACCGATACCACCGGTGTCGCGGGGAACGCCGCGCGCGGGCCCGGACCGGTTCAGGGGTCTCGAGCAACAGCCGCTGTTCGAGATCGGCGATCGTGGCCAGCTCTGACGGGCTGAGGGGGCGGCCCGAGGCCTCGTCGGGAATCACAGTATGGTGATACCCGAACGTGACGGCCTTCACCCGTGTCCGGCGTGCTCCGAGCAGTGATGTCCGTGACCGATCCGGCCCCCACGCACCGGATCGAGGTCGGGGCGGCCGCCGCTCTCCCGGTGTGGGGGGGCCGCGGCGCCACCACAGCGGAGGCGAGCGGCGGTGGAACCCCGGGCGTGCCACGGTCTCGGGTCACCCCGCTGGCTCGCGCCACCGCCGCACCCGGTCCTCCTCACGCCGGAGGTGGTCGACCTCGGCGACCCGTGCCGTGACCTCGGGTGATGCCGTGTGTTGGGCGACCGCACGCTCGGCCTCGGCCAGCTCACGCGCCGCTGCGGCGTCCGCGGGATCGGGGAACGTCGCCGGGAGCGCGGCGGGCACGTCCGTGATGTGGCGTTCGCGGCGGTACTGGTTGTCGTCGGGCAGGTGTCCGGCGAAGCGGCCCCACGCGCCGAGGAACAGGAGCAGTGCCCCGGCGACGAAGCTGAACAGCACGTTGGACATCTGGAATGCCAGCAGGTTCAGCCGCGTGCCCAGCACGATCGTGTTCACGAGCCCGGAGAGGACGAACGCGGACCCGGCGATCACGAGAATGGTCGAGGCCGTTCGTCCGCCGCGGATCCCGGCCGCGACCAGCACGAGCCCGACGGCGATGGAGATCACTGCGAGCAGGCCGTTCGACGAGAGCCCGAGCACGGTCCGGCCGGTGGTGGAGAACATCTCGGGGCCGGCCCACAACCCGAGGATGCCGAACCCGGCCAGGCCGACGCCGAACACGACGGCACCGACGCGGTGGAGATGATCGAGCGGGGTCCCGGTAGCACCTGACGACTTGCGCATGGCGACTCACCTGTCTCGCCGTGCTCCCGTGGCGAGGCGGAAGCACGTGCTGTCCGCGGTTGATGGGCATACGCCCAGGGGGCGGCACGCCGGGCCGCGGACGCTCGGCCCTCGCTCCGGCGGAACGGCAGGGGCGGAGTCGGGCTCCGTGCGCCCGTCGGCCGTGGGGACCGGAGCGCAACGATGAGCTTACCGCTCGTCGGGTGTGCGACGCGCCTGTTGACCCGACCCCTCGGCAGGTCGACTCCACGCCGATCCCGCCCGGAGGCGGGCCCGGACGCGGCGACAGCAGCGCCGGCCGCGGCCGATGGACAGGTCGGCGGGAGGCGGGCGACCCGCGCGGCGGAGCTGCAGCGCCGGATCACCGCCGCCGCGGACGAGGCCGCCGCCCGGCAGCCGCCGATGAGCTGCCCGACCGGGCGCAGCTCCGGGCGGACCGTCCACAGCGGAACACGTCGAGGTGCAGCTCCCGCCGGGGACGCGGTGGATCGACGAGCGGACCGCGGCGCTGCTCGCGGGTACGCACGATCCGAAGACCGATGACCGAGCAGCTGCGCCCACCTGTCGCCCGACAGCGACGGAGCCACCAGGTCCGCCGTGGAAGCGGTCCTGGTGGCTCGCGCGGACTCCCTGCGGACTCCGGAGGTGATCGTCTGAGCTCGCCGCAGGGCAGAGCAAAGTCGATCTCAGACGTCGTAGTACAGCGCGAACTCGTACGGGTGCGGACGCAGGCGCAGCGGGTCGATCTCGTTCGTGCGCTTGAGGTCGATCCACGTCTCGATGAGGTCCGGGGTGAACACGCCGCCCTCGAGCAGGTAGTCGTGGTCGCCTTCGAGGCGGTCGATGACCGCCTCCAGGCTCGCCGGCACCTGCGGGATGTCCTTGGCCTCCTCCGGCGGGAGCTCGTAGAGGTCCTTGTCGATCGGGGCGGGCGGCTCGATCTTGTTCTTGATGCCGTCCATGCCGGCCATCATCATCGCCGCGAACGCCAGGTACGGGTTGCCCGACGAGTCGGGGCAGCGGAACTCCAGGCGCTTGGCCTTGGGGTTGTCGCCCGACAGCGGGATCCGGATGCAGGCAGAGCGGTTGCGGGCCGAGTACACCAGGTTCACCGGGGCCTCGAAGCCCGGCACCAGGCGGTGGTAGGAGTTCACCGTCGGGTTGGTGAACGCCAGCAGGCTCGGCGCGTGGTGCAGCAGGCCGCCGATGTAGTAGCGCGCCAGGTCCGACAGGCCGCCGTAGCCGGCCTCGTCGTGGAACAGCGGCTGGCCGTCCTTCCACAGCGACTGGTGGGCGTGCATGCCCGAGCCGTTGTCGCCGAACAGCGGCTTCGGCATGAACGTGACGGTCTTGCCGGCGTGCCAGGCCGTGTTCTTGACGATGTACTTGAAGAGCATGATGTCGTCGGCCGAGTGCAGCAGCGTGTTGAACTTGTAGTTGATCTCCGCCTGACCGGCGGTGCCCACCTCGTGGTGACCGCGCTCGAGCTCGAAGCCGGCGTCGGTCAGGTTGGTGGCCATGTCGTCGCGCAGATCGGCGTAGTGGTCGACCGGCGGCACCGGGAAGTACCCGCCCTTGAACGGCACCTTGTAGCCGAGGTTGCCGCCGACCTCCTCGCGGCCGGTGTTCCACCAGCCCTCGACGGAGTCGATGTGGTGGGCGCTCTCGTACGACTCGTACTTGAAGCGCACCGAGTCGAAGATGTAGAACTCCGCCTCCGCGCCGAAGTAGCAGGTGTCCGCGATGCCGGTCGACGCCAGGTACTGCTCGGCCTTGCGGGCGACGTTGCGCGGGTCACGGCTGTAGGGCTCGCCGGTGATCGGGTCGTGCACGAAGAAGTTCATGTTGAGCGTCTTGTGCTTGCGGAACGGGTCGAGCCGTGCCGTCGCAGCGTCGGGGAACAGCGCCATGTCCGACTCGTTGATCGCCTGGAAGCCACGGACCGAGGACCCGTCGAACGCGATGCCGCTGTCGATGAAGCTCTGGTCGAACGTGGAGGCGGGGACGGTGAGGTGCTGCATGACGCCGGGCAGGTCACAGAACCTGATGTCGACGTACTCGACCTTCTCGTCCGAGATGTACTTGAGTACCTCTTCGGAGTTGTTGAACACGCTCACGGACTCCTTCAAGTGGATGCTGGTCAAGGCACGCTATGGGTGGGGTGTTGCCCGAACGTCACTCGCCAGTTTCCTGCAGGTTAACGGGGATCACGCCGCAGTCCAGGGCTCTACGCTGGAGGCGTGGCCCGTTGGATCGAGTCGTGGATGCCCGGAACTGCTGCGTTCCCGGCCGGAGACTACCCGGGGGAGCGGTTCGGCGTACCGGAGACCGGCCCGGGATCGGCCGCGGGGTTCGGCCGCAGGCTGGCGGCCCTGACGGTCGACTGGCTGCTCGGCTACCTCATCGCCGGGCTCTTCGCAGGCCCGGACGCGCTCGCGTCGCAGGAGTTCTCGTGGACGGTGCTGGGCGTCTGGTTCGTGCTCACGGCGGTGGCCGTCGCGGCCTTCGGCATCACGCCCGGGATGGCCGCGCTGGGCATCCGGGTGGCGTCGCTGCGGTCGACCCTGGTCGGTGTGCCCCGGGCGGTCCTGCGGACGGCACTTCTCGCCCTGGTCCTGCCTGCCCTGGCCCGTGACGGCGACGGGCGGGGCTGGCACGACCGGGCGGCGTCCACGATCGTCGTCCGCACCCGCGGCTGAGGACGTCAGCGGCGGCGGACGGTGCGCTGAACACTCCGCATCTTCGCCCCGGCGGGCAGCGGGCCCTTGGGCAGCGCCGCGGCCCGCGCGCCGAGTGCTGCGAGCCGCGTCTCGAGCGAGTCCATCTCGCCCGTGGAGATGTTCCGGGGCAGTTTCATGAGGTGGCGCTGGAGCTTGCCCAGCGGCACCTGCCCCTCGTCGTTGCCGACGACGATGTCGTAGATCGGGGTCTTGCCCACCACCCGCGCATGGCGCTTCTTCTCCTGCGCCAGCAGCCCCTTGACGCGGTGTGGAGCGCCCTCCGCGACCAGGATGACACCCGGCCGGCCGATCACGCGGTGCACGGCGTCGAGGTGCGTCGTGCCCGCGACTCCGGGCGTGACGCGCCACGAGCCCTTCATGTTCTCCAGCGCCCAGCCCGCCGCGCCCGGCTGGCCCTCGGCCTTCGAGTACACCGACCGCTGCACCCGCCTGCCGAAGATGCTCACCGCGGCCAGCACACCCACCGCGACGCCGATCGGCAGCACCAGCCACTCGACATCGAAGATCAGGCCGATGCCGAAGACGACCAGCATGGCGAGCAGCAACGCCCCGACCATCAGCGGGACGAGCTTCTTGTCGTCCCGCCGCTGGACCTTGAACGCCTCCCAGATCTGGCGCCGGCGCGCCTTGGACTCGGCCCGCTTCGCGGTGCGGGCTTCCTTCTTCGCGGCTCTGTCCGGCTTCGAGCCGGGCTTGGGCGTGGCGGGCATACGCCCAGGATACGGGCGCGTGCCGACCGTGTGACGCCGGTCGCTCGGCTCCGTTCCCCTACCGGGCGAGCAGCGAGCGCGCCTCCTGTCGCGCGGCGCCCTCCTGCGCGAGGTGGGCCAGCGCGGGGGAGAGCTCCTCGCCGCGATGCGCGACCGTCTGGGCGTAGAGCCGACCCGCCCGGTACGACGAGCGCACGAGCGGCCCGGCCATCACCCCGGCGAACCCGATCTTCTCGGCGGTCTCGGAGTGCGCGATGAACTCCTGCGGCTTGACCCAGCGCTCCACCGGGTGGTGGCGCAGCGAGGGCCGCAGGTACTGGGTGATCGTGATGATCTCGCAGCCGGCGTCGTACAGGTCGTGCAGCGCGGCGGTCACCTCGTCGGGCGTCTCGCCCATGCCGAGGATCAGGTTGCTCTTGGTGACGAGCCCGGCCGCGCGGGCCTTCGTCAGCACGTCCAGCGACCGGGCGTAGCGGAACGCCGGACGGATCCGCTTGAAGATCCGCGGGACCGTCTCCAGGTTGTGCGCGAGCACCTCCGGCCGGGCGTCGAACACCTCGCCGAGCTGGACGTCGACGGAGTTGAAGTCCGGGATGAGCAGCTCGACACCGGTTTCGGGGTTCAGCTCGTGGATCAGCCGGACGGTCTCGGCGTACAGCCAGGCGCCGCCGTCGGGCAGGTCGTCGCGGGCCACGCCCGTGATCGTCGAGTAGCGCAGGCCCATCGTGTGCACGGACTCGGCGACGCGGCGCGGCTCGTCACGGTCCAGGTCGGCGGGCTTGCCGGTGTCGATCTGGCAGAAGTCGCAGCGGCGCGTGCACTGGTCGCCCCCGATGAGGAAGGTGGCCTCGCGGTCTTCCCAGCACTCGTAGATGTTGGGGCAGCCGGCCTCCTCGCACACCGTGTGCAGGCCACCGGCCCGCACGAGCCCCTTGAGCTCGGAGTACTGCGGGCCGGTGTGGGCCCGGGTGCGGATCCACTCGGGTTTGCGCTCGATGGGGGTCGCGCTGTTGCGCACCTCGAGGCGAAGCAGCTTGCGTCCGTCCGGGGCGATCGTCACGGGGGCAAGATTACGCGGAGATCTCCGTTCCGGTAGGGGTAAGACAGTACCCTCGGATGCGTGGATCTCCGCATCTTCACCGAGCCTCAGCAGGGAGCGACCTACGACGACCTGCTCCGGGTCGCCCGCAGGACCGAGGAGTGCGGGTTCGACGCGTTCTTCCGGTCCGACCACTTCCTCGCCATGGGGGTGTCCGGCGCGCCCGGTCCGACCGACTCGTGGGTGACCCTGGGCGGGCTGGCCCGCGAGACGTCGCGGATCCGGCTGGGCACGCTCGTCACGTCGGCGACCTTCCGCCTGCCCGGACCGCTCGCGGTCGCGGTGGCCCAGGTCGACCAGATGTCGGGCGGGCGGGTGGAGCTCGGCCTCGGGACGGGCTGGTTCCAGCCCGAGCACGACGCGTACGGCATCCCGTTCCCGGCGCTCGGCGAGCGTTTCGACCGGCTGGTCGAGCAGCTGGAGATCGTGACCGGTCTGTGGAGCACGCCGCCGGGGGAGCGGTACTCGTTCGCCGGCACGCACTACACGCTCGTCGACTCGCCCGCCCTGCCCAAGCCGGTGCAGCAGCCGCATCCGCCGGTGATCGTCGGGGGCACGGGCAAGCGGCGGACCCCGCAGCTCGCCGCCCGGTTCGCCACCGAGGTCAACGTCCCGTTCGTGACGGTGGACGAGGTGGAGGCGCAGTTCCGGCGGGTCGACGAGGCCTGCGTGGCGAACGGCCGCGACCCGGCCGGGATCGTCCGGTCCGTGGCCCAGACCACGGTCGTCGGGCGCGACGACGCCGAGGTGGCCCGCCGGGTGGAGGTGACCGGGCAGAAGCCGGACGAGCTGGGCACGCACAACCTCGGCGGCACCGTCGCGCAGGTCGTCGACCAGCTCGGGACGTGGCGGGAGCGGACCGGCATCACCCGCTTCTACCTGCAGATCCTGGACCTGGCCGACCTCGACCACCTCGACCTGATCGCCGCGGAGGTGGCGCCGCAGCTGGGGTAGGGGCCGGGGCCGGCCGCTCGCCGGGGCCGCCGACGCACGGCGGACCGGCCGGTCGCGCCCCGCCCGGCAGGTGCGACGAGCACCGTCACACCCCGACCGGGCGCTATTGCAGCGCCGGGTGCAGCCGCAGGTCCAGCCCGGCGGGTGCGGGGGCGCGGTCGACGACGTGCTCCGCCACGGGCAGCGCTCCGTCGAGTGCGGCGGCGATCGCGGCGGCGGTCGGGGCGCGCAGTTCGTCGACGCCGACGTCCCGCCCCAACTCCACCGCCAGCGACGTCACGCCTGCGTCGGTGATCCCGCACGGCACGATCCGGTCGAACCAGGTCAGGTCCGGGTCGCAGTTGAGCGCGAAACCGTGCATGGTCACCCCGCCCTGCACCCGCACCCCGATCGCGGCGACCTTGCGCTCGGGCCCGCGGTCGTCCGCGGGCAGCCAGACGCCGGTGCGCCCGTCCACCCGACCGGCGCCCGGGAGGCCCATTCCGGTGACCACGGCGATCAGTGCTTCCTCGAGGCGGCGGACGTAGTCGACGACGTCCAGCGGGGTCGCGAGCGCCACCAGCGGGTAGCCGACGAGCTGGCCGGGACCGTGCCACGTGATGAGGCCGCCACGGTCGACGTCGACGACGGGTGTGCCGTCCGTGGGCCGGTCCGCCGGGCGGGTCCGCTTGCCCGCTGTGTAGACCGGCGGGTGCTCGAGGAGCATGAGGACATCCGGACCGGTGCCGTCGCGCCGGGCCGCGGCGTGCGCGCGCTGGGCGTCCCAGGCGGTGCGGTACTCGACGAGTGCGAGCTGTTCGACGTGCAGCGGCTCCGTGGCTGCCCGGCAGGAGCCCGTGCGGTCGTACG
>JAEUJO010000169.1 GCA_016794615.1 Pseudonocardia sp. | reverse complement strand
TACCGGTGTGGCGGGTGCTCGCGGAGGTCGACGCGACCGAGGAGCGTTCGTCGCTGCGCCGCTATCGCTCTGTCGGGCACGACTACGGATGTGACCCTGCGGCCCACGCGGAGGGTCCGACCTTGTAGAGAACGAGATTGCCGTCGTTCTGCATCACCAGATCGCAGATTCCCTGGCCTCCGGTCTGCGTCGACCAGTTCGCCTCGAAAGGTCCATAGATGACGAAGTTCCCGTCGCGCTGCATGACCGCTCGCGAGACCGGTTTGCCACTGGTATTGCTGGGCCACAGCATGCGAGGACCGTTCTGCAGGTCGTAGACCACCAGGTTGCCGTCGAGTTGCAGGATGCACTGAAATCGGCCGTTATGCGACAGCAGATAGTCGCCCGGATGCATTTCCTGATCCGTGCTCCCGTGCAGCGTGTCGCCGAGGTGGGCCATCGTCGTTCTCCCGGGTCGAGGCTCGGATATCGATGATCCAGTTCATACCGTGGATCGACATCCGTGTCGATGACGTCAGGTGATCGCGTCGCGCAGCGTCGTCATCCCGGCCGCCAGGTCGTCGAGGGCCACGTCGTCGAGATGGGTGCCGAGGGTCTGCCGGAGCACGCGGATGTAGACCGCGCGCGCGTGCTGCACCACGCGCGCGCCCTCGTCGGTGATCACGGCGTAGACCTCGCGGCGGTTGTGCTCGGGGCGATCGCGGCTGACCCAGCCGCGATCGACCAGTCGGTCGATGATCCGCGTCAGGCCACCGCGGGTTACGCCGAGGCGGTCGGCGAGGGCGAGCATCTGCAGCCGGTGGTCGGGCGTGCAGTGCAGTTCGTTGAGCACGTCCACGTCGGACAGCGAGCACTCCGACTCCGCCCGGATCCGCTCGTCGAGGAGCTTGCTCATCTCCCGGTAGGCGAAGTGCATGCTCGCCCACGCTCGCACCACGCTGTCCTCAGTCACCACGCCGGAAGTCTAGCAATCAGGTTGACGTCGTAACGATTGCATCTACGATCATTGCTCTAGCAACTCCGAGGGACGAGGGGCGGGGTGTTGAACTGCAGGAGCGCGACCCGCCCGGCGCGCAGCCGCACCTCGGTGAGCGCGCAGTTGCGCAGGGTGGGGAACAGCCGTCGGTACTCCGTCAGCGGCACGCCGATGAGGGCGCAGAGCGCGAGCCGGATCGCGCTGGAGTGGGCGACGACGAGCACGCGACCGTCGGGACACTTGCCGGCGATCTCGTGCAGGCACTCGGTGAACCGCTTCGCGGCAGCGACCGGGTCCTCCCCGCCGGGCAGGTGGTGCGCGACGGGATCGGCCAGGAACGCGGCGCGGGCGCCGGGGAAGCGCTCGGTCATCTCGGCCGAGGTCAGGCCCTCGCCGTCGCCGAAGTCGAGCTCACGCAGCCGCGCGTCGACCTCCAGCGGGACGTCCGCCGCGCAGGCTTCCGCGGTGCGCCGCGCGCGACTCAGCGGTGACGACCAGACGGCGGCGAGCCGGGCGGTCCGCGCCCACGCCGCGAGCTGCGCGGCCTGCTGCTCCCCGTGCGGGGTGAGTGCCACGTCGCTGACACCGGCGTAGCGGTTCTCCGCGTGCCACACGGTCTGGCCGTGCCGCACGAGGACGAGGTCGGTCACGGGACGTTCTCCTTCGCGTGGCGGGCGGTCTCGGACGGTAGCCAGCCTCGACGTTCCAGCTCGTCGACGAACCGGACGTACGGCTCGCTGAACCGCGCGGCGCCGCCGGGGGAGGGCTCGACGACCCCGCGGACGCGGACCATCCCGGCGGCGACCTCCGCGGCGTCGCGGCCCGGCGACGCAGCCAGCACCGCCATGCCCAATGCGGGCTCGGCGTTCTCGAGCAGGGTGAGGGGACGACCCAGGACGTCCGCGCGCAAGCGGCACCAGTACGCGCTGCGCGTCGCGCCGCCGGTCAGCACGAGGTCGCCGCCGAGCGGGGCGCCGAGCAGGTCGAGGTGGTCGAAGCACAACCGCTCGACGAACGCGACGCCCTGCAGCACGGCGGCGAACCGGTCGCCGTCGTCCGCGGGCGTGCCGAGCAGGAACCCCTGCGCCTGCGGGGCGACGAACGGGAAGCGTTCGCCGGTCGACACCAGCGGGTAGGCGAGCGCCGTCGCCGGCTCGTACCGCGCGGCCTGCCGGTTCAGGTCGTCGAGGTCGGCGCCGGGGAAGTCGCGGGAGATCGCGCCGGCGCCGGTGCCGGACGCGCCGCCGGGCAGCCAGTCGCCGTTGGGCGCCTTGTGCGAGTACACGGCCCCCGACGGGTCGCGGACCAGCTTCCGCGACACCCCCTTGAGCACCAGCGTCGTCCCGAGCACGGAGTTCCAGCTCCCCGCACGTAGCACCCCGGCGCCGAGCTGGGCCGCGCAGCCGTCGGTGGCCCCGGCGACGATCGGGGTGCCGGTCGGCAGGCCGGTCTCCTCCGCCGCGGCGGCGCACACGGTGCCGATCTCCGTTCCCGGCCGGACCAGCGGGGGGAGGACGCCCGGCGGCACGCCGAGGGTGTCGAACACCTGCGTCGGCCACGACTCGTCGACGAGGTGGGCGCCGGTCTTGAGCGCGTTGCTCAGGTCCGTGGCCACCGGGCCGCCCGCGAGCCGGCCGGTGACGAGGTCGCTCTGGTGGGCCAGCCGGGCGTACGGGACCAGCTCGGCGTGCTCGCGGAGCAGCCACAGCAGCTTCGGCAGCGCCCAGGCCGGCTGCATCCGCTGGTAGCCGAGCTCGCGCCAGACCGCGCCGCCGACCTCGTTGACCCGGTCGACCTCGGTGGCGGCGCGGGTGTCGTCGTACATGAGGCCGGGGGTCAGGGGAGTGCCGTCGGGGTCGACGAGCAGGACCGTTCCGGACGTCGCGTCGACCGCGACCCCGCGCACCGCGGCCGGGGCAATCCCGCGCAGCGCGTCCCGGCTCGCCGCGGCGACGGCGTGCCACCAGCCGGCGGGGTCCTGCTCGTGGCGCGGGCCGTCGCGGCGGCCCGTCAACGTCCGGGATCCGCTGCCCGAGACGGTGCCCTCCGCCGTGACGGCGAGCGCGCGGACGCTCTGCGTGCCGAGGTCCAGGCCGACCCACACGTCGGCAGCCGACATCGCGACCTCCCCGTCGAGCCGCT
>JAEUJO010000165.1 GCA_016794615.1 Pseudonocardia sp. | reverse complement strand
CGTTCCGGAACGATTCAGAAGATCAGTTCGCTATAGCCGGTGTACGCCGCAGGACAACGACGACAGGAGCTGAGATGACGGACTTCATCCGCCGCACGCTGCGCCGCCTCGACCGGTGGACGCTGACGGTCTTCAACCCGTACTACGCGTCCGACCACCGGCGCTGACCCCGGTGGCCGACCCGGAGCGCACATCAGCGCCCCCCGCACGGGGGGCGCTGATGTTGTTCCGTGGGTCGGTCAGTGGCCGTGGCCCTGCAACGGACCGCCCTCCTCGTCGTCGTCCGTCACCCCCCGCTCGGGCGGCAGCGGCGGCTTCGTGAACGCCCAGACGTAGAAGAGGATTCCCACGACCAGCATGACCAGCCCGGTCCACAGGTTCAGGGCCAATCCGCCGGCCTTGGCCAGATCCTCGGGTGACTCGCCGATGAGGCCGAGGATCGTCAGAACCAGGCCGTAGACGACGAACAGCAGCCCGATGACGGATCGCAGGTCGAACAGGATGGCCGAGAGCGGCGGCCTGGCAGGCGCTTCGGTTCGGTCGGACATCTCGCTCACCACCAGATGATGTAGAGGACCAGAGTGAGGACGAGCACGCTCGTGCCCATGATCACGGGGTTCTTGTACCAGCCGGCGTCCTCGGCCGCGACCCCGCCCTCGCCGCGCTGCTCGGGCGTCGAGGTCGCCCAGGTGAGCCCGGACAGCTCTTCGTCGGTCTTCGCCGGGGTGAACTGCGACACGACGAAGGCGACGATCACACCGACGAAGAACGCTGCGCTCGCCCCCATGAAGCTGCCGGCCTGCGACGAGACGTTGATGACGTCGGCGCGCACCAGGAAGTCGACGAGCACCGCGGCGACGACGCCGGCCAGCAGGCCGGTCCAGCCTGCGGTGCCGGTCATCCGCTTGTAGAACAGGCCGAAGATGAAGATCGCGAACAGCGGGGCGTTGAAGAAGCTGGCCAGCGCCTGGATGTAGTCCATCAGGTTGGAGAAGCTGCCGGCCAGGTACGCGGTGAAGATGGCGACCACGCACGCGCCGACCGTGACGGCCCGGCCGACCTTGAGGTAGTAGACGTCCGCGCGGCCTGGATGGAGCCAGTCCTGCCAGATGTCGTAGGTGAACACCGTGTTGAAGGAGCTGATGTTCGCGGCCATGCCGGCCATGAAGGCCGCCAGGAGGCCGGCGATCGCGACGCCGAGCACGCCGTTCGGCAGCACCTCCTTCATCAGCAGTGACAGCGTGTTGTTGTAGGTGACGTCGGTGACGCCGCCCTCCTTGAGCGTGACCAGCTGCGGGATCAGCACCGCGGCGACCATGCCGGGGATGACGATGACCAACGGGACCAACGTCTTGGGGAAGGCCCCGATGATCGGGGTCATCCGTCCGGCGTTCATGTTCTTGGCCGACAGCGCGCGCTGGACCTCGGCGAAGTTCGTGGTCCAGTAGCCGAAGGACAGCACGAACCCGAGCCCGAAGACGATGCCGAACACCGACAGGAACGAGTTGGAGATCTCCGTGATCGGGGTACCCGGCCAGGAGGAGAGCTGCTCGGCCCCGCCCGGTCCGGCGGTGATCTTCTCCACCAGCCCGGAGTAGCCGCCGACCCGCACCAGCCCGGCGATGGTGACCGGGATCAGCAGGGCCAGGATGACGAAGAACTGCAGCACCTCGTTGTAGATCGCCGCCGAGAGGCCGCCGAGGAACGTGTAGCTCAGCACCACCAGCGCGGCGATCGGGATGGCCAGCCCCAGCGGCCAGCCGAGCAACGCCTCGAGCACCAGGCCCAACGCGTACAGGTTGACCCCCGCGATCAGCAGCGAGGCGAGCGCGAACACGACTGCCTGCACCCGCTGGGTCGTCCGGTTGAACCGCATTGCCAGGAATTCCGGGACGCTGCGGGCCTTGCTGCCGTAGTAGAACGGCATCATCACGATTCCCAGGAACACCATCGCGGGGACGGCGCCGACCCAGTAGTAGTGCGCGGTCGGGATGCCGTACTGCGCCCCGTTCGCCGTCATCCCGATGAGCTCGATGGCCCCCAGGTTGGCGGAGATGAACGCCAGCCCCGTCACCCATGCCGGCAGCGAACGGCCGGAGAGCAGGAAGTCGAGACTCGAAGAGATGGAGCGCCGGGCGACGAGCCCGATGCCCAGTACGAGAACGAAATAGAACGCAACCAACGCATAGTCGAGCGCGTTCGCGTCGAGTCTCAGGTCGCTCTGGGCCTGAACCACGGTGATCATGCATCCCGCCTTCCGCCACCCCATCGCCAGCGAAAAGCATCCTTCCGCCCGCCGCGTCGATCGCGCCACCGCTGATCCCACTCGTTGTCCACTGGGTGGTAGTGCCGTCGCGACGCACCGGCAGCTCGGCGCGGCGCGGCAGACCCGCGAAGGCGGTCATCCGCAGGTGGCCGAGCTCGTCGAGAGGGCGACGGCCCCGGGCCGGCGCGTGCCGGTTCCAGCACCGTGCGCCGCCGGCCGGCCGCGACGGCGGATCGCCCCGGCTCGGCGAGCACTGCCCGCGCGTGTCCGCGGCCGCGGTGGCCCGCACCCACGACCATGCGCTTGACCTCGGCATCCCCGTCGCGCAGGGCATCGACCCCTCCGCAGGAGGTGCCGCTGCGACCCGGGCAGCACAGACCGGGTGGCGGTCCCGGGACCGTCCCGGGTCCCGGGACCGCCACCGGCTCGCCCACTGCGTAGCCCACCGCGTAGCCCACCGCGGAGAGGCCGTTCGGCGATACGGATGCGGCCGGGTCGACGGGCGTCGCGTCGCGACCGCCGTGGCGCAGGACCTACTCCCGCTGAACGGCAGCGACGCGCTGAACGGCAGCGACGAGGAGCGCCGCATCGGGGTGGCCGCAGGTGGCCGGGCGCAACTGCAGCACGCTGCACATCCTGGCGCGCCGTGCACACGCCGGCCCCGCGGTGCACACCGTGGGGCGTGTGCACGGGGGGCGGGAGGTGTGCACGGGGGCGGGAATCAGGCCCCGGCCCCGGCCCCGGTCTTGGCCGCCTGTCGCCAGTGGGTCAGCGCCCGCTCGGTGTAGCCGTTGGGCTCCTGCCGCCCGGCGAACACCAGCTCCAGGGCCGCCTGGAACGACGGGCTGTTCTCGAGGTCCTTGCCCATCGGCTGGTAGCCGGGTTCACGGGCGTTCTGCTCGTCCACGAGCAGCGCCATCCGGGCGAAGGTCTCGCGCACCCGGGCTTCGTCCACCAGACCGTGGTGGAGCCAGTTCGCGATCTCCTGGCTGGAGATGCGCAGCGTCGCCCGGTCTTCCATCAGGCCGACCCCTTCCAGGTCCGGCACCGTCGAGCAGCCGATGCCCAGCCCGACCCAGCGCACGACGTAGCCGAGGATCGACTGCGCGTTCGTCTCCAGCTCGTGTCGCTTCTCGTCGTCGGTGAGCCCCGCACCGCCGTCGGGCAGCACCGGCACGACCAGCAGCTTGCTCCGGTCCGTCAGGGGGCGCTCCGCCAGCTCGGCCTGCACCGCCTTCACGTCCGTCTCCAGGTAGTGCAGCGCGTGCAGGGTGGCCGCCGTCGGGGAGGGCACCCAGGCGGTGCTCGCGCCGGCCTTCGGCTGGGCGCCCTTGGTGTCGAGCATCGCGCGCATGCCGGCGGGCTGGGCCCACATGCCCTTGCCGACCTGGGCCTGCCCGGCGAACCCGGCGCGCAGTGCGACATCGACGTTGCGGTCTTCGTACGCGCGCAGCCAGGTGGCGGATTTCTCGTCGTCCTTGCGGACGACCGGGCCGGCCTCGAAAGTCGAATGGATCTCGTCGCCGGTGCGGTCGAGGAAGCCGGTGTTGACGAAGATCACCCGTTCGGCGGCGCGGGCGATGCACGCTTCCAGGTTGATCGACGTCCGCCGCTCCTCGTCCATGATCCCGATCTTGACCGTGGTGGGGGGCAACTCCAGTGCCTGCTCGACGGCAGCGAACAGGTCGACCGACAGACCCACCTCGTCCGGCCCGTGCATCTTCGGCTTGACGACGTAGAGGCTGCCGGTGCGGGTGTTGGAGAAGCGGCCGAGGCCGCGGAGGTCGTGCACAGCCGCGATCGTGGAGACCAGGATGTCCAGGCACTCCTCCAGGAGCGGCTCGCCGTCGGCGGTCCGCACGGCGTCGAGTCGCATGTGGTGCCCGACGTTGCGGACGAGCAGCAGCGACCGCCCGGGGAGCACCACCTCGGAGCCGTCGACGCCGGTGTAGGTGCGGTCGCCGTTCACGGTGCGCGTGACGGTCTCCCCGCCCTTGGGGAAGATCGCCTCCAGCTCACCGGTCATCAGGCCGAGCCAGCTGCGGTAGGCGCCGACCTTGTCCGGGCCGTCGACGGTGGCGACGGAGTCCTCCAGGTCCACTATCGTGGTGACCGCCGACTCCAGCACGACGTCCGCGACGTGCGCGTGGTGCCCGCGGCCGACCCGGTGCCCGGCGTCGACGGTCACCTCGACGTGCAGGCCGTGCCGGCACAGCAGCACCGCCTCCGGTGCGCCCGGGTCGCCGCGGTAGCCGACGAGCTGGCCCGCGTCGACCAGCCCGACGGTCCCGTCACCGGTCACCGCGGCCAGTGCACCGCCGTCGAGGCGGTACCGGGTGACGTCGCTGTGCGAGGCGCCCTCGAGCGGGAAGTACGCGTCGAGCAGCCGGTCCGCCTCCGCGATCACCTGCGCACCGCGGCGCTCGTCGTAGCCGCGGGCGAGCTCGTGGTCCAGCGGCAGGACGTCCGTCCCGTAGAGCGCGTCGAACAGTGACCCCCAGCGGGCGTTCGCGGCGTTCAGCGCGTACCGCGGGACCGTCGCCGGTACCACGAGCTGCGGGCCCGCCACCTCGGCGATCTCCCGGTCCACACCGGTGACCGAGATCCGCGGCTCCTCCGGAGGTAGCAGGTAGCCGATCTCGGTGAGGAACTCCGCGTAGCCGTCGACCGCGTCGCCTGCGGGCGCCCCGTGCTCACGGTGCCAGGCGTCGAGGCGGGCCTGCAGCTCGTCACGGCGGGCCAGCAGCCGCGCCGCACGCGGAGCGAACTGCGTGTGCAACCCGGCCAGCGTCGACCAGAACCACTCGGGCGCGAGCCCCACCCTCGGCAGCAGCTCGTCGGCCACGAAGGCGCGCAGGGCGGGATCCACCTGCAGGCCGCCGGTCTCGGCTCTGTCGCCGGTCTGCGCTGCGTCGCTCACCTGGATACACCATCCTCGTCCGGTCCGTGGTCCGCGGTCGCCCGTTTCCTACCACCCCACCCCGACGAAATCCGGGTCTGCGCATGCGGTTCCCGGAACTGTCGGACGCCGTCGCTAGGCTCCCGTCAGGGAGGTGGACATGGCCGCGGTCACGCAGGTACGGGTCGAGAACGTCACCCCGGCCCGGCTCGTCGATCTCGTGCTCTCGGGTCGCGTCCGCCTGCCGTCGTTCCAGCGCGACTACCGGTGGCGGCCGGGCGACGTGGAGAGCCTGTTCGACAGCGTGCTGCGGCGCTATCCGATCGGCAACCTGCTGCTCTGGGAACGCCCCGCCCCGGCGGATCGGATCACCATCGGCCCCCTCGTGCTCGACGTTCCGGAGAGCCCTCGCGCCCTGTGGGTGGTCGACGGGCAGCAGCGGATCACCAGTTTGGTCGGGGCGCTCGCGGCACCGGAGGGAGTGAGCGACCCCCGGTTCAACGTGTTCGTCCACCTGTCGTCGCTGACGTTCCGTGCGGCATCCAAGGCGCCGGACGGTCCGTGGCTGCCGCTGCGGGTTGCGGGGGCCAACCAGCTGGTCATCAGGTGGCAACGCGAGCACGTCGAGCTGCTGGGTGAGCGCGAGTACGCCGCCGCCGACGAGGTGGCGTCCGCGCTGCGCGAGTACGCGATCCCGATCTACGTCGTCGAGGCGGACGACGAGCGCGAGCTGCGAGTGGTGTTCGACCGCATGAACAATTACGGACGAGCGCTGCGCAAGGAGGACGTGTTTAACGCGCTGCACGGCGTGCAGGGCGCCGCGTCGCCCGGTGATCTCGGCGCAATCGGGGACGCGGTCGCAGCCGCCGGCTTCGGCCGTGTGCACGAGCGCGAGGTCCTGCGCAGCCTGCTAGCGCTGCGCGGGCCGGATGTCTTCCGCGACATCCACGACGAGTTCACCGACGACGACGACCGAATGCAGGCGTTCCTGCTCACCGAGCGCGTGCTGCTCGATGTCGTCGCGATACTGCGCGACGACCTGGACATCCCGCACGTCCGGCTCCTGCCGTATCCCTCGGTGATCCCGATGCTCGCCGCGCTGGTCCACCGGTTCGGCCGGCCGACCGGCCGGGCAGTCATCCTGCTGCGGCGCTGGCTGTGGCGCGGCGCCGCGCTGGGGGCGAACCCGGGCGGGGACGTGCCGACGGTCCGACGTCTGATCCGCGAGATCGCTCGGGCGTCCGGGCCGAGTGAGGCGGTTCTGGTCCTGCTGGCCGCGTTGCCGAAAGCTGTGGGCAGGTGGCGGCCCGACCTGGCGCAGATACAGCTCAGCCGCGCGCTCGCCCGGGTCAACCTCCTCGGGCTGGCCGACCTAGGCCCACAGGAGCTCGTACCCGCCACGGCAGAGCTGCCCGTCCCGAACCCCGCGCTCTCCCCCGGAGAGCTGCTCGATACCGTCGAGAACCCATTGGTCCGCGTGATCCCCACACACGTCGACGCCCCACTCGCGAGCACACTCGCCAATCGGCTCCTGCACCCGCCGATCCGGGGAGGAGCCGCCACGGCACTGATCGGCGCCGACCGAGCGACCCGCGAGAGCCACGGTGTCGACGACGCCGCCGTCGAGTTGCTCGCCGGCCGACGCTGGTCGGAGTTCCTCTCCCACCGTGCCGAGCTGCTGGCACGAGTGATCGCGGACGTGGTCGACCAGCACGCCGAGTGGGGTGCGCGAGACAGCTTCAGCGCGGCCGATCTGCTTCGCTCAGGTCGTCTCGGTGCTTAAGGCGGTCCACGGGTCGGCCCGCGTGTTGCTGCATCGCCGCGAGGTCGGCGAGCTGACCTTCGCTGCCGGTGGGTGCACCTTCCGCTACACCGACGACCTGCTCGATCCCGAGCACCAGGTGCTCGGGCAGGAATTCGAGGAGGCACCACGCAAGCTGTACCGGGAGTCGGTCGGCCTGCCGGCCTGGTTCGCCAACCTGCTTCCCGAACCAGGCAGCGGATTGCGGCGGTTCTACGCCGCGCTCTTCGACGAGCGCCAGGTGGACGACGCGCGACTGCTGCTCACCTTGGGCGACGATCTCCCCGGGGCCGCGACCGTCGTCCCGTCCGACGTCCCCGCCGAGGGATTTCTGGTCCAGCCCGCCATCGCCCGCGTCGAGCAGACGGGCGTGCACCTCTCCGCCCTCGCCGGAGCGCAACCGAAGATGTCGGTCCAGCGCGACGGCAAGCGCCTGACGTTGCCCGGCCGAGGCGAGGCCGGTGGCTGGATCGTCAAGTTCTCCAGCGGGTCCTTCCCGTCGCTCACCGAGAACGAGTACCTGATGATGCGCTGGGCCGCCGAAGCCGGTCTGGACGTCCCCGAGATCGACCTCCTCCCCGCCGAGTCGGTACCGCACGTCTTCGACGAGTTGCAGCCCGGCTCCCTGGCCTACGTCGTCAAGCGGTTCGACCGCGGTGCTGAGGGGCAGCGGGTGCACATCGAGGATCTTGCGCAGGCCACCGGAATCATTCCCGCGCTGCGGTTCCACGGCGCGACCTACGACAACATCGGTGTCCTCGTCCGTGCGCTCACCGGCGATTCCGGTTTCGCGGAGTACCTCCGTCGGCTCGTCGCCATGGTCGTCATGGGCAACACGGACGCGCACCTCAAGAACTGGTCACTGCGCTACCCGGACGGCCGCACCCCGACATTGGCCCCGGCGTACGACCTGGTGTGCACCACCTTCTATCGGACCCTCTCGCGCCAGCTCGTCTTCCCGATCGGGGGCCGGCACCGGCCGGACGCCGCCGATCTGGATGCGTTCGAGCAGGTCGCGGAGGCGGCGGGATACCCCGACGGTGAGGCTTCGGCGGTCGTACTGGAGACCGCCGAACGGCTCCGCGACGCGTGGCGGGAGGTGCGGCGCGAGCCGCTCCTCCCCGAGCTGATCGCGCACATCGACGAACGCCTCGAGCGGCACCCGCTGACGAGGCTCGGCCGGCACCGAGCCGGCTGAGCCTCGGGATCAGAGGGAGCGGTCGAGCTGCCGGGCTCGACGACCACGCCCCCCGGAACCCCCACGCGGCCGCGGCGTCAACGCCGTCCGGCACGGGCCGCGGGTAGCCCTGGCCGCCCGGCAACGGCTCGGTCGGCAGCGACGCCGCGGTCACGATCAGCTCGCCGTGGGCCAAGGCGACCCCGCGGCCCGCGCGCTGCCGGGCCACCGCGGCCCGACCCGCACGCCGCGCGCCCCGACGGCGACCCGCCAGTACCGGGTGCGGCCGCCCAGCGGCCGGAACGGGTCCTCCAGCCGCCCACTCGGCGCCGAGCAGCTCCCCCACGGGCACGCTCGTGGCCTGCCGCGCCGTGGGCGGATCGCCGTGGGCGGATCGCCGAGGGCGAGCAGGAGCACCACCACGACGCCACTGAGCCGCTCCCCGGCCCGAGGCCGCTCCTGCATCCGCTGCGCCGCCCGCCGTCCGCTGACCGGGAGGAGCAGCGGCGGGCCGCATTACCACGCCCGCGCAACGGGTCCGGCACCGAGGCCGTTCGCGACGTAGTCTGGCCCTCTCGCCCCCAGCCACCGGGAGGTGCGCAATGGCGTTGTCGGGGACCGTGCGGCGGGCGTTCGAGACAGCGCTGGGCCCGGAGAACGTGATCTCCGACCGCGTCCGGTGCCGCGCCTACGAGTGCGACGGGCTCACCGGCTACCGGGTCGTCCCCGAGCTGGTGCTGCTCCCCCGCGCCGCCGCGCAGGTCGCCGCCGCCGTCCGGGTCTGCGCCGAGCACCGGGTGCCCTTCGTCGCCCGCGGTGCGGGTACCGGCCTGTCGGGCGGCGCGCTGCCCGTCGCGGACGGCGTCGTGATCTCCCTGGCCCGGCTCAAGCGGGTCCTGGAGGTCGACCCGATCGACCGGCGCGCCACCGTCGAGCCGGGCGTCACGAACCTGGACATCACGGCCGCGGCCGCGCCGCACGGGCTCTACTACGCGCCCGATCCGAGCAGCCAGCAGGTCTGCACGATCGGCGGCAACGTCGCGGAGAACTCCGGCGGCGCGCACTGCCTCAAGTACGGGTTCACCACGAACCACGTGCTGGAGCTCGAGGTCGTGCTGGCCGACGGGTCGCTCGTGACGCTCGGTTCGGACACCGGCGAGCAAGCGGGGCCGGACCTGCGCGGGGTGTTCCTCGGGTCGGAGGGCACGTTGGGGATCACGACGAAGATCGTCGTGCGGCTGCTGCGCACCCCGGAGTCGGTGCGGACGCTGCTCGCCGACTTCCCCTCGGTCCGGGCGGCCGGTGACGTCGTCAGCGACATCGTCGGCGCGGGGATCGTGCCCGCCGCCGTCGAGATGATGGACACGCTCGCGATCGAGGCCGCCGAGCAGGCGGTGCACGCCGGCTACACCGTCGGCGTCCCGGCCGCGCTGGTCGTCGAGCTGGACGGCCCGTCGGCGGACTGCGACACGCAGTTCGACCAGGTCAAGGAGATCTGCGAGCGGCACGGGTGCACCCGCCTGCACGTCGCCGGTTCACCGGAGGAACGCGCTGCGATCTGGCAGGGCCGCAAGGCGGCGTTCGCGGCGGTCGGCCGCATCTCCCCCGACTACTTCGTGCAGGACGGCGTCGTCCCCCGCACCCGGCTCGCCGAGGTGCTGGGCCGGATCGCCGAGATGGGCGACGAGGCCGGGCTGCGCGTGGCGAACGTCTTCCACGCTGGCGACGGGAACCTGCACCCGCTGGTGCTCTACAACGCCGCCGCCGGGGAGACCGACCGGGCCGAACACCTGTCGGGTGCGATCGCCGAGCTGTGCGTGGAGCTGGGCGGGTCGCTGTCGGGTGAGCACGGGATCGGCACGGACAAGGCGTGCTCGATGCCGAGGATGTTCGGCGAGGACGACCTGGCGACGATGGCCCGGGTGCGGGCGGCGTTCGACCCGCACGGGCTGTGCAACCCGGGCAAGGTACTGCCCACACCGCGGCTGTGCGGGGAGCGCCCGGGTCGCTACCGGCCGCACCCGCTCGAGGAAGCCGGTGTGATCGAGCGGCTCTGACCCGAATCCGCGAGGCAATCCCGGTCAGAAGACGACGACGTCGGCGAGGAGCGACCGTGACGGCAACGCTGATGAATCCCACCGATCTCCGTGGCGTCCGCGACGCCGTGCTGGACTCGGCCGGAGCCCTCGCGGTGGCCGGCGCCGGCACCGCAGCCGGCTGGGCGGGCCCGCTGGGCCCCGTCGACGCGGTGCTCGACCTGCGCGCACTGACCGGGGTGATCACGCACAACCCGGGCGACATGACGGTGTCGGTCCGCGCGGGCACGCCGCTGCGCGAGCTGAACGCGGAACTGGCCGGCCACCGGCAGCGCGTGGCGCTGGACGCGGGCCGGGTCGCGGAGGGCGCGACGGTCGGCGGCCTGCTGTCCACCGGCGACGCCGGGCCGGGCGCGCTGGTGCACGGCTCCCTGCGCGACCTGGTGATCGGCGCGACGCTGGTGCTGGCCGACGGCACCGTGGCCCGCACCGGCGGCCATGTGATCAAGAACGTCG
Source organism: Pseudonocardia sp. (assembly GCA_016794615.1). Lineage (GTDB taxonomy): Bacteria > Actinomycetota > Actinomycetes > Mycobacteriales > Pseudonocardiaceae > Pseudonocardia. Next base: position 17,823 of record JAEUJO010000165.1, on the reverse strand, counting down.
CGGGATACGACCTCGCCAAGCTCGTGCACGGTGCCTACGGGACGCTCGCGGTGATAGCGGAGGTGGTGTTGCGGCTGCACCCGCTGCCCCACGCCGCGGCGACGCTGGTGCTGCCGTGCTCGCTTCAGGGGGCCGCGGAGCACGCCGCGCGGGTCCTCGGAGGACCGTACGAGCCCGCGGCGCTGGAGTGGGTGTCCGCGAGGGCATCGTCGAACCCGGACCGCGTGCCTGCGCGTCCGGGGGGGTCGGCGGGGTCCTCGGAGACGGGTGCGTTGCTCGTACGGGTCGTGGGCACGGAGGCCGCGCTGCCGGAGCGGATCGAGCGGCTGCAGGAGCTGCTGGGGTCGGCGGACACCTCGGTGGGCACCTCGGCGGGCGCTGGGGACGCCGCGGACCCGTGGGACGGGCACACCCGGCTCACCCGCGGGACGCTCGCCGACGCCGTGCTGCGGATCGGGGTGCGCCCCTCCCGGCTCCCGGGGGTGCTCGCCGGGCTGGCCGCCCGCGGGGTCACCGCCGGGCTCGGCACCGGGGTCGCCACCGTTGCACTCCCCGCCGACCCGGCCGCCGTCGCCGCGGCCCATTCCGCCGTGCACGCCGCGGGCGGGACCTCGGTGCTGCGCAGCCGCCCGGTCGGGCTGGACGCGCCGGCGTGGGGTCCGGCCCCGTCCGCACTCGGCGTGCTCCGCGCCGTCAAGCAGGAGCTCGACCCCGCCTGCCGCCTCGGACCGGGCCGGCTCGCCCCGTGGCTGACCGGGAGGAACCCGTGAGCACGACACCTGCCGGCTCCGCCGAGACGAGCCTCCCGCAGCCGGGCCCCAGCGCATTCGACGACCGCCACCCACCCCGGCGCGAGCTGCTCGACGACTGCGTGCACTGCGGCTTCTGCCTCCCGACCTGCCCGACCTACCAGCTGTGGGGCGAGGAGATGGACTCCCCGCGCGGGCGGATCTACCTGATCAACCTCGCGGAGAAGGGCGAGATCGGGCTCGAGGGGCCGCTGCGCGAGCACATCGACCGGTGCCTGGGCTGCATGGCCTGCGTGACGGCGTGCCCGTCCGGGGTGCAGTACGACAAGCTGCTGGAGGCCGTGCGCCCACAGCTCGAACGCAACGTGCGCCGCACCCCCGCGGACCGGCTGTTCCGCGAGGCGATCTTCGCGCTCTTCCCCTACAAGCGCCGGCTGCGGGCCGCGGCCGTGCCCGGGGCCGTGTACGAGAGGCTGCGCACCCTGCCCGTGGTCCGACGGCTCGCCGCGACGGTGCCGGGACGCCTCGGCGCGCTGGAGTCGCTGCTGCCGCCGGTGTCGCTGCGCGACGCCTTCGCACACCTGCCCGAGCGCATCTCCGCGACCGGCCGGCCGCGGGCCACCGTCGCGCTGCTCACCGGCTGCGTCCAGGACGTCTTCTTCCACCGGGTGAACGCCGCGACGGCGCGGGTGCTCGCCGCCGAGGGCTGCGACGTCGTCGTCCCCCGGGGCCAGCAGTGCTGCGGCGCCCTGGAGCTGCACGCCGGTCGCGAGGACGGCGCGCTGACCCGCGCCCGGAAGACCATCGCCCGGTTCGAGCAGCTCGGGGTCGAGCACGTCGTCGCGAATGTGGCGGGCTGCGGGTCGGCGATGAAGGACTACGGCCACCTGCTCGCCGACGACCCCGGGTGGGCGCAGCGGGCCGCGGCGTTCAGCGCGTCGGTCCGCGACGTCCACGAGGTGCTCGCCGACCTGCTCGCCGACGGGCCGCGCGCCCCGCGGCACCCGGTCCGCGCCCGCGTGGCCTACCACGACGCCTGCCACCTCGGGCACGCGCAGGGCGTGCGCGCCCAGCCCCGTGCGGTGCTGCGCTCGATCCCGGGGCTGGAGGTCGTCGACATCCCCGAGGCCGCGCTGTGCTGCGGCTCGGCGGGGATCTACAACATGGTGGCGCCGGGGCCGGCCGCCGAGCTGGGGGCACGTAAGGCGGCGAACATCCGCACGGTGCAGCCGGACCTCGTGGTCACCGGGAACCCCGGGTGCATGCTGCAGATCGGCAAGTACCTGAAGCCCGCCGCCGGGAACGGCGCCGTTGCGAACGACGAGACGACGCCGGACACCCGGACCCTGGACGGGACCGGTCTGCCGCTGCTGCACCCGGTCCAGCTGCTCGACGCCTCGATCCGCGGGGTGCCGGTTCCCCGCAGCTGAAATGTCGGTGGGTGGAGCTACCGTGCGCGCCATGACGACATCCATGATCGACTGGCCGGAGCAGCTGTCCGAGCAGCTGGAGTGGCACTGGAGCAGGCAGCTGCGGCCGCGGTTCGCGGGCATGTCCGACGACGAGTACCTCTGGGAGCCCGCGCAGCCCGCGTGGAACGTGCGCCCGCGGACGGGCGACGAGCAGCCCGGCACCGGCCCGTTCACGGTCGAGTTCGCGTACCCCGAGCCGGACCCACCGCCGGTCACCACGATCGCGTGGCGCCTCGCGCACATCATCGTCGGCGTGCTCGGGGCCCGGGTGGCGGCGCACTTCGGCGGGCCACCGGTGGACTACGGGAGCTTCCCGTACGCAGGCACGGCCGCCGAGGCACTGGCCCAGCTCGACGACGCCCACGCGGGCTGGACGGCGGGTGTCCAGGGCCTCGACGAAGCGGCGCTCGCGCGGCCGTGCGGGCCGGCGGAGGGGCCGTTCGCCGGCTACCCGATGGCCGCGCTCGTGCTGCACATCAACCGGGAGGTGATCCACCACGGGGCGGAGGTCGCGCTGCTGCGCGACCTCTACCGGGCCCGGGCTACAGGCTCCTGAGGCCACGGCTCAGCGGACGAAGCAGCCCCATCCACCGGGGCCACCCACATCGCTACAGGCTCCCGAGGCCACGGCTCAGCGGGCGAAGTGGTCCCATCCACCGGGGCCGCCCTCGTACACCCGCCCGTCGACGAGCACGGCCGGGCCGGCGTCGTCCGCCGCCAGCACCGTGCCCACGCGCACCCAGCCGAACGGCAGCAGGGAGCCGCGCGGGAACGTCGCCGCCAGCGCGTGGTCGTCGCCGCCGGTGAGCAGCCAGTGCCGGGGGTCGGCGCCCAGCGCCGCGCCGACGTCCGCGAGCCGGGCGGGCACCTCGAGGGTGGCACTGCGGATGTCGATCCGGACCGTCGAGGCTCTGGCGACGTGCCCGAGATCCGCGAGCAGCCCGTCGGAGACGTCGATCATGGCGGTGGCGCCGGCGTTCGCCGCCTCGGGTCCGGCCGCGTAGGGCGGTTCGGGCACCCGGTGGGCGTTGACGACCACGGCCGGTGAACGGAAGCCGCGTTGCAGCACCGCCAGGCCCGCTGCTGCCCAGCCGAGCCGGCCCCGCACCGCCACCAGGTCGCCCGGCTGGGCCCCGCTGCGGCAGACGGGTGCTCGCCCTTCGAGCGAGCCAAGGGCCGTCACGGAGACCATCAGCTGCGCGGCCGAGGCCACGTCCCCGCCCACGACGCCGGCCCCGACGGTCGATGCCTCCGCCCACAGCCCGTCGGCCAGCGCGGTCAACGTCGCGACGGGCGTGCTCGCCGGGCAGGCCACGCCGACGAGCAGGGCTGTCGGAACGGCGCCCATCGCGGCGATGTCGGCCAGGTTCGCCGCCGCCGCCCGCCGGCCGACCTGCTCGGGAGTGGACCAGTCGAGCCGGAAGTGGACGGTCTCGACGAGGACGTCGGTGCTGGCGACCACGCGCCCGTCGGGAGCAGCGACCACCGCCGCGTCGTCGCCCGGGCCGACGAGCGTGACAGCGGGTTGCGACCGCCCGGTCGCGACCCGTCTGATCAGGCCGAACTCCCCGATCTGCCCGAGTGTGCCGTCCGTCTCGGCAGGGACCTCTGCCGCCTGCGACGATGGGGTCAACGGGCCCTCCTCGGGTACGGTCGTCCGACTTTCCTACCCGTACGCATCGTCACAGCAGACATCGTCACAGCCGAAAGGGGCACGCCGTGGTGCAGGCATACATCCTTGTCCAGACCGAGGTCGGCCAGGCGGCCGCGGTCGCCAAGGAGATCGGCGCGATCCGCGGTGTGGTGGCAGCCGAGGACGTGACGGGACCTTACGACGTCATCGTGCGCGCGGAGGCGGACGACGTCGACAACCTCGGTCGGCTCGTCGTGGCGAAGGTGCAGGGAGTTCCGGGTATCACCCGCACGCTCACCTGCCCCGTCGTGAACCTGGGCTGAGTCGTGACCGACCCCGACACCCGGCGACGGCCGTCGGTCCCCGTGCTGGTCGCCCTCGCACTGCCGCTGCTGCTCCTGGTGGCGGTCGCGGCCGTCGGCATCGTCGGGCGGGTGCAGGGGGTCGATCGGGCCGGCTTCGGAGGCACCGGCGGCACCGGCCCGACGGCGGCGGCACCCGAGACGGGTCCGCTCACCGTCGTCCCCGTCGACGCACCGGACGCGAGCGGGCCGGAGTGCACAGCGCTACTCGCGGCACTCCCGGCGGAGCTGCCGGCGGCGGGCGGCGTGCTGCCCCGGCGGCCGCTGGCCGACCCGGCTCCGGCGGGGACCCGGGCCTGGGCGGCGGCGCCGCGACCGGCCGTGCTGCGGTGCGGGCTGACCAGGCCTGCGGAGCTCACGCCGACCTCGGCACTGCTCGAGGTGAACGGGGTCCGGTGGCTGCAGCTGGACGACGGCGTGCCCGATCCCGTGATCGTGAGCTACGTGGCGGTCGACCGGCCTGTGTACGTGGTGCTCACCGCACCCACGGCTGCGGGGACCGGGCCGCTCCAGACCGTCGCCGACGTCCTGCGGCAGACGATGGACGCCACGGACGTCGTCGTGCGGTGACCGGCGGTCAGCCGCGGTAGCCGGCCTTCCTCGAGCACGCGGGCCAGGCCCCCCAACCCTGCTTCGCGAGGATCCGCTCGGCGACGGCGATCTGCTGGCTCTTGCTGGCCTTGTGCGGCATACCACTGCCGCCGAACGCCGTCCAGGTGGACTTCGAGAACTGCAGGCCGCCGTAGTAGCCGTTCCCGGTCGAGGTGTTCCACTTGCCACCGCTCTCGCACTGCGCGATGCGGTCCCACTTCCCCGTCGGCGTGGCCGCATCGGCCGTGCCGGCGAGGGCGACGGGGGCACCCAGCGCGACGGCGGCGGCGACGGCGGCCTGCAGCAGACGACGTCTCGTGGGCATGCGGGTGGCGACTCGCGAATCCATAGCGTTTCTCCTTGTTCGAGGGGCCCAGCGCCCGACATATCGGCGCTCGTTGACCCCGGACGAGAACGACGCTACGGCCCGAGGTCGATTACGCGCGGACAACACTGCCACTCAGTGAAACGACATCAGTGTTTCTTGACGATAATCACAATGCGATCACACTGGGTCAGTGCGCAATACTTCCGGATCGAAAACTCTGTTCGAAAGCCTCCCCACCGCCACTGACCTGGACCGAGACCGCACCCCACCCCTACGGTGTTCGAGTCACAACTCGCAGAGGGCGTACCGCGGGTAGCCGGGTGGTCACACGGCCTCATTTCCGTGGTCGCGGTCACATTTTCCGGCCCGCGAGACGGTGCGCCGCGGCGCAGGTCAGCGCAGGCCGAGCTTCCGGGAGCAGGCCGGCCAGGCCCTCCATCCCTGCGCTTTGAGCACACGTTCGGCGACCTTGATCTGCTGCGACCTGCTGGCCTTGTGCGGCATACCACTGCCGCCGTAGGCCTTCCAGGTGGACTTCGAGAACTGCAGGCCGCCGTAGTAACCGTTGCCGGTCGCGGTGTTCCACCGGCCACCACTCTCGCACTTCGCGATGCGGTCCCAGTGACCCTTCGGTGCCGCGTCGGCGACGCCGGGGAGTGCGACCGGAGCGCCGAGCGCGACGGCCCCCGCCACCGCCAAACGGCCCAAATAATGGCGAGCACGGGAAGCGCGGGACGCGTCCATGGATCTCCTCCTCGATGAGATCCGGCCGGGGCACGAGGGGGCGGCCGGAACGCGCCGCACGATACGGTGATCAGACGATCACGGCAGCATCACTGACCGGATTCATCACGATATCCGCAGGTCAAGACGCGTATCACATCGATATCACATCGGAAAGGTACCGACCTGAAAGGAATATCGGGCCGATCGACTACCGGAGCCCGGTTCCCCGGGCGAGCGCAGTGTCGATCAAGGTCGCCAGCAGTGTCGGGTAGTCGATGCCGGTGACGGCCCACATCCGCGGATACATCGAGATCGGCGTGAACCCGGGCATCGTGTTCACCTCGTTGACCACCGGGACACCGTCGGCGCCCACGAAGAAGTCGACCCGCGCGAGCCCCTGGCAGTCCAGCGCGCGGAACGCGGCGACGGCCGCGTCCTGGACCCGCTCGACGACGTCGTCGTCGAGCTTGGCGGGGATGTCGAACTCGCAGACGTCGTCGAGGTACTTCGCGTCGAAGTCGTAGAAGGCCGCCGACCCGACGATCCGGATCTCGGCGGGCAGGCTCGCGCGCAGCGTTCCGTCGGGGAGCTCGAGCACGCCGCACTCCACCTCGCGGCCCGCGATCGCCGCCTCGACCAGCACCTTCGGGTCGTGCACGCGGGCGGCGGCGATCGCGTCGTCGAGCCCGGCCCAGTCCGTGACCCGGGTGATACCCACCGAGGATCCGGCCCGGGCGGGCTTGACGAACACCGGCAGGCCGAGCCGGTCGCGCTGCGCGGCGGTCAACGTCGGGGTGTCCGGCCGCAGCACCACGAGGTCTCCGACCGGGAGGCCGTCCGCGGCGAGCAGCTTCTTCGTGAACTCCTTGTCCATGCCGGCGGCGCTGGCCAGCACGCCCGCCCCGACGTAGGGCACGCCGGCCATCTCCATGAGCCCCTGGACCGTGCCGTCCTCACCGAAGGGCCCGTGCAGCACCGGGAAGACGACGTCCACACCGGCGAGCACCTCACCGGCCCGGACCGGCCCGAGCACCAGCAGCCCACCGCGGGTGGGGTCGCCCGGCAGCACGACGGCGGTGGCCGACGGGTCCACGGACGGCAGCGTGCCGCCGTGGATCGCGAGCTGCTCGGGGTCGTCGGTGCCCAGCACCCAGGCACCGTCACGGGCGATGCCGACCGGCACGACGTCGAACCGCTCGCGGTCGAGGTGGCGCAGCACGCTGCCCGCCGACACGCAGGAGATGGCGTGCTCGCTGCTGCGGCCACCGAACACGACCGCCACCCGGATGCGTCCCGTCACGGGCTCCGAGGGTAGAGGGCCGGCGTCCCGTCCAGTGACGTCGGGCAGACGTTGCCGGACGGGGCGCTACCTACTCCTCCGTTCCGAGCAGGCGCAGGTCGGGCGTGCCGAGGGTGCCCGAGTCGATGAGTTCCTCGACGAGGTTGCGCCGGTACGCGCTGTCGTAGCCGGTGCAGCCGGGCTCGGGCACGAGCCCGTCGACACCCTGGGCGGCCAGCCGCTCGCGCATCCGCCTGACCAGGTGCTCGATCATCCTGAACGTCCACACGCCGGGCTGGATGCCCGCCAGGTACGCGGCGGCCTCCCGCGAGGTCAGCAGCGTCGCCCCGGACTGGCGCTGGAGCACGCGCTGGGCCAGGACCGTCATCACCAGCCGCTCCGCGGCGTCGAGCCGGTAGCCGCGGACCGGCGCCGTGCCCGAACAGGTGTCGCGACGCGGTGGTGCGTCCGCGCCGACCACCTCGACGCGCACGAGGTGCAGGTCGTTCGGGTCGGATCCCTCCACCAGCAGCGAGGTGCGGCCGTCGGCCAGCGGGACGGGCTCGTCGCCGTAGCGCAGCACGTGGGTGCGCCCGACCCGCACCGGGCGGCCGCCCTGGGCCCGCACCCACCAGCAGCCCGAGCTGTACTCGAGAGTGCCGTGCCGGCGGCTCACCCCGGCATCGTGGGAGCCGACGCAGATGTGCACCGCCGACCGGTTGCGGCCGAACCACAGCACCCTCCCCTCGGCCGGGCTCGCGGCGAGCCCGCCGGGTTCGAGCACGACAAGGGTGCCCCGTCGCATGGTCGCTGGTCGCATGGTCGCCAACGTGTCCCTCCTTCTGAGGGTGCCGCTGCGTCAGAGCGTACGCAGCCCGTCACGGAGTCGAGTATGACGCGGCGCACGGGGACCCCTCCCGGGTGGTCCCGGACACAATGGCGTCCGGGTTCGTCCGCGAATGGAGGTGAGGCATGGCCGACCGCACGGCACCCGACGCACTCGACGCCGAGCTGACCCACTGCGTCGAGGAGCAGGACCGCATCACCGCCGCTCTGCTCGACCTCGAAAGCCACGCCGGTCACCGGCTGCTCGACAGCGCCACCCTTGTCGGTGTCACCGCCAGCCGGTGGGCGGCGACGCGGGACGTCCTCGCAGCGCTGTGGGCCGACCTCACGGCGCACCGCGCCGTCGTCGCGCAGGCCTGCGCGGTCCGCACCCGCAGGCACCGCCCGGGTGAGCGCGAGTGGGCGGAGCTGCACGAACTGCTCGTGGCCGGGGCCGAGCCCGCTGCGCTCGCAGCGCGGATGGACACGCGGATCCGCGAGGTGACCGCCGTGCTCGATGCCGCCGAGACCGTGCACGTGGCGGCGCTGGCCGGGCTCGGCCCCCTGGCCGAGCGCGTCCGGGACGCCCGGGAGCGCGCCCGTGAGCTCCTGGAGCCCGACGACCCGGACGCCGCCGCGCTCGCCGCGCTGGCCCGGGCGGTCGACGCCCGGCTCGCCGCCTGCACCAACGATCCGCTGTCACTCCCGGCCCGGCTGCCGCGCGACCTCGTCGCCGGCCTGGGCGAGGACCTGCCCGCGATCGAGGCGCACCTCCTGGAGCGGGCGGCGGTCCGCGACACGTGGCCGGACCGGCGGGGCGCGGTCGCCGACGCGCTCGCAGCGCTCGACGCCCTGTACACCCAGGAGGCCCGGGTCCGGTGTACGGCGCTGGAGCACGTCGCCGGGGCCGATCCGACGCCGCCCGCCGACCCCCGCGCGGACCTGCGCCACCGCCTCGGTGCCCTGCCTGCGCGGGCCCCGGGAGCCGCGGGGCTCACCGCCCTGGACCGGCTTGCGCACGAGGTCGACGTCGCGGCCGGCGCGGTGCGCACCGCCCTGGACCGCGCAACCGGCGTGGTCGACCGGCGGGCCGAGCTCGCCGGGCGGTTCGCCGCCTACCGGGCCAAGGCGGTGCGGGTCGGGGTGTCCGACGACCCGCAGGTCATCGCCCTGGCCGTCCGGGTCGGCGAGCTCCTCGCCGCGCCCACTGACCTGGTCACGCTCACCCCCGCGCTGGTCACCTACCAGCAGCGGGTCAACGACGCCGCCCTGGGGAGGAGTCCGCGATGACCGGTGCCGCACACCCCGACACCACCGGTACGGCCGTGGGTGGACCGTGCGCCTGGGACGGCTGCGACGGGACGATCGAGGCCGACGGCTTCTGCGACACGTGCGGGAGGTCGGCTCCGCCCGCCGCCCCGCCGGCGCCGCGGACCGCCCCGGAAGGGCCGCCCACGGCGGCCGCCGCCCCGGTGCACAACGGTGCTCCGACCGCACCTGCCGGGTCCACCGCGCCGGCCGGCCGGGGCGGCCCGACCGCCCGGCCGGTCGGCGAGGACACCCCGACCGTCCTGCCCGCAGGCGGGGGCACGCCGACCGTCCGGCCCCCCACCGGCCCGGTCGCCCCCACGACCGGCGGCCGGTGGAGCGGCCCGATCTCGACCAGCCTGACCTCCACCCCGCTGCTGCGCGGCGGCACCGACGACATCCCGCCGGTCCCGCGCATCGACCCGTCGAGCGCGTTGCTGCGCGACCCGCAGGTCCCCGAACGCGACCGCTACTGCCGCCACGGCGGCACGCCGCACCCCGTCGGCCGCAGCCGCGAGGGTCGCCCCGGTCTGGTCCGCGGCTACTGCCCGCAGGACGGCACGCCGTACTCGTTCGCCCCGCCGCTCGCGCAGGGAGCGCTGGTCGCCGGCCAGTACGAGGTGCGCGGCGCGCTGGCGCACGGCGGGCTGGGCTGGATCTACCTCGCGGTGGACCGCAACGTCGACGACCGGTGGGTGGTGCTCAAGGGCGTCCTCGACGCGAACGACCCCGCCGCGCTCGCCGCGGCCCGGGGCGAGCGCCAGTTCCTCGCCCAGCTCAGCCACCCCAACATCGTCGCGATCCACAACTTCGTCCGGCACGTCGACGACACCGGGGCGGCCGACTACATCGTGATGGCCTACATCGGCGGGTCCACGCTCGCGCAGGTGCGCGACGCCCGCGCCGTCGACGGCGCGCTGCCCGTCGCGCACGCCCTCGCCTACATGATCAAGGTGCTGCCCGCGCTGGGCTACCTGCACGCCGAGGGCCACGTCTACAGCGACTTCAAGCCCGACAACGTCATGCAGTGCGAGCGGCACCTCACGCTGATCGACATGGGCGCCGTGGCCCGGGTCGACGACACGGACGCGGTCGTCTACGGCACCGTCGGCTACCACGCGCCCGAGGTCGTCCGCGCCGAGCTGTCCCCGGCGTCGGACCTCTACACCGTCGGCCGCACGCTGGCGGTGCTCGCGCTGGGCATCGAACCCGTGCGCGGCGGCGTCGCGACCGAGCTGCCCGACGACCACCCGCTGCTGGAGCGCCACGAGTCGCTGCACCGGCTGCTGCTGCGGGCGACCCATCCCGATCCCCTGCTGCGGTTCGGTTCCGCCGACGAGATGGCCGAGCAGCTCGCCGGGGTGCGCCGCGAGGTGCTGGCCGTCGACGAGCAGCGCCCGCGCCCCGGACCGTCGACGGTCTTCTCCGCGCCGCGCGGCACGTTCGCCCCGAGCCTGCTGATCGACGGGCCCGAACCGGGGCGGCCGGGGCCGGCCCAGGTCGCGGACCGGTTGCCCGAACCGCTCGACACCGGGGCGGCGGTCACCGACGACTGGCGCGACCGCTGGTCGGCCGCGCTCGACGCCCTGACCACCGGCGACCTCGACGGCGCCCGCAGCGGCGTTGACACGATCTACTCGACCTTCCCGGGTGAGCTCGCGCCCAAGCTCGCGCTCGCCGCCGTCGCGGAGTGCGCGGGCGACGACGACGCCGCGCAGCGCTACTACGGGCTGGTCGCGACCGTCGACCCGAGCTGGGCCGACGCGGCGTTCGGGCTGGCGCGCGCCCGCCTGCGCGCGGGACGGCGGGCCGAGGCCGTAGCCGCGCTGCTCGCGGTGCCCGCCAGCTCCAGCGGCCACGTCGCCGCGCGACGCGCGGCCGTCGAGGCCACCCTGCTGTGCCACCCCACGGGCGCGGCCGACGACGACGAGCTGCGCGCGGCCGCCGCGCTGCTGGAACAGCTCGACCTGGACGCGCTGACCACCGCGCGCATGCGGGCCGCCGTGCTGGAGGCCGCGGTCGAGCGGGTGGGCGCCGGCCGGGGTTCCGGCGGGCCCGGGCAGCCGGTCCTGGGCTGCCCCTGGGAGGAGCGGGCGCTGCGGCTCGAGCTCGAACGGGGCCTGCGGGCGCTGGCCCGGCTGACCCCGGACCGGTCGGAGAAGATCACGCTCGTCGACCGGGCGAACGCCGCGCACCCGAGGACGTGGCGGTGACGGCGGCCGGGGCCGCGACCACCGCGTGCCCGCACTGCGCGACCGAGCCGGTGGCGGGCGACTGCTTCTGCGAGGTGTGCGGCACGGACCTCGCGGCGTGCCGGGCCGACGCCCCCGACCACGTCGAGATCACCCTGGACGGCGTGGCCGCGGTCGGCGACCGCGGGCACGTCCGCGCGCGCAACGAGGACGCGGTCGCGGTGCGCGCCGCGCGGGACCGGGTCGCCGCGGTGGTCTGCGACGGGGTGTCGTCGACGCGGTCGTCGCAGCTCGCCGCCCGGGCGGCCGCCGACGCCGCGCTGGAGGTCCTGCTGGGCGAGCACGGCGACGGGCCCGACGTGCGCAGCGCGGTCGCGGCGGGCGCGGCGGCCGCCGCCGCGCTCGTGCCGCGTGGCACCCCGTCGCCCCCCTCGTGCACTCTCGTCTGCGGCGTCCACGACCGGGCGGCGCTGACCGTCGCCTGGGTGGGCGACAGCCGGGCCTACTGGCTCGCCGGGCCGGGCGCCGCCGAGCCCGCCCGGCTGCTCAGTGCGGATCACACCGCCGAGGCGGCCGCCGCGGCCGGGACCCTCGACCCCGCGATCGCCGCGGCCCGTCCCGACGCCATCACCCGCTGGCTCGGAGCGGACGGCGACGCCGAGCCGGACGTCACCGTCCTCACCCCGGCCGGTCCCGGCGCGCTGCTGCTGTGCACGGACGGGCTCTGGAAGTACCTGCCGGACGCGGCCGAGCTCGCCGCCGTCGCGCTGCCGGCCCTCGATCTCGGCGGTCCACGGGCCGCCGCCGCCGCGCTCGTCGCGGCCGCCCTGACCGCAGGCGGTGCGGACAACGTCACCGTCGCCGTCGTACCCGTCCACCCCTGCCAGGAGGAGGAGCGATGACCGCCCCGTTCACCGTTGAGGTCGACCAGAACCCCTACCTCGCCGCGGGCGCGACCCGAGTCGACGCCGTGGTGACCGTGACCGCCACGGGCACCGGCGACGCCCCCGCCGACGCCCTCGAGATCATCGTCGTCGACGTCTCCGGGTCGATGGCAGGCGAGAAGATCCGATCCGCCCGGGAGGCGACCGCCGTGGCGATCGCCGAGCTGCGCGACGGCGTGGCGTTCGCAGTGATCGCCGGAAATCAGCGGGCGCAGCAGGTCTACCCGGATGCCGGCACCGCCCGGGCGGACGAGCGAACCCGCGCCGAGGCCGTCGAGCGGGTCCGCGAGCTGCAGGCCGACGGCGGCACCGCCATCGGCAGCTGGCTGCGCGCCGCCCGCGGTCTCGCCGACCGGCACCCGGACGCGGTCCGGCACGTGATCCTGCTGACCGACGGGCAGAACGGCGAGGACGCCCCGGTGCTCGAGCGGGCCGTCCGCGCCTGCGTCGGCCTGTTCACCTGCGACTGCCGGGGCGTGGGCACCGACTGGCGGGTCGACGAGCTGCGGACGGTCGCCTCGGCGTTGCTGGGCACGGTCGACATCGTCGCCCGGCCCGAGGACCTGGCCGCCGACTTCCGCGCGCTGGCCGGCGCCGCGATGGCCAAGAACGTGCCCGCCCTGTGGCTGCGGCTGTGGACGCCGCAGGGCGCGACCGTGCGGTTCGTCAAGCAGGTCGCCCCGGCCGTCGAGGACCTCACCGGCCGCCGCGTGGACACCGGCGAGCAGCGGGGGGCCTACCCGCTCGGCGCGTGGGGCGCGGAGAGCCGCGACTACCACCTGTGCGTGGACGTCGCGCCCGGAACAGTGGGCACGCGGATGCGCACGGCGCGGGTCGAGCTCGTCGGCGGGTCGGACCCCGCAGGATCGGCCCCCGCAGGATCGGACCCCGCAGGATCAGACGGGGTCCTCGCCGAGGCGATCGTCACCGCCGAGTGGACCGACGACCGGCACCGGTCGAGCGTCATCGATCCGAAGGTCGCCCACTACACCGGGCAGGTCGCGCTGGCAGGCGCGATCGCGGACGGCCTGGCCGCCCGCGAGGCGGGCGACGCCACGCGGGCCGAGGAGCGGCTCGGGGAGGCGGTGCGGCTGGCCGCGGAGTCGGGACACGTCGACACCTCCCAGCTGCTCGAGGGCGTCGTCGAGGTGCTCGACGTGCGGACCGGCACGGTCCGGCTGCGGACGGACGCCAACAAGGCCGACGCCGACAAGACCGACACCGACAAGGCCGACTCCATCAAGGCCGACGTCATGGCCCTGGACGCCCGGGGGACCCGCACGATCCGCGTCGGCCGGCAGGGCTGAGCGGTGCCCGCCTGCCCGCGCGGCCACGAGTCGGCCGACCCCGACTGGTGCGATGTCTGCGGCATCGCCCTCGACCCGCCCGCGTCCCACCCGCCGGTGGCGCTGTGCCCGGTCTGCGAGGCGCCCCTGGAGGGCCGGTACTGCGAGCGGTGCGGGCACGACAGCACCCGGCCCGCCCCGGCGGCACCCCCGTCCGGACCGACCACCTGGCGGGCCGTGGTGCGCGCCGACCCCGCGTGGTTCGCGGTGGTCCGGCGGCGCAACGTGGCCGACCCCGCCGAGTTCCCGCGCGATGCCGCGGAGCGCCAGTACGTGCTGACCGGTGAGCGGATGGCGATCGGCCGGTACAGCGCCGGCCGCGGCACCACACCCGACATCGACCTCGCCGGTGTCGACCCGGCCGTGTCCGCCGCGCACGCGCTGCTGGTGGCCCGTCCCGACGGCGGCTGGGACCTCGTCGACCTCGGCTCGACCAACGGCACCACCCTGGCCGTCGACGACGGCCCGATCCGGCCGCACGTCCCGGTCCCGCTCACCGACGGCGCCGTGGTCCGGCTGGGAGCGTGGACCACCATCACGGTGACGAGCCCGACCCGGCGGCCGGACGGTTCCGCGTAGCCGGAATCGACCTTTCTGCACAGGGCAGCAGAACGGGAGCGCACGACGGCACACGGGCCGACGGCGACGTCGTCGGCGACGTCCCCGATTCCCAGCAGTTCTCCGAGGCCGAGAACGACGGCGTGATCGGTGACGTCTGCGACGGATACCGAGCTACCTCGCGGCCACCTCGCGACGGAGAGGATCGACGCGAGGCATCGTGCGACGCCGGCCCAGTTGCACATCATCGGCTTCGTGGCCCGTTCGCAGCGGGCGAGCCTCGTGTTGCTCGATCTGGCGTCCGGGCTCCGGCGCATCACCGACAGCGCGGGCAGACGGCTCGCGACCTCGCTGAACGGCTCGAAAAGGACCTCGCGAAGGCCACTGGACCACAGACGTGGACCTACGTTCCCGACGACGACGGCGGGGCGGTGGACGAGGGCGCCGCTCCCTCGCATCTCGGGGAGTTCTTCGCGGCGGCGGTGCACCAGGAAGCACGGCTCGGCACCGGGCTCCGGGACCGGGGCCCCGAGGAGCGGATCCGGTGCTGTTCACCGAAGCCAAACGGCCGACGATCCGGGTCGAGCTCCTCGGTCCCGCGTCGCACGAAGACCGGATGCGCCTCCGCACCGGACGTCACCGGCTCGCGCAACAGGTGTCCGCGGGCATCGCCGGCGGTGTGAGGTCGTTCTGCTCGCTCGGTACCGAACCGAGGCCGAACGGCCTGTGCATCACCCCTGAGCCGGGTCGCGCGCCGAGCCCAGGACCTCAGTCGCGGTAGCGGGCCGGCGGGGGTTGCGGGACCGGGTCGAGGACGCCGCCCAGCCACCGCCGGTTGCTCGCCGCGAGGCTGCCGTCCTGCCGGGAGCGCTCCAGCAGGGCGTTGACGAAGCGCACGAGGTCCGGCTGGTCGAGGCGCATCCCCACGCCGTACGAGGAGCGGTCCAGCGCCCGGCCGACGACCTCGGTCTGCGGGTCCTGCGCGGCCAGCCCGGCCAGGATGACGTCGTCGCTGGAGACCGCGGCCACCCGGCCGCGCTGCAGGTCGACCACGCAGTCCGGGATGCCGGTGCGGGTGACGACGTCGACGCCGAGCCCGCGCAGCACGCCCTCGTTGGTCGAGGTGCGCGAGGTGCACACCGGCTGTCCGCGGAGGTCCTCGACCTCCCGGATCCCGCTGCCGACCGGCACGAGCAGGCGCTGCGTGGCCGGCAGGTAGGGCGTGGAGAACTCGACGGTGCGCTGCCGCGCGCAGGTGATCGTGAAGTGGTCGACGACGACGTCGACCTTGCCGTCCTGCACCGCCTTCTCGCGGTCCGCGATGTCGAGCACCACGAACTGCACCGCCTCCGGGTCGCCCAGGATCGCCTTCGCGATCGAGTGTGCGATGTCGATGTCCGCGCCCGCGAGCTGCCCGGTCTGCGGGTCCCGGTATCCGGCCAGGAACTTACCTTGATCAACACCGGCGATCAGGCGACCGCGCGCGGCGATCGCGGCCATCGTCGACCCGGGCGGCATCGCCCCCGGGGCCGGCAGCGGGCCGTCCGGGCGCAGGCTCTCCCGGACACCGGTGCACGGGGTCGCCGGATCCGGTGTGTCGGTCGCCGGGACGGCGGTCACGCCCGGGACTGCGGACACGGGCGCCGGGGCGGTCCCGCCGGGCAGCAGCAGCGTCCCGAGCGCCAGCGCGCCGGCGACGCACAGGTAGCCCAGCGGACGAGCGACGTTCACCGCGGACCGCTGCCGGGACGTGGTCATCGGTACTCTCCGATCCGTCGACCCAGACCCACCGCGACGGCGGCCGCGGCGAGCAGGGCGAGCACTGCGGGACCGGCGACGAGGCCGGTCAGGGCCGACGCGGCGTACGCGGTGCCGTCGACGAACGCCGCCCGCTCGGCCTCGATCGCGTCGGCCAGCGCCGCGTCCAGGCGCACGAACTCCGCCCCCGACCCCCCCGGCTGCGTGGTGACCACGGACGCGACCGCACCGGGGTAGTTCCCCCCGTCGTCCAGCGCGCGGACCTGCCGGTGCGCGGCCGCCCAGTCGCCGACCGCGACCCGCAGCGCGGTGATCCGGTCGGCCGACCCGGGCGCCCCGCCGTCGGCGCGGGCGAGCAGGCCGCCCGCGCCGTCCGCGCCGACGACCTCGTCGACACCGGTGGTGAAGTCGTCGTCGGAGGCGAAGCCTGCGCTGCGGGCCACGAGCGCGAGGCTCTCCGCGCTGCGCGCCTGCAGGACGGCGGTCCGGGCGTCGTCGAGGGCGGTCACGGCGTCGCTGTGGCGCTGCGCGGCGGCGAGCCAGGTGTTGGCCGTGCCGACGGCCGCCACCCACCAGATCAGCGCGGCCACGAGCCCCACCGCGGCGGCGAGCAGCCCGACGCTGACGGAGCGGTGGGTGCGGCGGCGTTCCCGCAGCGACACGTCGACGATCGCGACCAGACCGGCCAGGAGCAGGGCCCCGACCCCGAAGGGGATCGCCACACCGCGCCCGTACGCGGCGGTCAGCTCGGCGGCCTGCTGGCGGCGCAGCTCCTCGGCCGCCGGGAGGATCGTGCCGCGCATGAGCTCCGACGCGCTGCCCAGGTAGGCCTGGCCGAGCGGGAGGCCGTCGCGGTTGAGCGTGCGCGCGGTCTCCACCAGCCCGGTGTAGACGGGCAGCTGTTCGGCCACGGTGGCGATCGCGGGGCTGCCGGGGAGCCGCCCGGCAGCGTCGACCAGCCGGTCGGTGGCGCGGGCGATGTCGTCGTCGTAGCGGGCCCGCACCGCGGTCGGCTCGCGGCCGCCGGAGACGTAACCGCTGGTGGCCATCGCGTCGGCGTCGGCGAGGGAGCGGTAGATCTCGGCGGAGTCGGTGGTCAGCGCGGCGATGCGGGTCTGCGCCTCCGCCACCGACGCGCTGCGCGCCGTCCCGGCGAGCACGCTCGTCAACGCCACCGCCAGACATCCGGCGACCAGCACCAGCGCCACCCGAAACAACCGCTCCGGCGTCGCGGATCCGCTCCCCAGCGACCGGCGCCATGCGGGTGCGGGATCCGCGCCCGTCCAGGCGGCGTGACCAGACGGTGCGTCGACGCTCATGCCCACCTCCGAGATCGAGCCGTCGCCGGCCGGTGCGGCCATCGTGGCCCACCTCACCGGGACCCCTCCCGGGCGGAGCTCGTGCATGCCAGGCTGCGCCCATGACCGTCGATCTCGACCCCGTCCGGAACCTGGTCGCCGGCGACCACGGCCTGGCCACCGTGGCAGTGGTGCGCGCCGACGGCACACCGCACGTCTCCCTGGTCAACGCCGGGGTGCTCGACCATCCGCACACCGGCACGCCCGTCGCCGCCTACGTCACCTACGGCAAGGTCAAGCTGCGCAACCTGCGGGAGCGGCCGGCCACGTCGGTGACCTGGCGGGTGGGCCGGCGATGGGCCGCGGTGGACGGGGACGGCGAGATCGTCGGGCCGGGCGAGACCGACCCCGAGTCGCTGCGCCTGCTGCTGCGGGACATCTTCACCGCGTGCGG
>JAEUJO010000119.1 GCA_016794615.1 Pseudonocardia sp. | reverse complement strand
CCACGGGAGGGTGCGGCGCGCCGCACCGATCGAGTCGTCGGCCGAGTGCCCGTCGACGACGATGATCTCGTGCACCGCCGGGCGCACCGCGGCGATCGCGGGGAGCACGATCTCGAGGTTGCGCGCCTCGTTGCGGGTCGGGACGACGACGCTGACAGCCGGGACCGCCGATCGCTGCGGTTGGGGTCGCGGGCGCGGGCGATGCGGCGTCCGCCGGGTCGCGATGTGCCCCGGGCCACCCGGAAACAGGGTCGCGACGGTCGGCCGGGGGGGTGATACGGCGCTCACTCAACCTCCATCAGGTCCACTCCGTCGAGAAACGACCCAGGTCCGGGCGGATGGCGACACCACCCGCGCGTGCATCCGACCCCGGAATCCGGCGTGCACCGTGATCTTTCCCGACGTTCGATCAGACGCCCGGCCCCTGCACTGGTTGCTCCCCGGGAGTGTGGAACCCCCCACGTTCGCGATCGCACACCGTTGCCGCGTTCGGCCGCGCGCCCGACCGGCCGGCTGTCACCATCGCCGACATGCCCGAACCTCGACCCGGTGACCCACCCGAGCCGGACCGCTACGCCGACGCCGTGCGGGCGCGCCGCACCGAGCTGCGTGGCGTCCGCGCGCTGCTGCTCGGCGGTCACCGCGTCGAGATGAGGCACTGCCTGACGGCGTCCCGGTTGGTGGCCGTGGCCGAGCTGACGGCGGCACTGTCCGTGCTCGGTCGCGAGCTGCGCCACCATGCCGCTCGTGCCGATCGCGCCGGTCGGGCAGCCCTGCCGGCGCTGGCGGAGGCGGCGGTCGGCCGGCTCGTCGACCGCGTCGTCATGCGGTGGGCGGCGGTGGTGCTGCCAGGGCTCCGGCGCGTTGCGTCGCCGCTCGCCCCGGACGCCGTGCCGTTCTTGCATCCGGTCGTGACGGTGTTCACCCGCCGTCCGTCGATCACCGTGCCCGGCCCCGAGCCCCCGCAGCGTGCCCTCGGGGCGCTCGTCGCGGGCGCGACGGGCGGGACGTGGCGGCTGGCCGTGCTGCCGGTCGCGGTCCTCCCGGCAGTCGGGCTACCCGCGGTCGGGGGGCGCGCGGTCCTGGCGCCGGCGCTCGGGATCGCGCTCGCCCTGGTGGTCGCGACCACGCGAGCACAGCGGGTGGCGGCGGACCGGGCGCGCCTGCGTCGGTGGGCGGACGAGGTCACCGCTGCGGTGCGGGCGGCGCTGGGCACCGAGCTGGCGCGCCTGCTGATCGACGTCGAGCGGGTTGCCGGTGCCGAGCTGGACGAGCTCGTGGCCGGTCGGCTGGCGCTGGTCGAGGCGGAGCTGCGGGCGCTCGCGCCCGCCGGACGGAGGGGGACGGGATGAACGAGGAGCGGTGGCCGACCGGGCCGACGGGCCGGGCCCCCGCCCGTCGGCCGGACGATGTTCCCGACGAGGGCGCCGGCGCACCCGCCGAGATCGGGTCGGGGGTCGACACCGACGGCGACACCGTGCCGGACACGCTGCTCACCACCGACGGTGCCGATCTGCTCGTGTACACCGATCTGGACGCCGACGGTCTCGCGGATCGGGTGCTGCGCATCGACTCCGGAGGGACGGTGCACGCCGACCCGCGCCCCGGCGTCGACGGTCCGGTCACCGGGTCGGCCCGCGGCGGCTGGTCGGGCCTGCTCGGAGTGATCTTCGGCCCAGATCCCTGACGCGACGTTACGGGTGGGGATCACCGAAATGTCGGTGGCGCCGGTTAGCGTGCCTCCATGGCTGACCGGACCGACTCCGAGCGGATCGACCCGGCGTTCCGCGCGCTGCCGCTCGCGCAGCTCGCGGACGCCGCGCTCGGCCGGGCCCGGGAGCTCGGTGCCGAGCACGCCGACGTGCGGGTGGAGCGGATCGTGGCGCAGTCGGTCGAGCTGCGCGACGCCGGTGTGACGGATGTCGTCGACTCCTCGACCGAAGGGCTCGCGGTGCGCGTGCTCGTCGCCGGCACGTGGGGGTTCGCCTCGCTCGTCGAGCTCACCCCCGAACGCGCCGCGGCGGCGGCGGAGCGGGCCGTCGGCGTCGCCCGCGTGCTGGCGCCGCTCGCCCGCGAGCGGGTCGACCGTGCCGCCGAGCCGGTGTACGCCGGGGTCGAGTGGTGCTCCGACTACGCGGTGGACCCGCTGACCGTGCCGACCGGGGACAAGGTCGCGCTGCTGGCAGACCGGTCCCGGTGCCTGCTCGCGGCTCCCGGCGTGGACCACGTCGAGGCGGGGCTCGCCGTGGTGCGGGAGAACAAGTTCTACGCGGACGTGGCCGGTACGTCGACGCTCCAGCAGCGGGTCCGCACCGCGCCGTCGCTCACCGCGACGGCCGTGGACCGCGACGGCGGCGGGTTCGAGACCATGAGCTCGCTCGCCCCACCGGCAGCCCGGGGCTTCGAGTACCTCACCGGTACCGGCTGGGACTGGGACGGCGAGCTGGCCCGGTTGCCCGAGTGGCTGGCCGAGAAGGCGGCGGCCCCGTCGGTCGAGCCGGGCCGCTACGACCTGGTGATCGACCCGTCCAACCTGTGGCTGACCATCCACGAGTCGGTCGGGCACGCCACCGAGTACGACCGGGCCATCGGCTACGAGGCCGCCTACGCGGGCACCAGCTTCGCCACGCCGGACCTGCTCGGCACACTGCGCTACGGATCACCGCTCATGCACGTCACCGGGGACCGCACGGTCCCGCACGGCCTGGCGACCATCGGCTACGACGACGACGGTGTCGCCACCGGCGCGTGGGACCTGGTCCGCGACGGGATCCTCGTCGGCTACCAGCTGGACCGCACGTTCGCCCCACGGCTCGGCCTGGACCGCAGCAACGGCTGCGCCTTCGCCGACTCCCCGCACCGGGTACCGCTGCAGCGGATGGCGAACGTGTCGCTGCAGCCGGACGGCGCCGTCGACCGGTCGACGGACGACCTGATCGCCGGGGTGGACGACGGGATCTACGTCGTCGGGGACCGGTCCTGGTCGATCGACATGCAACGGGCGAACTTCCAGTTCACCGGCCAGCGCTTCTTCCGCATCCGGGGCGGTCGGCTCGCCGGGCAGCTCCGCGACGTCGCCTACCAGGCGTTGACCACCGAGTTCTGGGGTTCGCTCGACGGGCTCGGCGGCCCGTCGACGTGGCGGTTGTTCGGCGCGATGAACTGCGGCAAGGCCCAACCCGGGCAGAGCGCCGCGGTCGGCCACGGCTGCCCGTCGGCGCTGTTCCGCCAGGTGAACGTCCTCAACACCCGTGCGGAGGGATTGTGACACCGCAGGAGATCGTCGAGCGGGCACTGGCCGGGCCGGTCGGGGCCGGGCGCGCCGTTCTCGTCACGCAGACGAGTGAGGCAGTCCTGCGGTGGGCCAACTCGACGATGACGACGAACGGCCACACCACGGCGCAGGACGTGGCGGTGGTCGCGCTGGAAGCAGTCGAGGGCGGCACGGCCGTCGGCGTCGTCAGCTCCGGTGCACCGCTGCGGGACACCGCGGCGGTCGACGCACTGGTCGACGCCGCGCGCCGGGCCGCCCGGGCCGCCGGTCCGGCCCGGGACGTCGCGCCGCTCCCGGAGCCGACCGGTGACGATCCGGGGTGGCTCGACGGTGCCGTCGAGACATCGATCGGGGTGTTCGGTGGGCTGGTCGAGGGCCTGGCCGAGGTCCTCGACCGGCCGCAGCGCCACTACGGCTTCGCCTCCCACGACCTCAGCACGGTCTGGCTCGGCACGTCGACCGGCGTGCGCAGGCGGTGGGTGCAGCCGACGGGCTCGATCGAGCTCAATGTCAAGACCCCGGACCTCGACGGCTCGGCGTGGACGGGCCGCTCGACTGCGGACTTCACGGACGTCGACGTCGTCGCGCTCGCGGCGGACGCCACCTCCCGGCTCGACTGGGGCCGGCGCCGGGTGAGCCTGCCTGCGGGGCGGTACGAGACGCTCCTCCCCCCGTCGGCGGTGTCGGACTTCCTGCTCATGCTCGCCTGGTCGATGGGCGGCCGACCGGCGCAGGAGGGCCGCAGCGCGTTCGCGGGCCCGGACGGGCCGCGGATCGGTGAGCGGCTGACCGACCGCCTGCTCACCCTCGCGAGCGACCCGGCCGCGCCGGGCCTGGAGTACGCGCCGTTCGTCGCCGCGCTGCACTCGGGCGACGGCGTCAGCGTCTTCGACAACGGCGCGCCCGCGCAGCGCGTCGAGTGGCTGCGCGACGGCTCGGTGGCCGAGCTGGCCTACAGCCGACCCGAGGCCGCGGAGTTCGGCACGGCGTTCGCCCCGCCCGGCGACAACCTGCTGCTCACCGGCGGGTCGGCGGCGTCGATGGCCGACATGGTGGCCGGCACGCGGCGCGGCCTGCTGCTCACCTGCCTGTGGTACATCCGCGAGGTCGACCCGGAGACGCTCCTGCTCACCGGCCTCACGCGGGACGGCGTCTACCTGGTGGAGAACGGTGAGGTGGTGGCCGAGGTGGACCACAACTTCCGGTTCAACCACTCCCCGCTCGACATCGTGCGGCAGGCGACGGAGGTGGGCGCCACCGAGCGCACACTGCCGCGCGAGTGGAAGGACTGGTTCACCCGCGTGGCGATGCCGCCGATGAGGGTGCCGGAGCTGAACATGTCGTCGGTGTCGCCGAGCCGCTGACGAGGTCCACCTTGCAGCAGTGGGCGAGTGCACGGACTGCGGTGCTCGATGGACGGCGGTGCCCGGTCGCGCCGGCCGGGCACCGGGAGGACGTCAAAGGCCGTTCGGCGGAGCCACGGGGTGCACGGGGTGCGCGGGCTGGGCGACGGGGTGCGTGTTGACGCCGCCGTCTGCGAGCTTCAGCTGGACCTCCTCGGAGATCTGGTCCGCGCGGCGCTGCTGGCGCACCCGGATGAGCACCAGCATCGAGATGCCGTAAGCGATCCCGAGCACGATCAGGACGATGCCGATCTTGACGGCCATGTTCTGCAGCTGCGAGCCGACGTCCACCGTCCACACCGAGATGATCGTCAGAACGCCGATGGTGATCAGGTAGAACAGCACCTCCAGCAGCCGGTTGACCGACTTGGTCACCTTCTCGTCCTCGAACACCTCCTGCAGGAACGGCTCACCGGACGTCGACAGCACCCGGCCCACGGCAATCGTGATGGCAACCGAGATCACCAGCAGCGTGATGTACTCAGCGGTATCGGTCATCGGTCCTCACCCTCCGACTCGCCCGGCGACGGCGCACGGTGCGTCCCGACAGCGTCGCGTTGACGTGAAGTACCCGCAAGGGGCGCGAATCAGTCATCCGCCGGAGGACGTGACCTGGGCCTCCGATCGGCCGTGTCGATCACCTGAAAGGGGCGGGACCAGGTTCACTGAATCGATTTCTTCATCGGTCCTGTGAGTGAGCCGACAGTTGCGGGCCGTACGTGAACGAGGAAGCCGCAGGTACGGTTTTGGCACACCAACCCACTGCTCACCCGCCCGTCCCGGAGCGGGTGCGCGCAGCGTTCCCGAGGTCGGGTCAACGTACCCGGTCAAGGCAGGAGGCATCTCGACATGACCGCAGCGACCGTGCCAGGGATAGACGACGCCCCGACCGAGAACGCGCGCCTCCTGTCCTGGGTGCGCGAGGTGGCGGAGCTGACCACGCCGGACAGGGTCGTGTGGTGCGACGGGTCCGAGGAGGAGTGGGAACGGGTGACGACCCGCCTCGTCGACGCGGGCACCTTCGTCCGGCTCACGGCGAAGCCGAACTCGTTCTGGGCCGCGTCCGACCCCGAGGACGTCGCGCGGGTCGAGGAGCGCACCTTCATCTGCTCGGTGCTGGAGTCCGACGCCGGTGTCACCAACAACTGGTGCGAGCCGACGGAGATGAAGGCGGTGATGACCGAGCTGTACCGCGGGTGCATGCGCGGCCGGAACATGTACATCATCCCGTTCTGCATGGGCCCCACGACCGCCGCGAAGCCGATGCTCGGTGTGGAGATCACGGACTCCGAGTACGTCGTCGCGTCCATGCGGATCATGACGCGGATCGGCGCCGAGGTGCTGCCGCTGTTCGACGGCCCGGCAGGCGCCGACTTCGTCCCCGCCCTCCACTCGATCGGCGCCCCGCTGGAGCCGGGCCAGCAGGACGTCCCCTGGCCGTGCAACTCGACCAAGTACATCGCGCACTTCCCCGAGGAGCGGCTGATCTGGAGCTACGGCTCCGGCTACGGCGGCAACGCGCTGCTGGGCAAGAAGTGCTACTCGCTGCGGATCGCCTCGGCGATGGCCCGCGACGAGGGTTGGCTCGCCGAGCACATGCTGATCCTCAAGCTGATCAACCCCGAGAACAAGGCGCACTACGTCGCTGCGGCCTTCCCGTCGGCGTGCGGCAAGACCAACCTCGCGATGCTCCAGCCCACCATCCCGGGGTGGAAGGTCCAGATCATCGGTGACGACATCGCGTGGATGCGCTTCGGCGACGACGGCCGGCTCTACGCGGTGAACCCGGAGTACGGCTTCTTCGGCGTCGCACCCGGCACGAACTGGTCGACCAACCCGAACGCGATGCGCACGATCGAGAAGGGTCACTCGCTGTTCACCAACACCGCGCTGACCGACGACGGTGACGTCTGGTGGGAGGGCATGGAGAACACGCCTGCGCACGCGACGTCCTGGAAGAAGAAGGATTGGACGCCGGCCTCCGAGGTGGACGCCGCCCACCCCAACTCCCGCTACTGCACGCCGATGTCCCAGTGCCCCGTGCTCGCCCCCGAGTGGGACGACCCGAAGGGCGTGCCGATCTCGGCGATCTTCTTCGGCGGACGCCGCAAGGAGACGATTCCGCTGGTCACCGAGTCGCGGGACTGGCAGCACGGCACCTTCCTCGGCGCAACGCTCTCGAGCGAGAAGACCGCTGCGGCCGCCGGTGGGCTCGGCCAGGTCCGCCGCGACCCGATGGCCATGCTGCCGTTCATCGGCTACAACGTCGGTGACTACTTCCAGCACTGGATCGACGTCGGCAAGGGCGCGGACGCGGCGAAGCTGCCGCGGATCTTCTACGTCAACTGGTTCCGGCGCGGCGCCGACGGCCGGTTCCTGTGGCCCGGCTTCGGTGAGAACAGCCGGGTGCTCAAGTGGGCCATCGACCGCATCGAGGGCAAGGCCGCCGCGGAGGAGACGCCGATCGGCTTCGTGCCGACCGCGGACGAGATCGACCTCGACGGGCTGGACGTCGATCGTGCGGACGTCGAGGAAGCCCTCGCGGTGAGCCCCCGCGAGTGGCGCGCCGAGATCCCGCTCATCGAGGAGTGGTTCCACCTGATCGGCGCGTCGCTGCCGACGTCCATGCGGGACGAGCTCGACGCTCTGAAGCACCGGCTCGGGATGTAGTCCCCGAGACGCCGGAACACCCCCGGCGCCGCGCCGCCCGGCGTCGCGAGGGTGCCGTACCGGTGGAAGCGAGGCCGGGGCCCGGTGTCGGGCTCCGGCCTCGCTGTGCGTCCATCGCCGTTCGGTCCTGATCCCACGAGACTGTCGGTGCCCGGTCCTACCGTCCGCTACGACGAGGTCGTCGAGTCGGGGAGGGACCCGATGGCGGAGCCGGTGAACGACGCGGGACGCGGTGGAGGCCGCGGGTCACCCGTGGAACCTTGCTGCTGCTCGTCCCGTTCCTCGTGCTCGGCACACCGTTGTTCAACAGCGTCATGGGCTTCCTCGCGTCGCGTCGGCGCGCCGAGACGCTCGAGCACCTCGACGAGTGGGGCTGGGCGGGCGGAGGTTCGGCGCCCGGGTCACCTGGTTCCCGCCCCACCACCACGCGGACGAGGGGACGGACCTCCGCCCGGTGGCGCGCCTGCGGCAGGAGGCGGCCACGCGTTGAGCGCGCCGCCGGCCCGTTCCGGGTGGACCCCGCACCGTTCACCGTCCGGAGCGGGCCGTCCGTCGTCGCCGAACCACGGAACCGACTCGCTGTCCCGCCGGGCCGGCCGACGGTACTCGGAAATGGGGAAGTGAATCGATTGAGCGATCCGGACGTCGCAGGGAGTGGCCTCCTGGCGCCGGTCCGTTGAGGACAAGTGTGAGCGATGCAACATTTCGAGGAGCTCGGCGATACGAACGGTGATCGGCGCACTTCGGCGTCGGAGCGGGCGGAGGTGACCGGATGTTGGATGTCGAACCGGGCCCGAGCGATGACGAGAGCCTACTGGCCGTCGTCGACCGCCTCGGCACTGCCGGATCGGACCGTGCCGCGGCGCGTGCGCTCGAGCAGGTCCGGCGCGCCGTGTCCGCCGGCGTCCCGCTGCCGGGCCTGCGCTTCCTCGCCACGGACCTGGCCGCGGCCGGTGCGGGCACGCTCCCTCCGCCCCCGCGCCACCCCGCGGACGGGCCCGGCTCACTGGTCGCGGCGGTCCGCAACAATCCGCTCCTGATCCTGGACGGCGTCGACGCCGCCGAGGTGGCCGCGGCCGTCGCGGCATTGGTGGACGACGGGCGACGGGTGATCGTCACCGCGTCCGACTCCCAGGCGCTGTCCGCGGTCCGCGGCATGCTGCCCCCGGCTGTCGTCGACCGCGTCGTCGATGCGCTGCCTGCGCTCGCCCCTGCGGACCTGCATCGGCTCCGTGGACTGCTGGCCACGTCGACGCCCGCCCGCCGCGCGCGGGCCGGGCAGCAGCTCCCGGACCCGAGCGCGTGCCCGGCCGTCGCCGAGGTCGCGCAGCTGTGCCTCATCGCGGTCCGGACGGGCTCGCCCGGCGTCGAGCTGATCGCCGACGTCCTCCGCGAGCTGGACGCCGAGCGCCGCGCCGCGGTCACGGCGATCGCCCAGTGCGTGCAGCGTGCACTGACCGTGCTCGGCACCCATCCCGAGCCGTGGGTCCGGGACCTGCTCGGTGACCTCGTGCACGGCAGGCGCCGCTCCGAGTTCGACCGCCTCGTGCAGTCCACGGCGCAGGCGCTGGCCACCATCGACGACGGCCGGGGCGACCCGCCGGTGCGCGCCACGGGTCCGCTGCCCGAAGGATCGGTGGACGCGCTCGTCGCCTACCTGGACTTCCTCGAGAACGGTGGGCGGGCCCGCAGCTACTTCCGCGCGACCGTGCAGCGCGACGTCGAGCCGGTGCTGGGCCTGTTGCGGGTCGGCGACCACGAGCCCGCGACCTCCGCCGAGCTGAGAATCGTGCTCACGCACTTCGAGCTGGGTGAGCGGGTGGTCACCGTCGACGGCGACTGCGCAACGCTCGGCCTGCCCACGCCGCAGAACCCGGACGAGCTCACGGCGCTGTCCCGGGCCCTGACCGACATCGGCGCCGCCGCCCGCTCCGTCGCGGCGCTGCGCCACGATGTGCTGTTCCTGCACCCGGGGTCGCCCGTGTCCGTGCCGGACGTCGCCGCGGCCGAACAGCTGGCCGCCGCCGTGCTCGACTACGTCGAGTACGGATCCCCGCGCCAGGCGGCCGAGCGGCTCGACGCCATGGCGGCCGACCTCGCCGCGCTCCTGCCCCCGCAGGCCGCCGCGCCCGAGCACGCACGCGCCGTTGACGCGCTGCGGGCCCACGATCCCGTCGGGTACGCCGAGGCCGTCGACGGGCTCGTCGGGGCGCACGTTGCTCAGCGCGACGAGCAGCGCACGGCCGACCTGCTCACCGGGTTGGGCTCGGACTCGCTCGCCCGGGCCTGGACGCCCACCGACGACGGCCCACCGGTCCGCGCGGGCCTCGCCTGGTTCACGCCGACCGAGTTGCTCCTCGCCGCGCTGCCGCCGCCGGACCGGGCGGACGTCGTGGTGGTCGTCGACGCTGACGCCGCCGGGGCGGACCGTGCACTGCTCGGTGCCGCCGCTCCGCGGCTGCTGGCCGTGGCCGCCCCGGGGGCCCGCGCAGGCGGAACCACCCTGCTCAGCCTGCTGCACCGGGCGTCCGCGGTGGTCATCCGCGGTCGATCGACCGAGAAGCCGGGTCGGGTCGTCCCTCTTGCCGCTGGTGCGCGGTCGGTTCCCGCACCGCGCGGACAGGTCGAGCAGGCCGGGGCCTGATCGCCGGGCGAGCCACTTCCCGGACGTCCGGCGCTCGCCTAACGTCGCAACCGTGACGCAGAACCGCACGGACGATCACCCGGTGAGCCGTTTCGGGCATGTCGAGCCCGCAGACCTGCCCGACGACCTGCGCGAGCGCATCGAGGCGATTGCCGAGAAGTCCGGGTTCGTGCCGAACGTGTTCCGCGCCCTCGCTCGTCGCCCCGCGGAGCTGCGGGCGTTCCTCGACTACCACGACGCGCTCATGGAGCGTGCGGGCGGCCTGTCGAAGGCCGAGCGAGAGCTCGTCGTCGTCGCGACCTCCGGGGTGAACCACTGTGTCTACTGCGTGGTGGCGCACGGGGCGATCCTGCGGATCCGCGCGAAGGACGCGGAGATCGCGGACCGGGTGGCGACCAACCCCTGGACCGCGCCGCTGACCCCGCGCGAGCGGGCCATCGTCGACCTCGCCCTGGTCCTCGCCACCGAGCCTGCCCGGCTGTCGGTCGAGCATCTCGACGCCGCGCGCGCCGCGGGCCTCGACGACGACGAGGTCTGGGACGTCGGCGCCATCACCGCGCTGTTCGCGCTCTCCAACCGGATGGCGCACCTGACCGCGCTACAGCCGAACCCGGAGTTCTTCCTGATGGGCCGCGGCTGACCGGCGAGGCCCCATGTAGCGAAAGCGGCTTTCGGTGCGTTGAGTGCACCCAACGCCGCTTTCGCTACATCCAGGGGTGGCGGTGGCTACAGGACCTTGGACAGGAAGGCCTGGGTGCGCTCGTGCTTCGGGTTCGCCAGCACCTCACGCGGCGTCCCGGCCTCGACGATCTTGCCCTCGTCCATGAACACCAGCGAGTCGGCCACCTCGCGGGCGAAGCCCATCTCGTGGGTGACGACCACCATCGTCATGCCGTCGCGGGCGAGCCCCCGCATGACGTCGAGCACCTCGCCGACGAGCTCGGGGTCCAGCGCCGAGGTCGGCTCGTCGAACAGCATCAGCCGCGGCTCCATCGCCAGCGCCCTGGCGATCGCCACGCGCTGCTGCTGGCCGCCCGAGAGCTGCGAGGGGTAGTTGTCGCAACGGTTGCCCAGCCCGACCCGGTCCAGCAGATCCCGTGCAGACTCCCGGGCCTGCTTCTTGTTCGTCCGGCGCACCGTGCACGGCGCCTCCATGACGTTCTCGATCGCCGTCTTGTGCGGGAACAGGTTGAACCGCTGGAACACCATGCCGATGTCGCGGCGCTGCCGGGCGACCTCGGACTCGCGCAGCTCGTAGAGCTTGTCACCGCGCCTGCGGTAGCCGATCAGCTCGCCGTCGACCGTCATCGTCCCGGAGTCGATCGACTCCAGGTGGTTGATGCACCGCAGGAACGTCGATTTGCCCGAGCCCGAGGGCCCGATCACGCACGCCACCTCTCCCGGCAGCACGGTGAGGTCGACTCCGCGCAGCACCTCGACGTGCCCGAAGCTCTTGTGGATGCCGACGGCCTCGACCATCGGCCGGCCGTGCCCGTTGTCGGTCATTTCGCTCCCGCAGTCTTGCGCCTGGGCAGCAGGCGTGCACCGGTCGGCCCCTGGTGCACGCCGCGTCCGTAGCGCCGCTCCACGAACCCCTGCCCGATCGAGAGGATCGACGTCAGCGCCAGGTACCAGAGGGCGGCCACGATCAGCAGCGGGATCGTCTGGAAGTTCACCGAGTAGATCCGCTGCACCGACGTCATCAGCTCGAAGTAGCCGATGACGACCACCAGCGAGGTGGTCTTGAGCATCGAGATCGTCTCGTTGCCGGTCGGCGGGACGATCACCCGCATGGCTTGCGGGAGCACGATCCGGCGCAGCGTCTGGCCCCGGGACATGCCCAGGGCACCGGCCGCCTCGCTCTGCCCGTGGTCCACCGACTGCAGGCCGCCGCGCACGATCTCGGCCATGTACGCGGCCTCGTTGAGCCCGAGGCCGAGCAGGCAGGCCGTGAACTGGTTGATCAGCTGGTTCGTGTCGAACGAGACGAACTCCGGCCCGAACGGGATGCCCAGTGACAGCCGCGGGTAGAGCGCGGCGAGGAAGTTCCAGAACAACAGCTGCGCGATCAACGGCGTGCCGCGGAACAGCCAGATGTACAGCCCGGCGACGTAGCTCAGCACCGGGTTCGGCGACAGGCGCATGATCGCCAGCGCGATGCCGCCGACGATGCCGATGAGCATCGACAGCACGGTCAGCAGCAGCGTGTTCTTCAGCCCGTTGAGCACCGGTGGGGAGAACAGGTACTTGCCGACGACGTCCCAGCGGAAGCCGTCATTGGTCAGGATCGTGTTGACCAGCATCGCCGCCAGCACGGCGAGCACGGCGATCGCGACCCACCGTCCCGGATGCCGGACCGGTACGGCCTTGATCGGGGCGGGGGCCGTGGTGGGGATCGGCTCGGCCCCGCCGGCGGTCGTGTCGCCTTCCGGGGGGGCGAGACCGCGGGAGTCTCGACTGTCGCTTCCGGCCCGCCGCGGACTCGCCCCCCCGTTCGATGCGGGCATCGTCAGCTGGTCGGGTTGATCTCGGAGGTCGGGATCGCGCCTTTGGCGACCCCGTACTTGTCCAGGATCTGCAGGTAGGTGCCGTCCTGCATCAGCGACTGCACGGCGCCCTGGACGGCCTGGGCGAAGTCGGTCTGGCCCTTGTTGAGGACGATGCCGTACGGCGCGGTGTCGTAGGTCTGGCCGACGACCTCGATGGCGCCCTCGGTGGTCTTCACGGCGTAGTCGACGACCGGCGAGTCGGCGAGCATCGCGACGATCCGGTTCGCGGTGAGCGCGAGCGTGACGTCGGTCTGTGCCTGCAGCTCGGTCACCTGGATCGCGGGCTTGCCCGCGGCCGTGCACTTCTGGTTGCGCGCGGCGATGTCGTCGACCTGCACCGTGCCGGCCTGCACGCCCACGGCCTTGCCGCACAGGTCGTCCGGGTTGATGTTGTCGGGGTTCCCCGCCTTGACCGCCATGCTCGTGCCGGCGCTGAAGTAGCTGACCATGTCGACGGTCTGCAGTCGCTCGGGATTGATGGTGAACGACGACATGCCCAGCTCGTACTTCCCACCCTGGATGCCGGGGATGATGCCGGGGAAGGCGCTGTTCTGGAACTCGGCGGTGAGCCCGAGCTTCTGCGCGACGGCGGTGCCCAGGTCGACGTCCATGCCGACGATCGTGGTGCCGTCGGGCGCGGTGAACTCGTTGGGCGGGTACGACGCGTCGGTGCCGAACACGAGCTTGCCGTCGGCGGACACGCTCTGCGGGACCTTGGCGGCGAGCGCGTCGTCCTTCGTCGGTGTGGGGAGCGCACTCGACGCGGCGGCACCCGCGGACGTGGGCGCGGCGGGTGATCCGTTGCCGCTGCCGCCAGCCCCGCACCCGGCGAGGACGACGGCGAGCGCAGCACAGGCCAGTGCGGCGGGGAGTTGGCGGGGGAGCGACACGGATGCAACCTCCAAATGGACCACGGGTACGCCGGGATGCTCCCACTTCCGGCCGCGTCGGGCCCACCACTGTGCAAGGGTTGTTACTGAGCACTTGTCGACCTGTGAAGAGCCACGGCGGTCGCACACGGTGAGAAGCCCGGATTGCACGGTGACTGTCGAGGGTAACCGGAACCCGGCGCGCCCGAGAGGCGTTGGTGAGACAAACCCCGCGAACACGGAGGACATCCGCAAAATGCCGAAGCTCAGGAACCTGGCCGCGCTGGCCGCCGCCGTCGAGGCCGGTCGCCGGTATGCGCGCAAGAACCCGGACAAGGCCGGCAACTACGTGGACCAGGCCGCCGCCTTCATCGACAAGCAGACGAAGGGCAAGTACTCGGGTCAGATCCACGGTGTGATCGGCAAGGTCAAGAGCGCCGCCGGCCTGCCGCCCACCACCCGGGCCTACGACACGAACGTCGGCTATGGCGAGCACCAGGGCTACGGTGCTGCGCCTGCGGTGCCGGACCCGCCGACCACGACCCCGCCGTCGACCACCCAGCCGTCGACCACCCAGCCGTCGACCACCCCGCCCGCCCGGTCGACGGTCGACCCGGAGCCCACCGAGCGGAACGTCCCGGGGAGCAAGGACCTCTGACCGACCCACCCGCCTGAGCGGCACCACCTTCTCCCACGCCGACGGTCGTCGTGCCACGATGACAGGACCTACCCGGCCCGTGGCCATCCCCATCCAGGGTGGTCACGGGCCGGATCCGTCCGGGCGCGGGTCGGCCACGAACCGGGACGCGCCCGGGAGCCCGAGGAGGCATCCGTGTCCGTTCCCCATGACTGGATTCCCGCGAACACGCCAGGAGCCACCGTCGGCGCCCCACCCCGCGAGCACGTCCTCGCGGGGTTGCGCGGCACCGACGAGGGCCCGGACCTCGTCCAACTGCTGACCCCCGAGGGCGAGCGGGTCGCCTGCCCGGCCTACGACGCGCACGTCGCGGACGTGGACACCGCCGCCCTCCGGGCGCTCTACCGCGACATGGTGCTCGTCCGCCGCGCGGACCGGGAGGCGACGGCGCTGCAACGCCAGGGCGAGCTGGGCCTGTGGGTGCCGCTGCTGGGCCAGGAGGCCGCGCAGATCGGCGCCGGCCGGGCGCTGCAGCCCGGCGACATGGCCTTCCCCAGCTACCGCGAGCACGGCGTGGCCTGGTGCCGCGGTGTCGACCCCGCCGCGCTGCTGGGCATCTTCCGCGGCACGGATCACGGCGAGTGGGACCCGGCCGCCACCGGCTTCCACCTCTACACGATCGTCATCGGCAACCAGTGCCTCAACGCCACCGGCTACGCCATGGGCCAGAAGTTCGAGGGCCGGGTCGGCGGCCCGGACGCGCAGGCCACGATGTGCTTCTTCGGGGACGGCGCGACCAGCCAGGGTGACGTGCACGAGGGCTTCGTCTGGGCCGCGGTCTACGACGCGCCGGTCGTCTTCTACTGCCAGAACAACCAGTGGGCGATCTCCGAGCCGAACGAGCGCCAGACCCGCGTGCCGCTGTACCGCCGCGCGCAGGGCTACGGCTTCCCCGGGATCCGCGTCGACGGCAACGACGTCCTCGCCTGTCTCGCCGTGAGCCGGTGGGCGCTGGAGGAGTGCCGCACCGGCAACGGTCCGGTGCTCGTCGAGGCGTTCACCTACCGGATGGACGCCCACACCACCTCCGACGACCCGTCGCGCTACCGGCTGGCCGACGAACTCGAGCTCTGGAAGCTCAAGGACCCGCTGGAGCGGGTGCGGGTGCACCTCGTGCGCGGCCACGGCGTCGGGAACGACTTCTTCGACGAGCTCGCCGCCGAGTCCGACGAGCTCGCCGCCCGCCTGCGGGCGCACTGCCACGCGATGCCCCGGCCGGGGCCGGAGCGGATCTTCTCCCACGTCTACGCCGAGCCCTCGCCGGAGCTCGACGCCCAGCGCGACGCGTACCTGGCGTACTGCGCCTCCTTCGAGGGAGGCGTCCGGTGACCGTGACGATGGCCAAGGCGCTGAACGACGGCCTGCGCGCGGCGATGGAGGACGACCCCAAGGTCGTCGTCATGGGCGAGGACGTCGGCAGGCTCGGCGGGGTGTTCCGGGTCACCGACGGCCTGCAGAAGGACTTCGGCGAGCAACGTGTCCTCGACACGCCGCTCTCGGAGTCGGGCATCGTCGGCGCGGCCGTCGGGCTCGCGCTGCGCGGGTTCCGCCCGGTGTGCGAGATCCAGTTCGACGGGTTCGTCTTCCCGGCCGTGGACCAGATCTCCTCGCAGCTCGCGAAGCTGCACTACCGCTCGCAGGGGCGGCTGCGGATGCCGGTCGTCGTGCGAATCCCGTTCGGCGGCGGGATCGGGGCCGTGGAGCACCACAGCGAGAGCCCCGAGTCGCTGTTCGCCCACACCCCCGGGCTGAAGGTCGTGGCGTGCGCGAGCCCGTCGGACGCGCACTGGATGCTGCGGCAGGCGATCGCCGCCGACGACCCGGTGATCTTCCTCGAGCCGAAGCGGCGGTACTGGGAGAAGGGCGAGGTCGACGACGACCCGCCGCCGCTGCACAACGCCCGGGTGCTGCGCCGGGGCAGCACCGCGGTGCTGGCCTGCTACGGCCCGATGGTGCGGACCTGCCTCGACGCCGCGGCCGCAGCCGAGGAGGACGGGCACGACCTCGAGGTGATCGACCTGCGGACGCTCTCCCCGCTGGACCTGGACCCCGTGTTCGATGCGGTGCGGCGCACCGGTCGGCTGGTGGTCGTGGCGGAGGCACCGTCGTCGGTGTCGGTGGCGGCGGAGGTCGCGGCCCGCGTGCAGGAGCAGTGCTTCCACTCGTTGGAGTCGCCCGTGCTGCGGGTGACGGGCTTCGACACACCGTACCCGCCGTCGCGGTGCGAGGACGACTACCTGCCGGACCTGGACCGGGTGCTGGACGCGGTGGACCGGGCGGTGGCCTGGTGACCCTGACACGAGAGTTCCGGATGCCGGACGTCGGCGAGGGGCTGACCGAGGCGGAGGTCGTCGCGTGGCGGGTGGCGCCGGGCGACGCTGTGGCGATCAACGACGTGCTGGTGGAGGTGGAGACGGCGAAGGCGGCGGTGGAGCTGCCGTCACCGTTCGCGGGCACGGTGGAGGCGCTGCTGGTGGAGCCGAGGCGGCCGGTGCGGGTGGGGACGCCGATCATCGCGATCGCGACGGCGGGCGCCGCTGCGGGCCCGCCGGCGGACGCGACCGAGGCCGTCGGGCAGCCGGACGCCGCCGCAACCTTGATCGGCGAGGCCGGCCCGGACGGGCGGATCGCGACGCTGGTCGGGTACGGCCCGCGGCCGGTCGCCGCGCGCCGGCGCCCCCGCCGCACCGACCCACCCCGCTCGCCGACGCCCGCCGCCGCCTCCGGCGGATTGCAGCAAGGTGGCCATACTGCAATCGGATTGGAGCAGGGCCACCTTGCTGGAATCCCGGTCACCCCTGCGGCGCCGGCCGAGCCCGCCGCTGCGCCCGCGCTCGTACCGCTCGCCAAGCCCCCCGTCCGCAAGCTGGCGCGCGACCTCGGCGTCGACCTGCACTCCGTCGCCGGCACGGGCGCCGGCGGGGTGATCTCCCGTGATGACGTGCGCGCCGCCGCTGCGGCGCTGCAGGAAGGCCACCTTCATACAACGTCACCGCACGAAGGTGGCCTTCCTGCAACCCGGCCGGCCGGCGACGAGCCCGGTACCCGCCGCGAACCGGTCCGCGGTGTGCGCCGGGTGACCGCCGCGGCGATGGTGGCCAGCGCCTTCACCGCGCCGCACGTCACGGAGTTCCTCGCGGTCGACGTCACGGCGACCATGGTGCTGCGCACGCGCCTGCGGGCCTCCCGCGAGTACACCGACGTGCCGCTGACCCCGCTGGTGTTCGTCGCGAAGGCGGTCTGCCTCGCGCTGCGCCGCACCCCCGTCCTCAACGCGCGGTGGGACGAGCCCGCGGGCGAGATCGTCTACCACGACCGGGTGCGGCTCGGGATCGCCGCGGCCACGCCGCGCGGGCTGATCGTCCCCACGATCCGCGACGCCGACACCCTCCCGCTGCCCGAGCTGGCGGCCGCCCTGGACGAGCTGGCAACCACCGCCCGGGCCGGCCGCACGACGCCGGCCGACCTGACCGGTGGCACGTTCACGATCACCAACGTGGGCGTGTTCGGCGTCGACTCCGGCACGCCGATCCTCAATCCGGGCGAGGCCGGGATCCTGGCGGTCGGGGCGATCAAGGAGGCGCCCTGGGTGGTCGACGGGGCGCTCGCCGTGCGGACGGTGTGCCAGCTGGCGCTGTCGTTCGACCACCGGCTGGTGGACGGCGAGCAGGGGGCGCGTTTCCTGGCGGACGTGGGCGCGCTGCTCACGGAGCCCGGGCTCGCCCTTACCTGGTGATCGACGGGAGCACAACGGACATCTCGTGCGTTGTAGGGGCATGCCCTTCGTGCTCCTGTACCTCGTCGTCGAGATCGTTGCGCTGGTCGCGCTCGCCTCGTGGATCGGGGTGGGGTACACGCTGCTGGTGCTGCTCGCCGGGTCGGTGCTCGGGCTGTGGCTGGCGCGGCGGGAAGGGCTGCGCGCGGTGCGGGCGATGACCGAGGCGGCCCGCGACCACCGCGTCGCCCACGTCGAGACGACCGACGGCCTGCTGGTCGCGACGGGCGGCCTGCTGCTGCTGGTCCCGGGCCTGGTCACGGATGTCGCCGGGCTGCTCCTCCTGCTGCCGCCGACGCGGTCGCTCGTCCGCCGCCGGATGGTGCGGGAGGCCGAACGCCGCGCGCCGGTGCTGCGCACGGCCCGGATCCGGGGCGACGGGTCGATAGTGGACGGCGAGGTCGTCGACGGTCCGGGGTTCCCGTATCCCCCGACAGCGCGTCCGGCGCTCCCCGCCGTCGTCGAGGGTCGGGTCGTCGAGGGTGAGCCGGGCGAAGGTCCTGTCGTCGACGCCGAGATCGTCGACGGTCCCGGCGTGGACGGCCGCCGCGCCTCCTGACCCGCCCCCTGCCGATCAGGTCAGCAGCTCCCAGTTCGTCGTGCAGCGGACGGTGACGCGCACGGGCTCCGGTTCGAGGCCCAGCTCGCGGACGTCGGGCGCGGCATCGGCGCGGGCCATCGCCGCGATGCGGTACGCCCGGGGCTCGACACCGCCGTCGCCGGCCTCGGACAGCCGGAGCAGCGCGCCGAGCCGCCCGCCGAGCGCGGCGGCGTAGCCCTCGGCGCGGTCGCGGGCGTCGGCCACAGCGCGCTCCTGCGCCCGGCGGCGGGCCGCGTCCGGGTCCTTGAGCAGCCAGTTCGGCCCGTTCAGCGTCGCGGGCTCGCTCGCGACGGCGGCGGCGAGCACCTCCTCCAGCGCACCCACGTCGTCGAGCCGCAGAGTGACGTCCTCCGTCGCCCGGCAGCCGACCACCCGGTTGCCCCGCCACTGGTCGTGCACGGCGAGGCGGCGGTGCACCACCGTGACGCCCCGCAGGTCGAACACCGGCCGTGCCTCCGCGACCCGCTTCCCGAGGGCGCCCACCGCCGCCGACCGGTCACGTCCCGTGCCGACGTAGCCGAGCTGCAGCTCGGCCCGATCGGCCTCCTGCTCGTGCCAGCCCGACCCCTCCGTCACGATCTCCGGTGCCATGTCGCACAGCCAACCAGATCGGAGCCTCTACGCGTTTCTCGGGCATCTCCGAGAGAGGGTGAGAATGCGCGATGTCGCGTCGTATCGAGGATTCTGCGTCGGTCGGTAGAGAAGCCGATACTCCCCGATCGGTCACCGCGAGGTCGGCGGCGCCGGCTCGTCCCGGCCACCCGTGGGGGAGACCGCGGTGGTCTCGATCCGCCGCACGACCTCGGCGGAGGTCCGGCGCCGCCAGCCCGGACCCGACGGCGGTCGCGAAGCTCGTGCCCTGACCGGGACGTTGCGCGCCGTGGAGGGCGCTGCGCTCGCGCCCGATGCGGCAGGATCCGGAGTCGGGATCCGAGGCCGCCGCCTCGAATCGGGAGAGGAAGCAGCATGACCTACACGCTCACCGAAGTCCGAGGTCCTGTCGGCATCGTGGTTCTCAACAATCCGGCGAGACGCAATGCGTTGAGCAAACCGCTGGTGGATGAACTCATGGCGGCGTTGGCGGACTTCGCCCGCCGCAAGCTTCGCGTGGCGATCCTGCGCGCACCGCCTGGCGCCACGGTCTTCTCCGCCGGTCACGACGTGGAGGAACTGCCCGAATCGCATCGCGACCCGCTCGGCTGGGACGACCCGCTGCGCTACCTGGTCCGCCAGATCGAGAACTTTCCCGCCCCGGTGATCGCCATGCTCGAAGGCGGCGTGTGGGGCGGCGCCTGCGAGGCGGTGTTCGCCTGCGACCTGATCATCGCCGCGCCGGATGTCACGTTCGCCGTCACCCCGGCCAAGCTGGGCGTGCCCTACAACCTCAGCGGCATGGTGACCTTCCTCAATGCCGCCCCGCTGCGCATCGTGCACGAGATGGCCTTCACGGCCAAGCCCGTGTCGGCCAGGCGAGCCGAGCGCCTCGGAATGATCAACACCGTCGTGTCGAAGGACGAGCTCGAGTCCTTCACCATGGCCATGGCGAGCGACATCGCGGCGAACGCTCCGCTGAGCATCGCGGTGATGAAGGAGCAATTGCGCATCCTGGCAGCTGCCAGGCCGATGTCACCGCAGGGCTACGAGCGCGTCCAGGGGCTGCGGCGAGTCGTCTACGACAGCCAGGACTACATCGAAGGCATTCGGGCGTTCAAGGGCAAGCGCAAGCCGGAGTTTCGCGGCGAATGAGCACACCGCACACCGGCTGATCAGCAGGACGCGTTCAGCGTCGGCCGGCACGGCGGTGACCGCCACCGCCGGTTGTCGGTCCAGGTTGTAGGTCCAGGTTGTAGGTCCAGGTTGTCGGTTCAGGTTGTCGGTCCAGCAGCCCGAGCTGGGCGGGCTGCTCCCGTCCGGAACCCGGGCGTCGTCGCGGCGGGCGCCGAGCGGCGGCCCCGATGTAGCGAAAGCGGCTTTCGGTGCATCTACCGCACCCAGAGCCGCTTTCGCTACATCCTGCGGCCGTGCGACACGATGGCAGGCCGCGACACGCCCATCGCCCTCGATAGCCGCTTCTACGGTTTGAGCGAGACTCACCGATACCGTCTGATGCATGGATCCGGTGCGCAACCCGTTCGCCCCCGGCGCTGGTCAGCGGCCGCCCGAGCTGGCCGGGCGGGACCGCGAGGTGGACGCGTTCGAGATCGTCCTCGAGCGGGTGGCGCGGGGCCGTCCCGAACGCAGCCTCGTGCTCACCGGGCTGCGCGGCGTCGGCAAGACCGTCCTGCTCGGTGAGCTGCGCTCGATGGCGATCCGTGCCGGATGGGGTGCCGGGAAGATCGAGGCCCGGCCGGACGCCGAGCTGCGCCGCCCGCTGTCCGCGGCCCTGCACCGGGCGATCCGGGATCTCGCCGTCCGGCACGAGAACCCCGAGCGGGTCGACGAGGTGCTCGGCATCCTCAAGGCGTTCGCGCAGCGCTCCGCACCGGACAGCGCCAAGCTGCGCGAACGCTGGCAGCCCGGGATCGATGTGGCCGCGCGCAGCGGTCGGGCCGACTCCGGCGACATCGAGATCGACCTCGTCGAGCTGTTCACCGAGGTCGCGGGGCTGGCCGCGGACGTGGGCACGGGCGTCGCGATCCTCATCGACGAGATGCAGGACCTGCGCCCGGACGACGTCTCGGCGCTCTGCGCGGCGTGCCACGAGCTGTCGCAGTCGCGTGCGCCGCTGGTCGTCGTCGGCGCCGGGCTGCCGCACCTGCCCGCGGTGCTCTCGGCGTCGAAGTCGTACTCCGAGCGGCTCTTCCGCTACGCCCGCATCGGCCAGCTCGACCGCGAGGACGCCGACTTCGCGCTGCTCGCCCCGGCCGAGCGGGAGGACGCCACCTTCGACGCCGACGCGTTGGACGCGCTCTTCGACGCGTCCGGCGGTTACCCCTACTTCGTGCAGGCCTACGGCAAGGCGGCGTGGGACGCCGCGGTACGCAGCCCGATCACCGCCGCGGACGTCAAGATGGCGGCCCCGGAGGCGGAGGCGGAGCTGGCCGTCGGCTTCTTCGGGTCGCGCTACGAGCGGGCGACACCGGCCGAGCGCGAGTACCTGCGCGGGATGGCGGAGCTGACCGAGGGCCGCGACGAACCCGTGAACACCTCGAGCGTCGCCGACCACCTGCACCGGCGCGCCTCGTCGCTCTCGCCCGCGCGCGACAGCCTGCTCAAGAAGGGCCTGGTGTTCTCCGCGCAGCGCGGCCAGATCGCGTTCACCGTTCCGCACTTCGGCCGTTACCTGCTCGCCAACGGCACCTGAGCTGCGCATTCGCGCCCGCGTTCCCGGTCGACGCCGGTGTCCGAAGCGTCTGAACGAGTGAATCCCGGACGTCGCCGATCGAGGGGTAACGAACTCCCTCGGCGCACCGATACTTATTTCAGCCCCGCGGTGCTGTCGGACCCCCGACCTGCCAGCCCCGCGGGGTTATCCTTTGCCATGACCCGGGTGGCCGCGATGGCTGCCGAGGCGGGTCTGCCGGTGGGCCGTAGCATCGAGCGCGTGCAGGACCCGAAGCTCCAGATCCAGATGCTGCACGACCGCGTCATGATCCGGGTCACCGACGGCAGCGGCGAGCGGCGCAGCAGCGCCGGCATCGTCATTCCGGCGACCGCCGAGATCGCCAAGCGTCTCATCTGGGGAGAGGTCTTCGGCGTCGGACAGCACGTGCGCACCGTGAAGGTGGGCGACCGTGTCCTGTTCGGGCGGGACGACCAGTACGAGGTCGAGGTGCAGGGCAGCACCTACCTGGTGATGCGCGAGCGGGAGCTGCACGCCGTCGCCACCGAGCACACCGAGCACGGGACGGGCCTCTACCTGTGACGGAGCGCCCGCCTGCGATCACGAGCACGCTGATGCCGAGGGGAAGAGACGTACGCATGCCCGAGCGGCAGACCTCGTTCGATGCGCAGGCGTTCGATGCGCAGGCGTCCGATGCGCAGGCGTCCG
>JAEUJO010000118.1 GCA_016794615.1 Pseudonocardia sp. | reverse complement strand
GCGGCCGTGCGCACCGCTGCTGAACTGCGGACCTGCCCGATCGGGCACCCGACGGTGTCCGTTCGCTCCTCGTCGCCGCGATCGGCCCGGGCGCACAATCGAAGGATGACGCCGGAACACGTGGTCACCCGGGCCGACCGTTCGGTGCGGCCGCCGAGCGCCGTCCCGGCGCCGCGACCGCTCGCGCCCGGTGTCTCCGCGCTGCTCGACCTGCAGCGTGCCGCGGGGAACGGCGCCACCGCCGGGCTCCTGGCCCCCGTGCAGCGCCAGAAGACCAAGGCCGTCGGCGTCGCGAAGTACGGCACCACGCGGCTCACGACGCGGCTGCAGGACATGATGCAGCGGGGCGTCCTCGGCGTCGCAGGCGCACCCGCCACGCTGGATCGGGATCAGCTGTTCATGCTCCAGGGCGTCGCGAACGTCGAGACCGGCGGCATGGACAACGCCGTCTACACCCGCGACAACATGTACGTCAGCCTGGGCTTCAAACAGGTCACCCTGGGGTGGGGTTCGCTCTACGAGATCATCGAGGCGGCCCCGGGGGCGTTCGCCAAGCACGGCATCGTCCTGGGCGGTGGCACGTACACCCTCAAGGCGGGCGTCAAGCCGGCGGTCGAGGGCGCACCGGATCCGGTGGCGCTGAAGACGCCGCCGTGGACGGACCGGTTCTTCGACGCGGGCGCCGAGGACGAGGTCGTGTCGGCGATCGTCGCCTACACGCTCAAGGAGCTCGGCCGCATGGAACGGCGCTTCGCGAAGGACAGTCCGGGCCGGTCCACCCCGTGGATGAAGGACCCGACGGCGCGGGCGTGGCTGCTGGAGACCATGAACAACCGGCCCGCCTACGCCTACACCGCCGCCAAGGGGACATTGCGCCGGACCAGCGGGCAGGAGCTGACCCGCGACGCCTTCCTCGCCGTCCTCGAGTCGGAGATCCTCGGCGCCTACGAGGCGCGGGGCGAGCGGGTCAAGGGCGAGCACATCATCGCCAAGATCCCGCGGGCGGTGCCCTCCGGCGGACCGGCCGCGGCGCCGGGCCCGTCGGCGTCCGGCGGCTCGGCCACGGGGCCCACGGGGCCGGTCGCGGGGCAGACCACCCCGGCGACCGGTGCGAAGGGGACCGAGCTGGTCGGCGACGCGGCCACCGTCCTGCCGCCCGGCAGGACGGCCGGCACCGGTTCCGGGGTGCTGGCGGCGATCGGCGCCGCAGGCCTCGTGCCCGCCGCGTTGCGCCTGCTCGTCGCGGCCGGGCACGGCGACCCGAACGCGCTGACCAACCTCGCGTTCTGGGCGGCGCACCCAGACCTGTTCGGGATGAAGCTCCAGCCGTCCCAGCCCGGTTTCGCGCAGCTGTCGGCGGAGTGGATGCGGCTGCGCGACGGCATCGTGCGCGCCGCGCACACCGCGACCCCGTCGGGAAAGTCGACGGCACCGACGACGACGCACACCACGCAACCCGCGCCGGGAACCGTCCCCGCGGACGTGGTCGCCGCCGAGAGCCCGCCGCCGCGGGTCGCCGCGACGCAGGCCGGGAGCGGCGACAGGTACTTCGCGCAGGGCGCCGGCCACTACCGCGACGTCGCCGACTCTGGCGAGAACGCCGGCCAGGTCCGCGTCTGGCTCTACGGGTCGTCCGGCGCGAACGTCTGCAACATGACCTCCCTGACGATGGGGCTGGTCAGCATGGCGGGTGAGGACGAGGTGCGCGCCCGGATGATCGGCCTGCTGCGCACCGCGGGAATGCACGCCGGCGCGCAGGTGCAGGTCGGCAACACGTTCGTGGACCTCGCCGCGGCGCTGGACGACCCGCGCATGTCGGCCCGCATCCGCACGCTCGACCTCGTGACCGCGGTCGCGATCGGCAAGCACGGTTCGTACAAGTCGGTGACGGACGCGGGCACGATCGCCCGCGTCGCCCGGGACGCAGGCATCGCGACGAAGGCCGCGGAGGCGACCGGGCAGATCAGCTTCACCAAGCCCGCGGTCCGCGCCAAGGCGGCGCAGATGCTGGCCGACGGCACGCGCGTGATCCTCGGCACGGTGAACCACTACGTCTACCTGACCGAGGTGCGCGGCGACGGGGTGGTGGTGCACGACCCGGCCGGTGCGCGGGTCACCCCCGGCCTGAAGGGTTACCTGTTCGTCCACGCCGGGAACGGTGCGGCGATGGCGAAGGAGTTCCTCAAGATGGACGCGGGGCGGCAGGACACCGCCGTGCGCCGGGTGACCACCAACCCCGCCGCGGCTGCGGTGATCAACGAGTTGCCCGCGATCGCCGCGCTGCCGAAGGCGCAGCAGGCGGCCGCCGTGGCGCAGCTGGCCGCCGCCCATCCCGGGTACGTCGAGACGGGAGCGTCGAACTTCTACGCGACGAGCGAGTTCGCGGAGAACGACCTGCGCCTGCGCGTGACGCTGGCCCGCTCCTGACCGTCCGAATCGCGATCGACCCCGCGCACCATCCCGGGCGCCGCACGAGCTCCGGACGCCGCGCGGCCCCGGACGCCGCGCGAGGTGGCGCGAGAAACGCGAGCGGATCAGGCCGGCAGCTCGGCCCACACCGTCTTGCCCGCCGTGTCGGTGTCACAGCCCCAGCGGGCGGCCAGCGTCGAGACGAGCTGCAAGCCCCGGCCCCGGCCCGCGTGCGGGTCGAAGGGCTGGACCTCTGGCGCGCCGGTGGAGCCGTCGTGCACGGCGACGTGCAGCACTGAGCCCGTGAGGCGCACGATCAGCTGGAACCGGGTGCGGGCGTGGTCCAGCACGTTCGCGACGAGCTCCTCGATCACCAGGAGGGCGTCGTCCACCGTGTCCACCGACAGCCCCCAGCCGGTCAGCAGCGTGCGCAGCCGGCGCCGGATCTGCCCGGCGACCGTGGCCACCGGCTCGTGGGTCGAGGTCATCGACCGTGGCGGGCACGCGGTGTCGACCATCGCCCGACGCCACCTCCCTGTGCCCCCGTGTCGCTTCGACGGCGATCGAGAACGACCGGCTACCCCTACTACCCGTATCGAACCAGCCCCACACGACCGTGCGTCGACGGCCATCCCTGACAGCGGAGAGCGACATCAGTCCGACGTCAGGTGGATCGCGAACGCGACCACGTCGTCCCGGGCGTCCGGGGCCAGGACCTCGACGGCCGTGTCGACCATCTCCGCCGGTGGCCGGCCGCGCAGCCCGGCGAGGAGGACCCGCAGCCGGTCGATGCGCTCGTCGAGGTCGCAGCCGCGGCACTCGACGAGGCCGTCGGTGTAGAGGAACAGCGTGCTGCCCGGCTCGAGGACCCGGTCGTGGTCGCGGCGCGGCCCGGTGCGCAGCTCGGGGTAGCCGAACAGGATCTCGTGGCCCTCGAGCAGCACCGTGCTGCCGTCCGGGCACAGCAGGACCGGCGGCGGGTGGCCGGCGTTCGACCAGGTCATCGACCACTGCCCGGCCGCCGTCCGGCGCAGGTGCGCCAGCACCGCGGTGCCGGTGGCCGCCAGGCCGAGCCCGGTCGTGGCCAGCTCGAGTGCAGTGAGGGCGTGCGACGGCGGCTCGCCCGGGTGATCCCACCCGGCCTGCCTCAGCATCGCGCGGACCTGGCCCATCAGCGTCGCCGCCTGCAGCGTGTGGCCGACGACGTCGCCGACGCACACTGCGAGGATCTCGTCCCCGGGCGCCTGCGGGTCCGGGATGAACGCTGCGTCGTACCAGTCGCCGCCGACATACTCGCGGGAGTCGGCCGGGTGGTAGCGCGCCGCCAGCTCCAGCCCCGGGACCTCGGGGAGGCTGGTGAGCATCGCCTGTTGCAGCTGGTGCGCGACCCCGGTCCGGTACTGCAGGCGCAGCGCCCGGTCCATCGCCTGCGCGGCGAAGCCGGCGAGCGTGGTGATCGTGAGGCGCTCCGGCGGCTCCAGCGGCTGCGGGGTGTTCCAGCCGAGCAGCAGGGTGCCCAGCGACGTGTCGCCGTGCAGGAGCGGGGCCGCGACGACGGCGTGCAGATCGTGGTCGCGCAGCCATCGCCGGTCGGGCTCCGGACGGTCGGCGTCGAAGTGCAGCCGGTCCGGGTATCCGACATCGCTGGTGTCCGCGGCGACGAGGGGCGGGGCGGGGTCCTCGGGCAACACCAGCACCGCGTACGACGGGGCGAGCTCACTGGCGACGAGCTCGGTGGCCCGGGCGCGCACGTCGTCCACCGTCACCGTGTCGGTGAAGGCCTCCGAGGCGTGCAGCAGCGTCCGGGCCCGCTCGACCGAGCGGTGCAGCTGCTCCTCGAGCTGGTCACGCCGGGCGCGTTCCACCTGCGCCTCGTACCGGACCAGCCGGAGCCGCAGCTCCGTCGAGCAGGCGTCGGCGAGGTCGCGCAGGGCGGTCAGCTCGTCGTCGGTCCACCGCCGCGGCCGCATGTCGATGGCACAGAGCGAGCCGAGGACGATGCCGGTCTCGTCGGTGAGCGGCATCCCGGCATAGGCGACGACGCCGAGGTCGTGGACGGCGCCGTTGTCGCGCAGCAGCGGGTGCTC
Source organism: Pseudonocardia sp. (assembly GCA_016794615.1). GTDB lineage: Bacteria > Actinomycetota > Actinomycetes > Mycobacteriales > Pseudonocardiaceae > Pseudonocardia. Next base: position 10,485 of record JAEUJO010000118.1, on the reverse strand, counting down.
GCGGGCGTCGGGGACGATCAGCGGCTCGGCCGAGGCGACGACGTGCTGGCAGAACGAGTGGGTGAGCGGGGTCGACCGGGTCGAGGCCCAGGGCTCGGGCAGCCCGGCCATGCCGGGGAAGACCTGCCGGTCCGGCTGCACGAGCGAGACCAGCGCGACGGGCGCACCGACCCAGCGGCTCACCCGCTCGGCCAGGGCCTCCATCTGCGCATCGGCGACGGCCGTGAGACCCGACCGGGCGAGGGCACGCGTGCGGGCCGGATCGCCGAGCAGCGCGCAGCGCGCCTCGTCCGGCGTCGGCTCGTCGGCCCCCCCTTCACCGCGTGAACCGCGCTCAACTCCTCCCGGCCCCGACCACGACTGGTCCACGGTCCTCTCCAGGAGGGACGTGGGGCCGGCGGTTGCGGTTGCCGGGTCGCGTCGACCTCTACCGTAGCTCCCGATTGAGCCCGCAACCGCGCCATGACCGGGTGATCCTGCACCGGCGTGTCGGTGGTGTCCCCACCCGTGGCGCCGTGCCTCAGCGTGATTTTCGGCCTGTGCGCTGTCGCCGTGCGGTGATTGTGCGGTCGCGTTTGACGGTCTTGTCGACGTCGTGGCTGGTCGCGGGGTGTCGGTTGCGGGAGCCGGGTGGGCGTCCGGGGCCGGGTCGGCTGGGTTTGGGTGCGCCGGCGGGGAGCCCGATCGCCGGGCGGAGGTTCCGAAAGCTGCGGCGGACTCGGGCCGGGGTGAGCCGGTCGGGGGCGGCGGGTCGTTCCCAGGGGCGCTCAGTGGCTGAGCGCCGCGACCTGCCATCGTCCCTCGCCCAGCAGCTCCAGCCGGTCGGTGTGGAAGCGGTTGAGCGTGCTGCGGTGCCCGACACTGATGATCACCGTGTCCGGCAGCTCCTCGCGCAGCAGCGTGTAGAGGGTGTGCTCCATGCCTTCGTCCAGCGCGGCGGTGGCCTCGTCGAGGAACGCCACCCGCGGGCGTACGAGCAGCAGACGCGCGAAGCCCAGCCGCTGCTGCTCGCCGGGTGACAGGCGGCGGGTCCAGTCGGCCACCTCGTCGAGCCGGTCGACGAGGTGGGGTAGCTGCACCTGCCGCAACACGGCCACGGCCCGGGCGTCGTCGATGTCGCCCGCCGGGCCCGGGTAGGCCAGCGCGGTGCGCAGGTCGCCCAGCGGGACGTAGGGTTGCTGGGACAGGAACAGCGCGTCGTCGCCCAGCGGCCGCCGCACCGTCCCGTTCGCGTAGGGCCACAGGTCGGCGAGGCTGCGCAGGAGGGTGGTCTTGCCGGTGCCCGACCGGCCGGTCACGAACAGGCTGTCGCCGGGTGTGAGGTGCAGGTCCAGGTCGTCGACCAGCACCTGGTCGTCGGGGAGCCGGACCGTCAGGTTCCGCACTTCCAGGTCGTCGCTCGGCTCGAGCACGACCGACGGCAGCGCCCGCGCGTCGGCGTCGGCGTCGAGCAGGCCGTTGAGCCGGATGAGGACGGCGCGGTAGCTCGCGAAGTTGTCGTAGGCGTTGCGGAAGAACGACAGGGAATCGGAGACCTGGCCGAACGCGGTGGCGGTCTGGGTCAGGTCGCCGAGGGTGATGGCGCCGGAGAAGTACCGCGGTGCCTGGATGACGTAGGGCACGACGACCGCGGCCTGGCTGACCGACAGGTTGAAGCCGATGAACTTCAGGTTCCGGAAGACGAGGGCCCAGGCGTTGCCGATCACGGCGGAGAACCGCGTCGACAGGGTGGCCTGCTCGATCGGCTCGCCCCGGTGGAAGGCGATGCTCTCGGAGCTGTCCCGGAGCCGGATCAGCGCGTAGCGGAACGAGGCGCGGAACAGCTCGTTCAGGAAGTTCAGGCGGATCAACGGACGGCCGATCCGGAAGGCGATCACGGTGGCGACGATGACGAACAGGTAGGCCACGAACGTCATGGCCCTGGGGATCTCGACGCCGAGCAGGGCCAGCGGCCCGGACAGCTGCCACAGGATGATCGTGAACGACACCAGCGACACCAGCGCGCTGATGGCACCCGCCGCGAGGGTCACCGTCGACGCCGGGAACGTGGCGATGTCCTCCTGGATGCGCTGGTCCGGGTTGTCCACGGGAGCGCGGGTGAACCGGCCGCGGTGGTAGGCGGTGTCGCCGAGCCAGTCGTCGACGATGTGGTCGGTCAGCCACGACCACCACTTGATCACGAGTCGTTGCTGGACGTAGAACTCCACCAGCGTGATCACCACGTAGATCGTCGCGAGGACCCCGAAGATGACGAGATAGCGGGTGAACGCCGATGTGTCGAGCTGCTGGAGCGCGGTCAACAGGCCGTTGTTCGAGTAGGAGAGCAGCACGTTGAGCCGCACGAGGAAGATCGTCAGCATGAGCAGCAGCAGGGCTGTGACCAGTGGCTGCCACCCCTCCGGGCCCCGCGGTGTGAAGTAGGGGACGGTGAGGCGGGCGAACTGCCGCCCCCACACGGTCGAGCGCGCCAGCAGCCAGCCGATCAGGCCGCACCCGACAGCAGAGGCGATCGTGACGCCGATGATCCAGACGGTGCTCGTGAACCACTCGGTCGACCAGTCCACAGCCACTGCGGCCTCCCACGTGCGTTCCCGAGGTCGAAGCGCGCAGCCTAATGCGTGTCCTGCGGATCACCGTCGCAGCGTTGGGCCACGGGGACCCCGTTCACCAGGTAGGGATCTGTGCGCACCACACCTCGGGAGGACATGGACGGGCGGGTCCGGCCCAGCCGGCTGCGGGTGTCCCGGCGCAAGGAGACGCAGGGTCCCTGCTGGTTCGACGTCGACAGCGTCCGCTCCGACATCCACGAGGGTCGCCCGGGGCTCGCGCTGCACGACCTGCCGTCGTGCTCGGTCGGTGGTGCGGTCCGACCGGTGCCGAACTCGGCCGTGGAGATCCGGCACTGCGATGCGGGCGGTGTCTACTCTGGCTTCGCGACGGCGGCGACCCGAGACCCTCCGCGCCGCCCGCCCGCCGTTTCCGAACCTGCGCGGGGGCGAGCGGCCCGTCGGTGGGCGCGTCGTCGAACGGCTCGTACAGCAGCGGCGAACCGGAGGCGACCCCGCCGTGCGCAGGCCGCCGACGCGAACGGGGTCGTGCGGTTCACGACGATCCGCCCGGGCCGGACGAGCGGCGCCGGCGTGGATCGACACACCCGCTGAGGATTTCCTACGCTCCGGTGATGGCACCGGCCGCGTACAAGGATCTCTGTCTCGACGCCGTCGACCCGCTCAGCCTCGGCAGGTTCTGGGCGGTGGTGCTTGGGCTGGAGCTCGCCGACGCAGGCGAGGGGGACGCGGTCCTGCGCGGCCCCTCGCCGCGGCACACCGTGTGGATCAACGCGGTGCCCGAGCCGAAGACCGTGAAGAACCGGATGCACCTCGACGTTCACGCGGGCTCCGTCGACGAGCTGCTCGCCCTCGGTGCGACGGTTGTGGAGGAGTTTCCGCGCTGGACGGTGATGGCGGACCCGGAGGGTGGCGAGTTCTGCGCTTTCGTGCGTGCGGAGCCGCCGCCGTACCGGCTGTACGAGCTGGGTCTCGACGCGGCCGACGCGCGCAGCGTCGGCCGGTGGTGGGCCGATCTGCTGGGATGTGGCTGGCAGGCGAAGCCCCTCGACGAAACGTCGGTTGATCGCGAAGCCGGCGAGCCCGGCAACGACGGGGGGCACTCCGTCGACGAGGGCGGGGAGTTCGTGTCCGTCGCCGACATCCCCGGCGCGCCCTTCGTGTCCCTGGACGTCGCCCCGGTGCCTGAGCCGAAGTCCGGGAAGAACCGCGTGCACCTCGACGTCGTCGGCGACGTGGCGGAGATCGTCGCGTGCGGGGGGACCGTCCTCGGCGAGCAGCCTCGGTGGACGGTCATGGCCGACGTCGAGGGCAACGAGTTCTGCGTCTTCCCGCCCGCGTGAGGTAGAGCCGCCGGGCCCGGGATGTAGCGAAAGCGGCTTTCAGTGCGTTGAGTGCACCCAAAGCCGCTTTCGCTACATCAGGCCGCGCCTCTGGCGGTCAAGCCGTGCTCCTCGGCCGGGCCAGGCGCAGCTCGTCGACCACCACCCGGACCCGCGGGTCGTCGCGCAGCTCCTCCATGGTCTCCGGCAGGGGTATCCGCCAGTTCGGGTACTGCTCGACGGTGCCCGGCAGGTTCGGCTGCCGCACCTCGCCGATCACGTCGTACGGGGAGATCAGCACCAACAGCGACCGGCTTCGGGCGAGCAGCGCGTGCATCGCGACCACCAGCTGGTCCTCTCCCGGGTGGTCCCCGGAGACCAGCCCCTCCTCGCGGAGCAGCTCCACCAGCTCCAGGCGGTCGAGCTCGGCGCTCGCCTTCTCCGCGGCCGGGTCGGCGAGCAGGCCGAGCTCGGTGCGGATGCTCACGTGCTCGCCACGCAGGAATCCCGACGCCGTCGGCAGGTCGTGGGTCGAGACCGTCGCGACCGAGTTCGGGTTCCACCGGTCCGGCGGCAGGAGCGGGACGCCGGGTGCGTCGATGTCGCGGGTGAACCAGAGCACGGAGCAGCCAAGGATGTTGCGCTCGGCCAGTCCCTCGGTCACCTGGCGCTCCACGGTGCCGAGGTCCTCGCCGATCACCATCGCCCCGGCCTGCCAGGCCTCCAGCGTCAGCACGGCGAGCATGACGTCGGAGTCGTAGTGCACGTAGGTGCCGCGGTCCGGCGACTCGCCCGGTGGCACCCACCACAGCCGCCACAGCCCGGCGACGTGGTCGATCCGCAGCCCGTCCGCGGCCCGGAGGGTGGCCCGCAGCAGGTCGCGGTACGCGGCGTAGCCGGTGGCGTCGAGCCGGTCGGGGCGCCAGGGCGGCAGCCCCCAGTCCTGGCCCTGCTGGCTGAATGCGTCCGGCGGCGCGCCGGCGTGCACCCCCATCGCGAGGACGTCCTGCAGCGCCCAGCCGTCGGCGCCCTCCGGGTCGCAGCCGATGGCGAGGTCGTGCACGACCCGCACCCCGACCTCCTGCGCCACCCCGCGCACGTCGGACAGCTGACGCTGCACCTGGTCCTGCAGCCACGCATGGAACGCCACCCGCGGGGCCAGCTCGACGCGCGCGCGGTCGACGTCCGGTGCCGCCGGGTGCCGCAACCCCTCGGGCCACAGGCTCCACCGGCTCCCGTAGCGTTCGGCGAACGCGCAGAAGATCGCGAACTGCCACAGGTCGTCCGGTGCGCCGACGGGCTCGGGCCGCCCCGCCGAGTGCCACAGCAGCTCGCAGGCCGAGCGCTTGGCGGCCCACACCCGGTCGTGGTCGAGCCGGTCGCCCGCGGTGTCGGGACGCAGCACGTCCACCTGGGCGCGGGTGTCGTCGTCGGCGGTGCGGTAGGCGTCGAGATCGGTGACGCGCAGCGCCAGGGGCGTCGCGAACCGCCTGCTCGACGGTGTGTACGGCGACGCCTGCACGGGCGACACCGGGGTGATGGCGTGCAGCGGGTTGAGCAGCACCGCCTCCGCGCCGTGCTCGCGGCCCGTCCACTCGACGAACTCGCGCAGGTCGCCGAGGTCGCCGATGCCCCACGAGGCACCGGAGTGCAACGCGTAGAGCTGCAGCATCCAGCCCCACGACCGCGGCATCTCCGGCAGCGCGGCCGGTGCCACGACCACCGTGACCTCACGGCCGAGCTGCTCGTCGGCCAGTTCGAGACGGTAATAGCCCGGGTCCAGGTCGTCGGCGAGCTCGGTGACGTCGGTCCGCGTGCCCTCGGCGTTGATCAGCACGCCGGGACCGGGCAGCGCGCGGACCGCGCCGACCCGGTGCCCGATCGTGCCCGGCAGTGCGCCCAGCGCCGCCTTCTCGCGGGCGCGTGCCAGGGCCGCCTTCCGTGCCTCCGGCTCGGCCGCGTCGACGTCGAGCAGGCCGAGGATCCGGACGACGACGTCGGCGTCGATCTCGACGATCTTGCGTTCGCCATCGCGGTAGGAGGTGGCGACGCCGTGCGCGGCTGCCAGCTCGATCAGGTCGGAGTCCACGGCCTGATCGTTCCTCCTCGGCCGCCCCGCCACGCGACGGGGTGTGGGAGATCTCTCGGAAGACGTGGCGGAACCGGGGTCTGCGGGGTTCGCGACACCCGCTCAGACGACCACCACGTTGTCGGCGCCGTCGCGGTGCTCGACGTCGGGGTCGTTGAACCAGTAGCCGTCCTCGGCCAGGTAGCGGAAGCGGAGCCGGGTCCCGCGGGGCACGGTCACGGTCGCCGAGCGGGTGCCGTTGGTGCGCTTGCGCAGCTCATGGCTGCCCGGGATCCACTCGTTGAAGTCACCGACGACACTGCAGCGCCCGGCGGCGCCGTCCAGCGGCAGTGCGAACGTGACCTTGACGCGGTCGGCGGTACGGGACATTCGGATCACGGGAGTCTCCCTGAGGCTCGGAGGCTGTCGGCCTTCCCCCCTGTGGATCCGCGCCGTGTCTCGCTCCGGCGACGATCTACAGGACATGTGTTTGCGGGCCCAGGATGGACGGGCACCCGGCTTGATCGGAAGTCGGCGCGCCGAGGCGGCGCTCGCCCAACATCACATCCCCTTTTCGGTGACCGGGCTTGACATCTCTGGTTGACCAGCGCAAACACGCCGACTCGCCACAGGCGGGTTACGCCCTGCCGGGTGCTACGGTCACCGCGACGGGCCACGGCGGCCCGATGCGCTCCCGGGGCGTCCCGTCGGCCGTTCCGGCCGGGTGAACACGCGGGGTGGCGCGTGTTCGTATCGTCCGGGGTGGGCAAGGAGTGAGCGAGCTTGCGAGCGAACCGGTGTTGCAGCGCCTGCGCGAAGCGCTCGACCGAGCGCAGCGAGGAAGTGCGATGAGCGAGCTTGCGAGCGAACCGGCGTTGCAGCGCCTGCGCGAAGCGCTCGACCGAGCGCAGCGAGGAAGTGCGAACCGGTGTCACCCCGTCCGCGCGAAGCGCGAGAGCGAGTAGCAGGATGAACGTGATCCTGGTCGGGCTGGTCGTGGTCCTTCTCGCCGCGGCGGCATACATCGGTGTGCTCCTCCTGCGCCGCACGCGCTCCGCGCCGGGCGTGTCCGGGTCAGGTGACGAACCTCCCAGGACGGTCGCCGACCTGGTCCGCCGCCGGACCGACCCGGCGGACGACCTGTCCGGCCCGGAGCTGTTCGCCCCGACCGTGCCCCGCCAGGACGGCGTCGCGGTGCCGGATGCGCCCGAGGCCGCCCTGCCCGCGGCGGCTCCTCAGCAGACGACGCCGGCGGGCGGCATCGAGGTCGGCGACGCACCGTGGCGGCGCGCCGCGCGGATGACGGGCGCCGAGCCGGGCGGGGCGTGGGAGACCGCGCCGTTGCCGGTCGTCGCCGAGCCCGCAGCGAACGAGCCGGCTGGGCGGGTCGCGCCGGAGGCCCGGACGGACGAGATGCTCGTGCCTGCGCCGAAAGTCGGCGCGCCGTCCGGCTCGTCACCGTCCGTCGTGACCGTGTCCGGGGCCGCCGCCCAGGTGGCGCCGCCGGCCGCACCCGCGTCGCCCTCGACGGAGCCCGAACCGACCCGGCTCGCAGCGGACGAGCCGGCTCTGGCTCAGGTCGGGGCACCGCCGGCGCCCGATCCGGCCGACGACGCGCCGTCCGCCGGATCCGTTCGTGCCGCGGACGGCAACGCCCAGTCGGCTGACCCCGACGCGGCGGAGGAGCCGGCGCAGCCGGTCTCCCGCCCGTTGAGCGACCCGGACCTCACCCCGCTCATGGGGATCCCGATCATCCGGCCGAGCGCGGTCGACGCGCCCCTGGTCCCCGTGACCGCCCCTGAGGTGGCGCCTGAGCCGGAGTCCGCGGTGCCCGTCGCTCCGCCGGTCGAGTTCCCGGGCCCGTTGCCGCGCGTCACCGACACCCTCGTTCCCGATGACGACGTGGTCTTCCTCCAGCCGTCGGTCCCGACCGGGGCGTTCCGCGTCGTCCCACCGCCGGCCGCGCCCGGCAGCTCGCAGCCCGTGTGGTTCCGGGTGGTTCGCCGTGATGGCGAGCCGGTGCCTGCCGCCGTCGTCGCACTGCTCGACGATCACGGCCGCGAGGTCGACACCGCCAAGACCGCCGTGGACGGCGGTGGTGAGCTGCACAGTCCGCACGCCGGCCGGTTCCTGATGATCGTCAGCGCGGACGGATACCAGCCGCGGTCGGCGATCCTCACCGTCGACGACGGGCCGGTCGAGATGGCGCTGCTGCTGCCCCGCTCGGCCGTGGTCAGCGGAACGGTGCGCGCCGGGGGCGAGCCGGTCCGCGACGTCCGGGTCGTCGTCCGGCAGGATCACGACGCCGTCGACGAGGCCCGCACGGGCGGCGACGGCCGCTACCGGTTCGACGACCTGGCCGAGGGCGGCTACGCCGTCGTGGCGTCGGGTGCGTCAGGGTGTGCCGTCGCGCGGGTGAGCCTGGCCGAAGGCGCGGAGCTCGACGTGGACCTCGACCTCGTGGGGCCGGAGCGCGCACGCTGACCGCATGGAGCACGTCGACGGGCGGCTCACCGGCGTCGGCGGGGTCGAGCTCTACTGGCAGGGCTGGTTGCCGGGTGGCACGCCGCCCGGGGTACTGCTGATCTGTCCCGGGATGGGGGAGCACTCCGGCCGCTACACGACGGTCGTCGACACGCTCGTGCCCGACGGCTGGGCCGTGTACGGGATGGATCACCGTGGCCACGGCCGGTCCGCAGGGACCCGCGTGCACGTGCGGCGCTACGCGGACTTCCTCGCCGACTTCGACGCGTTCCGGTGCGCCGTCGCCGCGCGTCATCCGGGGCTGCGCCCGTTCCTGCTCGGGCACAGCATGGGTGGCCAGATTGCGCTCGCCTACGCGCTGGGCCACCAGGACGACCTCGCCGGCCTGGTGCTCTCCGCCCCCGCGCTGGCGGCCCCGCCGGTGTCCCGCGCCACCCGGGCGGTGGTGACCCTGCTCGCCCGGGTGGCGCCGACGGTGCGCCGGGCCGTCGTGGACCTCTCGACGATCAGCCGTGACGGGGCCGTGGTCGCCGACTACCGCGCCGATCCACTGGTCCACCACGGACATCCCTCGATCGCGCTTTCCCTGGCGATGCTCGACCAGATGACGCTGCTCGCGGCGCGTGCCGGCGACCTGCGGCTCCCGCTGCTGGTGCAGCACGGCACCGCGGACCGGATCTGCGACCCCGACGGCAGCCGCGCGCTGGAGTCGGCGGTGGGCTCGGCCGATCGCACCGTCCGCTGGTACGACGGGTTCTGGCACGAGATCTACCACGAGCCGGAGCGCGCGCGACCGCTCGAGGACCTGCGGGAGTGGCTCGCCGCCCGGCGCTGAACCGTGCCCTCAGCCGTTGGCCGGTTCCAGGTCACGGGCGTGCCGCATGCAGGCGGGTCGATTCCGGCCGGTGATCCGTGCGCGGTACGGCGCTCGATCGGGTCACGCCCGACCGCTGTGATGTCCGGACAACTCGGGCGCAGCTCGATCTCTGGGAGGGAATGGTCACGGCGCCCGGTGGTGTGGTCCTATGTGTTCATGCAGGCCGCGATCCTCGGGGAGATCTGGGGAACCCGGCGTGCCCACCACTTCGACCAGTGCTGTTGCACGAGCTGACCTTCCGCGTCCCGCTCGGCCCCGCCACACTTCTCGGAGTCCCCCGTGCTGCTGCACGCCTCGCGCACTGCCCGCATCCGCCCCGGCGCTGCCCCGACGCCGCTGAGCCTCCGCGATCTGTCGGAGCTCACCCGCAGCGTCGCCGAGCAGGTGCGCACCGGCGCCCACGAGGTCGTCCTCGACCCGCACCAGCGCTGGTACCGGCGCCTCCACGCCGACCCGTTCGTCGACGTCTGGTTGATCAGCTGGGCGACCGAGCAGGCCACCGAGCTGCACGACCATGCGGGCTCGCTGGGTGCGCTGACCGTCGTGTCCGGCGAGCTGCAGGAGCACCGCTGGGTACCGGGCGAGCGGGCGCTGCGGACCCGGCGGCTGCGCGGCGGGCGGGGTGCGACGTTCGCGCTGGGCCACGTGCACGACGTCGTCAACAGCGAGCCGGGACACGCCGTCAGCGTGCACGCCTACTCTCCTCCGCTGACCGCGATGTCGTACTACGCCGTTGACGCGGCGGGCGACCTGCGGCGTACCCGCACAGCGCTCACCACAGGAGGCACGGCTTGACCACAGTGGACGACCTGCTCGCCGCGGCCCGCACCCGGCTGGACCGGGTGTCCCCGTCCGAGGCGGCGAAGCTGGCGGCGGACGGCGCGCTGCTCGTCGACACCCGCCCGCAGTGGCAGCGTGCCGACGAGGGCACGCTCCCCGGCGCGCTGGTGATCGAGCGCAACCACCTGGAGTGGCGGCTGGATCCGGCCAGCGACGCCCGGATACCGCAGGCGACCGGCCACGACGTCACCTGGATCCTGTTCTGCTCCGAGGGGTACAGCTCGAGCCTCGCGGCGGCGTCGCTGCAGGACCTGGGACTGCGCAACGCGACGGACCTGGACGGCGGCTTCCGCGCCTGGAAGGCCGCCGGCCTGCCGGTCGCCTGAG
>JAEUJO010000043.1 GCA_016794615.1 Pseudonocardia sp. | reverse complement strand
GCGGCGGGCAGGGCCGTGGTCCGGGGGGCGGGCTCCACCGCCGGGGCCGGGGACGACGCGGGCAGGGCCACGGGCGCGAGGTGGTCGAGGGCCGTCCCGAGCTGCGCTTGCGTGCCGCGCAGCTGCGCGGCGACGCGCCCGCGCACGTCGGTGAGCTCGGCCACCCGGGCCCGGGCTTCGGCGATCATGTGGCGGGCGGTCTCCTCCGCGGCCGTGATCTCTGCGCGTGTCTGCCGGGTGACCTCGTCCCTGGTGTCGTGCACCCACTGCGCGATCTGCGCACGCTCCCGCTCGATCGCGGTCAACGCCTCGGCGCGGCGCTGGTCCATGGCGGTGGCGAAGTCCTTCTCCACCGCCGCCCGCCGCCGCTCCGACTCCGCCCAGGCCTCCGCCCGTTCCTGCTCGGCCCGCTCGGCGGCCAGCGCGATCGCGTGCTCGGCGCCGGCGCGCTCATCGGCCAGCGCTCGCCGGTCTGTCGCGCACGCGGCGTCGGTCTCTTCGCGGTGCCGGGCGGCGTCGGCGAGAATCGCGTCGCCGTCCGCGCGGACGCGGGAGTGGATCTGGCCCGCCTCCCGCTGGGCTGCGCCCACGAGCTGCGCGGCCGTGCGGTCGGCGTCGGCGAGACGGTGGGCGACCTCGTCGTCCGCGCGCCGCAGCATGTCGGCGACCTCGTCCTCGGCCAGCCGCAGCATCGTGCGCACGCGTTCGCTCATGCCCTGCACGTCCGACGGCCGGGCGGCCATCGTCCGCACCTGTGTCCGCAACCGGTCCGCCCGGAGCCGGGCCTCTTCGAGGTCGCGTCCGAGCTGAGCGGCCTGGTCGACGGCGGCGTTCCGATCGGCGACGAGAATGCGGATCTCCGCGTCCAACCGGCGCAGGTGCGCGTCGACCTGCTGCGGGTCATAACCGCGCCGTCCGACGGCGAACACTCCGTCGGACGGGTGCGCGACGGGTTCTGCGGGCATGGGCGTCACCGTACCGGCCGAGCTACGGCTCGGCCGGATAGATGCCGAGCGTGACCGTCCTTGTCACCCGGGCGGGGAGGACTCGGCGCTCCCCGCCCGGGGACTTGTCTTAGGAGGGTGCTGAAGAACCGGGCCCCACGGCCGGCTCGAACCCTCACGACACAGGTCACGCTTCAGCGTCGGCCGCGGCCGGCGGTTTTTCAGGATTCTTTCAGACGCCGCGGAAGCGGTGGATCTCGGCGAGATGCTTCTCGCGCCGCTCGTGGTTCACGACACCGAGCCCCTCCCGCGGGGCGAGGGCGAGCACGCCGACCTTGCCCTGGTGGGCGTTCGTGTGGACGTCGATCGCAGCCTGGCCGGTCTCGTCGAGCGGGTAGACCTTCGACAGCGTGGGGTGGATCAGGCCCTTGTCGACGAGCCGGTTGGCCTCCCACGCCTCGCGGTAGTTGGCGAAGTGCGAACCGATGATCCGCTTGAGGTTCATCCACAGGTACCGGTTGTCGAACTCGTGCATGAAGCCGCTGGTGGACGCGCAGGTTGCGATCGTGCCGCCCCTGCGGGCGACGTAGACGCTGGCGCCGAAGGTCTCGCGGCCGGGGTGCTCGAAGACGATGTCCGGGTCGTCCCCGCCGGTCAGCTCGCGGATCTTCGCCCCGAACCGCTTCCACTCACGCGGGTCCTGCGTCTGCTCGTCCCGCCAGAACTTGTAGTCCTCGGCGGTGCGGTCGATCACGCACTCGGCGCCCATCTCCCGCACGATCTCGGCCTTCTCCGGCGAGGAGACGACGCAGACGGGGGTGGCACCGCCGTTGAGCGCGAACTGTGTGGCGTAGGAGCCGAGGCCGCCCGAGGCGCCCCAGATGAGCACGGTGTCGCCCTGCTTCATGCCCGCACCGTTGCGCGAGACGAGCTGGCGGTAGGCCGTGGAGTTGACCAGGCCGGGGCTCGCAGCCTCCTCCCACGTGAGGTGCGCGGGCATCGGCATGAGCTGGTTCGACTTGACCAGGGCCAGCTCGGCGAGGCCGCCGAAGTTCGTCTCGAAGCCCCAGATGCGCTGCTCCGGGTCCATCATCGTGTCGTTGTGCCCGTCCGGGCTCTCGAGCTCGACCGACAGACAGTGGGCGACGACGCGGTCGCCCGGTTTCCAGGCGTGCACCCCCGGCCCGGTGCGCAGCACGACGCCCGCCAGGTCCGAGCCCACCACGTGGTAGGGCAGATCGTGGCGCTTCGCGAGGGGCGAAAGGCGCCCGTAGCGCTTGAGGAAGCCGAAGGTCGGGAGCGGCTCGAAGATCGACGTCCAGACCGTGTTGTAGTTGATGGCGCTGGCCATCACGGCGACGATCGCCTCGCCCGGCCCGAGCTCGGGTGTCGCCACGTCGTCGATGTGCAGGCTCTTGCGCGGGTCCTTCTCGCGCGAGGAGAGCCCCTCGAACATTCCCACCTCGTCCGCATGCACTGTCACCCCCCGGTAGTGCTCGGGGATGGCGAGCGCGCCGACGGCGTCGTACTGCCCGGCGAGAATGGCGTCAAGGATCTCCTGCACAACTGGCCTCCGATGGCTGAAGTCGTGACCCGATATGCTTGGCATTCCAAGCTACTGATCAGTATGGTACCCGGATTGAACACTTCCACCGATGGCTTCGGCGGGACTGTGACTCATGCCACGAGGTTGCTGCGCAGATCGGCGAGCAGTACCTGTGACGGGGACGTTAAGAACGGCGTACTGGGGCGCACTATGTGCGCAGCACCCACACTCTCGGGCTCGATGGTGTGAAACCGGTCCTCGGGCGAGGTGGGTGGTCAGTGCCCGCCCGCGGCGGCGGGCTCGACGAGCTCCACCAGCACGCCGCCGGCATCACGCGGGTGCACGAAGTTGATCCGCGAGTCCGCCGTCCCGCGGCGCGGCTCGGCGTAGAGCAGCCGCACGCCCTTCTCCCGCAGCGTGGCGCACGCGGCGTCGATGTCGGAGACCCGGTAGGCCAGCTGCTGGATGCCCGGACCGTTGCGATCGATGAACTTCCCGATCGGCGAGTCCGGCCGCAGCGGGGCCAGGAGCTGGATGGCGGCTCCCGTGTCACCGGGGGCCGACAGCATCGCCTCGCGGACCCCCTGCTCCTCGTTCGTCTCGGTATGGGTGGCGATCAACCCGAGCGTGTCGGCGTACCAGGTGATCGCCTCGTCCAGGTCCGCGACCGCGATTCCCACGTGGTCGACGCCGGTGACCAAGGCGCCCAGTGATGAGGTCGTCATGTCCGGAATGTAAGGGGGAGATTGCACGGCGCCGTGTGTGACGGGTCACTCACTTCCCGTTCCGCCGTGTCCGTGCCTGCCGCCACGGTCGGTATGGTCCCGGCCGTGGGCCGCCCGCCGGACGTCGAGGACCTGGTCGCCCGTGCTCTGCGCGGGGAGCATCGGGCCGTTGCGAGGCTGATCTCGCTCGTCGAGACCGACACGGCCGCCGGTCGCGCGCTGCTGCGGGAGGTCGCGGCCCGGCTCGCCCCGCACACGGGGCGAGCGCACGTCGTGGGGCTGACCGGGCCGCCGGGGGTGGGCAAGTCGACCTCGACGTCCGCACTGGTCGCCGCCCTGCGCCGGCGCGGCCGCCGGGTGGGTGTGCTGGCCGTCGACCCCTCCTCGCCGTTCTCGGGCGGTGCGCTGCTCGGCGACCGGGTACGGATGGGCGAGCACGCGACGGACGAGGGCGTGTTCATCCGCTCGATGGCGAGCCGGGGGCATCTGGGCGGCCTGGCCTGGTCCACGCCCCAGGCACTGCGGGTCCTCGACGCGGCCGGGTGCGACGTGGTGCTGGTGGAGACCGTCGGCGTGGGGCAGTCCGAGATCGAGATCGTCGCGCTGGCCGACACCACGGTGGTGCTGCTCGCGCCGGGGATGGGCGACGGCGTGCAGGCTGCGAAGGCGGGGATCCTCGAGGTCGCCGACGTGCTCGCGGTCAACAAGGCGGACCACAGGGGTGCGCGCCGGACCGTGCGCGACCTCGAGCACGCGATCGCGATGTCCGCGGACGGCCGGGTGGGCGGCGCCGGCTGGACGCGCCCCGTCGTCTCGACCGTCGCCGTGCGAAGCGAGGGGATCGACGATCTCGTGGCGGCTCTCGACGCGCATCGCGAGTGGCTGGACGACACGGGGGCGCGAGCGGTCCGCCGCCGGGCGCGGGCCGCCGCGGAGATCGAGGCGATCGCGTTGGAGCAGGTACGCGCGCGGATCGGGGACGTCCGCGGCGCCGGGGCGCTGCCCGGGCTCGCCGACCGGGTGATGGCCGGCGACCTCGATCCCTACCGGGCCGCCGACGCGCTGCTGGACTCGGCGCACCGGACCCGAGAGTCCTGACCGTCGAGCAGGCGCAGTACCCGCTGCGACCCGATCCGGGCCGCGAGCGCGCGAGCGGCCCGGGCGTGGGTTGCGGCGTCGTCGGCCCGGCCTGCGGTGGCGCAGGCGCGAGCGAGCTCGGCGTGCAGCTCGGCCCGCTTCCGCACCGATCGGGGGCCCTCGGCGAGGGCCGCGGACAGCTGCTCCACGGTCGGGCCGGGCATGCCGATGGTCCGGTGCCCGAGACCGGATCGTGGCTCGGCGAGCTCGACGGCGAGGTCTCGGGGCGGGTGCGCGCGGTCGGGGCGGGGTCGGGCGTGCTCCAGGACGGCGAGCGCATCCTGCGGTGCGCCGACGTCGACCAGCGCATCGGCGTGCCCGGTCGCGGCCGCAGCGACGAGGTCGGCGGCACCCGCGTCGCGGGCCGTCTCGGCGGCGCGGGTGAAGCGGGCGACGGCCGTGTCCGGGTCGCCCCCGTCCAGCGCCTGGGTGCCCGCGAGCAGGCAGGCCCTGGCGAGCAGCGCGGCGACGGGCCGGCGGCGGCCCGGGTCGGGCAGGTGCGGCAGGACGGATTCGAGCTGCTCGACGAGCACCCAGACGGCGTCGGCGGCTCCGGCGCCGCCGAGCCGGTCGTCCAGGTGCTGCGCGGTCGCGAGCTGGGTGCGCCACAGCGCGACGACCTCCGCGTCCACGGCCGCGGCCGCGGTGAGCCGGGCGCGCAGGCGTGCGACCGGACCGGCGGTGTCCGGCACGGGGGCCGGTGGGGTGAGGCCGACGCCGGGCTCCGCGTACAGCTCCTCGAGCAGGGCCCGGTACGACGCATCCGGCGTGGCGTGCCCGTTCTCCCAGCGTGAGAGCAGCGTCTTCAGGCTCGCGGCCGAGGCGACCGGGACCCCCCGCTCACGGGCCAGGCCGGCCAGGGCGCGTGCGGCGACGGTCTGGGACCAGCCCTGCGCGGCGCGCGCGGCGCGCAGTGGCGTCGGTCGTGCGGCGGTCACCGACCCGAGAATGTCGGTGGTCGACCGTACTGTCAACGGCGTTGAGGCAACGGCCCGTCAACACCGGGCCCGGCGGCATCGGGGGGAGTACGGATGGACGCGACGACGTGCGGGGTGTGTGCGCTGGCGGGTGCGACGGGAGGGGTGCTCGTCGGGTTCGGCGCACGGCGCCCTCGGCGGCGGCCCGGTGGGGGTGAGCGCCGTCCGGCCCGGCGCGCCGGGCGGATCTGGCCCGGCCGCCGCCCCGGCAACCGGCGGCGGCACCGCCGGTGAGGGGCAGGCCGATGCGGGGGTGTGATGGCGAGGTGTGCGCGGGTGGGTCAGGCGAAGTCGGCGGACGACTCGTCGTCGAACAGATCCCCGCCCGCGTGGGCCGCCGGGTCGGGCTGGGCCGCGAAGTCGCCCGCGGCGTGCCGGACCTGGCTGAGCAGCGTCGTCAGCTGGATCTCCTCCTGTGGCGTCAGGCCGGAGAGGCCGAAGTCGATCTCGGTCACCGCCTTGGTGGCGTCCTCGAGCGCGGCGCGGCCGCCATCGGTGATCTCCACGAGCGTGGCCCGCCGATCCGTGGGGTGTGGCACGCGGCGTACGAGGCCGTCGGCCTGCAGCCGGTCGACGATGTTGGTGACGCTCGTGGGGTGCAGCTGCAGGCGTTCGCCCATCACCCGCATCGGCAGCCGCCCGTGGCGGGAGAAGCTCAGCAGCACCAGTGCCTCGTACCGGGCGAAGGTCAGCCCGTGCGGGCGCAGGGCGCCGTCGACGGCCGACAGCAGGATCTGCTGCACCCGCATCACGCTCGTCACGGCGGCCATCGTGCGGGACGGGCCGACGCGCTCGTCCCACAGCGCGGCCGCCCGGAGGATCGGGTCGAACGGCAGGGGCTCCCGCGACGTCATGACGGCCGACGCTAGCAGTGTCCTTTGCCATTCCCCCGACCGGCAGTTCGGACGTCGCGCACCGCATCGCTGTGGGTCCGAAGTGGACGGTGTGCGGTGGACGGTGCGCTGTGGCCCGTGCGGCGCGTGTGCCATTCCCCCGGCCGGCAGTCCGGACGTCGGGCACCGCATCGCTGTGGGTCCGAAGTGGGCGGTGGGCGGTGGGCGGTGTGCGGTGGACGGTGTGCGGTGGACGGAGCGCTGTGGCCGTGCGGCGCGCGGGTGCGGCACGCTGGTGGCCATGCTCGTGGCATTCAGCGTGGCGCCCTCAGGGGGCGGGTCGGACAGTGTCGGCGACGTCGTGGCCGAGGCGGTGCGGGTGGTCCGGGAGTCCGGGCTGCCGAACGAGACCACCTCGATGTTCACCACGATCGAGGCGCCGACGTGGGACGAGGCGATGGAGGTGGTCAAGCGCGCCGTCGAGGCGGTCGCGGCGCGAGCGCCGCGGGTGAGCCTGGTGCTGAAGGCCGACATCCGGCCGGGCTGGACGGGCCAGCTCCAGGCGAAGGTCGAGAGGGTGGAGCGGGCGCTCGGCCCGGTCGCCGACGAGGGCTGACAGGCCGCCGACGACGTATCGGTGCGGCCGGGTGCGGCCGGATCGGTCACGGGATCCGGCGCGGGGCCGCCGGATCGGCTACCGCATCGCGGTGTTCAGCTGGGTGGTGGCCCGGCCGCCGATCCCGGGCGCCCGGGCCCGCCAGGATCTACGGTCCGGTAGTGCGGGACGACGGCGTCGGCAGCGGAGGAGCGGTCGTGGAACAGGTGGACGAGCACCGGGCCCGGAGGCTCTGGCGGGCACTCGAGCCCTACCACGCCGTCCTCTACTTCGCCCCGGAGCCACAGGCCGCCTGCACGGAGCTCGGCACGCGCGGCTACTGGATGAGCTACTTCGCGCTGCGCGCCGCTCCGCTCGGCGCCGCCCCTCCGGAGCTCGTCGCCGCGCTGTTCTACGGGTTCGCCCCTCGGCTCGTGGCCCGCGCGGTGCCCGACACGTGGCGAGTGGCGGCGCCGGAGCGGTTCCTGGCGGTGCGGCTGGAGGCGGTGGACGCCGCGCTGCACCGCCTCCTCGGCGCGGAGACGCTGCGGTCGGCCGAGGTGGCGCAGGCGGCGGAGCTCGCCCGGGAGGCCGCGCTCGCAGCGCCCACCGCCGGGCGGGCGATGGCTGCCGCGAACGCCGCGCTCCCGTGGCCGGAGCCCTCGCACCTCGTGCTCTGGCACGCCCAGACGGTGCTGCGCGAGCAACGCGGAGACGGCCATGTCGCGGCCCTGCTCACCGCGGGGCTGGACCCGGTCGAGTCGCTGGCGCTGCATGCCGCCGAGCTCGCGATGGACTCCACCTGGATGCGTACCCGCCGCGGCTGGACCGAGGACGAGTGGGCGGCAGGCGTGGACCGGCTGGTCGAGCGGGGCCTCCTGAGCCGGGACGGGGCGCTCACCGACGCGGGCCGGGAACGTCGCGCCGCCGTGGAGGCGCACACCGACGCCCTCGCGGACGCACCGTGCGCGGCACTCGGCGACGCCCGTGCAGCCCGCCTGACCGAGCTGATGGAGCCGCTGG
>JAEUJO010000033.1 GCA_016794615.1 Pseudonocardia sp. | reverse complement strand
CGTGCAGCGGTTCGTGCACGTCTCCACCGACGAGGTCTACGGCTCGATCCCGCACGGCTCCTGGCCCGAGACCCACCCGCTGGAGCCGAACTCGCCCTACTCCGCGTCGAAGGCCTCGTCGGACCTGCTCGCCCGCGCCTACCACCGCACCCACGGCCTGCCGGTGTGCATCACCCGCTGCTCCAACAACTACGGGCCCCACCAGTTCCCCGAGAAGGTCATCCCGCTGTTCGTGACGAACCTGCTCGACGGCGGCACCGTCCCGCTCTACGGCGACGGGCTCAACGTCCGCGACTGGCTCCACGTCGACGACCACTGCCGCGGCATCGCGCTCGTGCTCGCCGGCGGGCGGCCCGGCGAGGTCTACAACATCGGCGGCGGCACCGAGCTGACCAACCGCGACCTGACCCACCGCCTGCTCGACGCCCTCGGCGCCGACATCTCCCGGATCGAGCCGGTCGCCGACCGGCTCGGCCACGACCGCCGCTACTCCGTCGACTGGACCAAGATCGCCGCCGAGTTGGGATACGCACCACAGGTCTCGTTCGACACGGGCTTGGCCGACACCGTCAGCTGGTACACCGACAACCGCGCGTGGTGGGAACCGCTGAAGGCCGGGGCGGTGGCGCGATGAAGGCGACCGAGCTGACGATCGCCGGCGCCTGGGTGTTCGAGCCGCAGGTCTTCCCCGACGACCGCGGCCGGTTCGCCGCGCCCTATCAGGCCGACGCCTTCCGCGAGGCCCTCGGTTTCGACCTGCACGTCGCGCAGGTCAACCAGAGCCTCTCCGCGCGCGGGGTGATCCGCGGCCTGCACTTCGCCGACGTCCCACCCGGTCAGGCCAAGTACGTCTACTGCGCCCGCGGTGCCCTGCTCGACGTGATCGTTGACGTCAGGGTCGGCTCCCCCACCTACGGACTGGTCGAAGCGGTCGAACTCGACGCCGTGTCGTCGCGGGCGGTGTACCTGGCCGAGGGCCTCGGGCACGCGTTCGTCGCGCTCGACGACGACACCGCGATGACCTACCTGTGCTCCACCGGCTACCGCCCCGGCGCCGAACACGGCGTGCACCCGCTGGACCCCGCACTCGACCTGCCCTGGCCCGGCGGGCTCGACCCCATCCTGTCCGACAAGGACGCCGCGGCACCCACACTCGCCCAAGCCCGAACCGACGGCCTGCTGCCCACCTGGGAAGCCTGCCAGGCGCACTACGCCGAACTCCTCCCGTGACCACCGCGATCGTCGGCGCAGGTGGCCAGCTCGGCCGGGCGCTGACCGCGCGGCTGCCCGACGCCGTCGCCCTGTACCGGGCCGACCTCGACATCACCGACCCCGCAGCCGTCGGATCGCACGACTGGTCCGGCGTCGACGTGCTGATCAACGCCGCCGCCTCCACCGATGTCGACGGGGCCGAGACACCCGAGGGCCGGGTCGTCGCCTGGGCGGCCAACGCCACCGCCGTCGCGCACCTGGCCGCCGCCGCCAACACCCACCGCATGACGCTCGTGCACATCTCCAGCGAGTACGTGTTCGACGGCACCGTCACCGACCCGATCGTCGAAGAAACACCGCTGTGCCCGCTGAGCTGCTACGGGGCCGCGAAGGCCGCCGGGGAGATCGCCGCGACGCTCGCGGCCCGACACCTGGTCGTCCGCACGACCTGGGTGATGGGCGACGGGGACAACTTCGTGCGCACCATGCTCGGGCTCGCCGCCCGTGGGGTCTCCCCCACCGTCGTCGACGACCAGATCGGCAGGCCCACCTTCGCCGACGATCTGGCCGCCGGGATCGTCGCGCTGCTCGGCGCCCCGTCGGGGGTCTATCACCTCACCAACACCGGCGAGCCCGCCTCCTGGGCCGACATCACCCGGGCGACCTTCACCCTCGCCGGCCGCGACCCGGCGGACGTCACGGGAACGACCACGGCCGCCTACTTCGCCGACAAGCCGCACGCCGCGCGCCGGCCCCTCAACAGCGTGCTGGACCTGACGAAGGCCGCCGCCGCGGGCGTCACCCTGCCGCCGTGGCGCGAGAGCCTGGCGGCATACGTCAAACTGGAGCTGGGCCGATGAAGGGCATCATCCTCGCCGGGGGCACCGGCACCCGGCTGCATCCGATCACCCGCGCCGTGTCCAAACAGCTGCTTCCGATCTACGACAAGCCGATGATCTACCACCCGCTGTCGACGCTGATGCTGGCCGGCATCCGGGAGATCCTGCTCATCAGCACCCCGGACGACCTGCCCGGCTTCCACCGGCTGCTCGGTGACGGGCACGAGCTCGGCCTCACCATCACCTACGCCGAGCAGCCCTCCCCGGACGGGCTCGCCCAGGCCTTCCTCATCGGCGCGGACCACGTCGGCGACGACTGCGCCGCGCTCGTGCTCGGCGACAACATCTTCCACGGCCCCGGCTTCTCCGGGCTGCTGCACCGCAGCGTCTCCGCCGTCCAGAACGGCGACGACGGCTGCGTGCTCTTCGGCTACGCGGTCAAGGACCCCCAGCGCTACGGCGTCGGCGAAGCCGACGACGACGGCCGCCTGATCTCCATCGAGGAGAAGCCCGCCCACCCGCGCTCCAACCGCGCGATCACCGGGCTCTACCTCTACGACAACACCGTCGTCGACATCGCCCGCGGTCTGAAGCCCTCGGCCCGCGGCGAGCTCGAGATCACCGACGTCAACCAGACTTACCTCGAACAACGCCGCGCCCGGCTCGTCGACCTCGGCCGCGGCTTCGCCTGGCTCGACACCGGCACCCACGAGTCGCTGCTCGAGGCGGGCCAGTACGTCCAGGTGCTGGAGAACCGGCAGGGCATCCGCATCGCCTGCATCGAAGAAGTCGCCCTGCGGATGGGGTTCATCGACGCCGACGCATGCTTCGAGCTGGGCGCTCGGCAGGGCAAGTCGGGCTACGGCGAATACGTCATGGCCGTGGCCAAGGCCGTCGGCCCGCAGAGTTGACCGGTGCTACCGACCTCGCCCGAACGCCGGTCCGCAAGGCCGGGCCCGCCCCACGAGCTCGGCGGGCGGCCCGGTGGGCGGGGGTCGGTGCGCGGCGCGCTCCGGCGCACAGGCCGAGGATCAGGCAGGCGGCTGCCACACTCGACGAGAGCCGGGTGGCGACGAGGTCGGGCACGGTGACCGCGACCAGTGCCGACACCGCCCATGCGGCTGAGCCGAGGCGGACAGCCCGGCTTCTCACCGAGCTCAGGACCACCGCGACGGTCAGCAGGATGCCACCGGCCAAGGCACCGCGAACGGCGTCGTAGACGACGACACCACCCACGTACGCCCCGGTGAGCAGGCTCAGGGCGGCGAGCAGCGCACCGGAGAGCCGCTCCTCCCGCTCCCGGCTCACGCGGTCGACCAGCGACAGCGCCGTCACGGAGGCCACGAAGGCCAGGACGCTCGGTGGCCAGTTCTCCGGCCTGCCGTTCGCCGGATCCGGCGGCACGAGTCGCCCGAGCTCGTAGGTACCCGCCAGGACCAGGCCGACCACCGCGACGTACAGCGCGGACGTCACCCCACGGCCCGGGAACGTCACGGTCAGGGCCACCCGTTCCCCCCGCCGCTCGCCGAGCACGTCGAGGGCGTGGCGGATCACCCCGGCCAGGAGGAGCTGCATGCCGAGCAGCTCGGTGCCCTCCTCGAGGACGACGAGCAGCACCGGCCGCCGCCATCCCGGTGCCGCGTGCGCGAGCATGACCTCGACCTCGACGAACTCCTGCAGCGGGACCGTGGCGAGCAGCAACACTCCGAGGCAGACGTAGGTCAACGCGCGCGTGGAGCGCCTGAGCCGGAACCAGGCGAAGAGCAGCATGTAGACGGGCACGGCGACGATGAACGGGACGAGCCACAGCAGCCACCCGAGCGTTCCCGACGGCAACACCTCGCGCTCATGAAGGGAACCGAGCTCGTCCCAGGACAGCGCGGCGAAGACGGCGGCCAGCCCGATCCACCCGAACCGCAGGACGGACGCCGGCCGGGGCCGCCGTTCGGCGAGGAAGCAGACGGTGCAGACGACGGCCGTCGAGAGCAGCAACATCGAGGAGTACCAGGCGGCGAGCACGTTCTCGACCGAGAGATTGCTCTGCGCCAGGAGCTGCAGAACGAACGGGTGCAGCTGCAGGTCGTAGCCGCGCTCCGCGAACCGGTGGAGGAGGACCAGCGTGCCGGCCAGGAACGTCGCGGACAGGGTCGCCAGGCAGCGGTGCAGGACCACGACGGCTCGTGGGCTCACACGGACCTCGGTCCGGACCTCAGCCATGCGATGGCCCGTTCCCGCTCAGGCGCGGAACGCCGCGAGCGACGGCAGTCCGTTACCGTCCCAGGTGAACATCGTGAGGTTCGCGTACGGGTTGACGTCGCCGTGCTCCCACCCGACGCCCGGGAACCAGGCCGGTTCCCAGACCAGGAAACCCCTTCCCCTGTTGTCCGGTACCGCGGCGAGGGTGCGGCGCAGCTCCTCGAAGTAGTCCGCCTGACCGGCGGGTGTCGCCGGGAACCGATCGCCGTCGGGCAGCTGGTCGGGCCTGGAGGCGAAGTAGCCGACCCCGTCGCCGGTCGACGGGAGCATCCAGGGATAGGCCGTCTCGACGACCACGACGTCCTTCCGGTACCGGCGGGCGAGATCGTCGAGGTTCGCCGACAGTGCGGCGAGCGAGCCGTGCCAGAACGGGTAGTACGAGAGGCCGATGAGATCGAACTCGACGCCGTTGTCCACGATGTTGTCGTAGAAGTAGCGAGCGCCGCCGTTGTCGCCGCCGCGATCGATGTGGATCATCGTCTCGGTCGTTGTCGGCGCCGCGTCCCGGACACCGGCGATGCCGGCCTTGAGCAGCTGCACGAAGACGTTCCAGCCCCCCGGGCCGACCGCGTGGACGACCTGCCCGGTCGGCCACAGCATGCCGTTGGTGACCTCGTTGCCGATCTGCACGATCGCCGGTGGCGTTGCCTGACGCATGAATGCGTCGACGACGGCGCGGGTGTAGGCGCGCACGGTCTCGACGAGCCCGGCGACGCTCTGATCCTTCCAGGCGGAGGGTGTGTCCTGGTTGGAGTGGTCGGCCCAGGTGTCCGAGTAGTGGAGGTCGAGGAGGATCCGGCAACCCGCCTCGGCGGCACGACGCCCGAGGGCCAGCACCGACGCCAGGTCGCTCCGGCCGGGCTGCGGGTTCACCCAGAGCCGAAGCCGCACCACATCCGCACCACGTGCGGCCAGGACACGCTCGAGCGGGGCGCTCCGTCCGGCGTCCGTGAAGGTGTGCCCGGCCGCCTCCAGCTCCAGGGTGAAGGAGAGGTCCGCACCCCGAAGGTGCTCCGGTGGAGCCGACACCGGTGTCGGCGCCGCCGTGACCCAGTCGGATCCGGGGCGGCTGCAGCCCGTCGCGGCGAACAGCATCATCGACAGCAGCTCACGCCGTCGCAGGACGAACTTCAGCGGGCACTCCTACCCAGCGAACGGATCGTCCACCCCGCCGAGCGCCAGGCCTCCGTCGGCAGGGCGTTGCGACCGTCGAGCAGCCTCGGGTTGCGAGTGAGCGCGGCCAGGGCGACCGGATCGAGCTCCCGGTACTGCTTCCACTCGGTGAGGTGCAGCACCAGGTCGGCGTGCTCGCAGGTCTTCTCGACGTCGGGCGCGTAGTCCAGGGTCGGGAACAGAGCACGGGCGTTCTCCATGGCCGCGGGATCGTGCACGCGGACCTGCGCCCCTGCAGCTGGATCGTCGCGGCCACGTTGAGCGCCGGCGAGTCGCGGACGTCGTCGCTGTCCGGTTTGAACGCCGCACCGAGCACGGCGATGTTGGTCCCCAGGAACGTCCCGCCGACCATCTCGCGGGCGAGCTCGACGGTCCGCCGCCGCCGGCGCATGTTGATCTCGTCGACCTCGCGCAGGAAGCCGAGCGCGTCGTGCACACCCAGCTCCTGGGCCCGTGCCATGAACGCCCGGATGTCCTTGGGCAGGCAACCCCCGCCGAACCCGAGGCCGGCCGAGAGGAACCGGGAACCGATGCGGGCGTCGTGGCCGATGGCCGTGGCGAGCGTGGTGACGTCGGCCCCGGCGGCGTCGCACACGTCCGCGATGGCGTTGATGAACGAGATCTTGGTGGCGAGGAAGGCGTTGGCGGAGACCTTGACCAGCTCCGCGGTGGCGAGGTCCGTGCAGATCCACGGTGTCTCGTCGCTCTCCAGGATCGGGGCGTAGACGGCCCGCAGCGTCGCCGCGGCCTTCTCCGACGTCACGCCGACCACGAGCCGGTCCGGGTGCAGCGTGTCCTGCACGGCGAACCCCTCCCGCAGGAACTCGGGGTTCCACGCGAGCTCGACGTCGCCGCCGCCCGGGGCGAGCTCCGCGATGCGGGCCGCGAGCCGGGCTGCGGTGCCGACGGGCACAGTCGACTTGCCGACGACCAGCGCCTCGCGATGCAGGTGCGGCGCGAGGCCGTCGACCACGGCGTCGACGTGGCGCAGGTCGGCCGCGTTCGAGCCGGGCCTCTGCGGCGTGCCGACGCACACGAAGTGCACGTCGCCGAACTCCGCGGCCTCGGCGAGCGAGGTGGAGAAGCGCAGCCTGCCGGCGTCGACGTTGCGGGAGAGCACCTCGCCGAGACCGGGCTCGTGGAACGGCGGACGCCCGGCGGCGAGGGCTTCGATCTTCGCGGTGTCGGTGTCGACGCCGAGCACGTCGTGTCCGAGGTCGGCCATGCAGGCGGCGTGGACGGCACCGAGGTAACCGGTTCCGATGACGGTGAGACGCATTGAGAAGACTCCTGTGCTCGGAAACGTCAACTGCCGTAGCCGGCGGGGTTGCGCTGCTGGAAGCGCCATGCATCGGCGCACATCTCGGAGAGGTTGCGGGTGGTTCGCCAGCCCCAGGC
>JAEUJO010000025.1 GCA_016794615.1 Pseudonocardia sp. | reverse complement strand
CCGACGCGTCGACCACCCGCAGGTCGTGGACGCCGCGCACCCGCAGCCGCGCGTCCACGACGTCGTCGTCGGACGGGCCCATCGCGCACGATCCGATCGCGTGGTAGACACCCGTTCCGGTGGCGAGGGCGAACTCGACGGCCTGCTCGGGCTCGGCGACGTCCGGCCCGGGTGACTCCTCCGCGACGACGAGCTCGGCCAACGGCTGCTCGGCCAGCAGCGCACGCACCCGTCCGAGGATCCGTCCGGTGACCCGCCGGTCGACATCGGTGTCGAGGTAGTGCGCGTCGATCACCGGCGGGTCGGTGAGGCCCGGCCCGGAAGCGTGCACGGCGCCACGGGTCGTCGGGCGCAGCTGGTAGCCCGAGATCATCAGCCCGGCGTGCCGGGCGAGCCGCAACCGGTCGGCCGTCAAGTCGATCGACATCGGGGTCAGCATGATCTGGATGTCGGGCCGCACCTCCTCGGGTGCCGACCGCAACTGGCCGAGGAGGTCGTACGGGCCGGTGGCGATCGGTCCACGGCGGGTGAGCAGATAAGCGCTGCCGGCGAGCAGCTGCCCGGATATCGTGCCGAGCCGCTCGTTGAGGCCGAGCCCGGGGTGCAGCCGGGCATGCACGGTGACGGCCCGGTGCTCCACGAGCCGCTCGCCGACGTTCGGTGATGTCACGGCCGGGTCGATGCCTGCGCGGGTCAGCCGGGCCGGGTCGCCGATACCGGAGCGTTCGAGCAGCAGCGGCGTCTTCACCGCCCCGGCGGCGAGGATCACCTCGCGGCGCGCCCGCGCGACGAGCGGCTCACCGCAGCCCCGCGCAGCACCGGGACCGACGACCCCGACCACGCCCGCCGCCCGCATCGCCCCCGCCGCCATGCCGCCGTCCAGCAGCACGGAGTTCACCCGCGCCTCGACCAGGACGTGCAGGTTGGGGCGGTGGCGCGCCGGTTCGAGGAACGCCGAGGCGGCCGACACCCGCGCTCCGCGCCGGATCGTCGAGGGCGGCGGCCCGATGCGGTCGTCGTCGGAGGCGTTGACGTCGGCCACCGGGGTGAGCCCGGCGGCGGCGGCCGCGCCGAGCATCGCGGCCACGACCGGGTCGCGGCTGCTGGACACCGACACGTGCAGCGGGCCGTCGACGCCACGCAGCGGCGAGGCACCCAGCGCGTGGTCCTCCATCGACCGGAAGGCGGGCAGCATGGCGGTCCAACCCCACCCGGGGTTGCCCGCGGCGACCAGGGCGTCGTAGTCCGGCGCCCACCCGCGGATGTAGATCATGCCGTTGATGGCGGTCGAGCCGCCCAGACCGCGACCCCGCAGCCACCACTCGCCGGACCCGTCCCGCCTGGCGGTGGCGTACCGGTACGCGTGCACCGGGTGCGTCATCGTGCGGTAGAAGCCCTTCGGGACGCTGGTGAGCGGGTGGCGCGAGCGCCCACCGGCCTCCAGGAGCAGCACCGTGGTCGCCGGGTTCGCGGAGAGCCGCGCGGCGAGTACGCACCCGGCGGCACCGGCACCGACGATCACGTAGTCGGCCTGCAGGTCCATCGCCACCACGATCCCGGCCGCGCCCCGGCAGGGCAATCGCCGGCGCTACCCGCACGCCCGCCGCCGCCCGGTGACGGCAGGCGCGACGGTCACCGTGGCGCCGATCGCCGGGATCAACAGGAACGTGGCGGTCACGGGGCCGGCCGAAGCCGCGTTGAATCACCTCGAGTTGAATCGCCTCGAACGGGAAGGAGCAACGCGATGACGTACTTCGAGCGCGTGGGCGGATCGGCGTTCCGCGCCACCGGCCATGTCAGCGGCGCATGGGATCCGGCCGAGCAACACATCGCCCCCGCACTCGGTCTCCTCGTTCACGTCGTCGAGCTCGACCGGGACGCCCGCCGTGATGACGGGCTGGTCCTGACCCGGCTGGCCTTCGACATCCTCGGCACCATCCCCGTCGATGTCGTCGAGACCACCGTCCGAGTCGTCCGGGCCGGCCGCACCATCGAACTCGTCGAGGCCACACTGACCCACGACGGGCGCGCCGCGGTCATCCTGCGGGCCTGGCTCATGCAGCCCCGCGACACCACCCACCTGCACGCCGCCGCGCTGCCACGGATCAACCCACCCGCCGACATGCCGGTCTGGGACCCGTCCACCGTCTGGCCGGGCGGCTTCGTCGCCTCGGCCGACGTCCGCCGGGAACAGGCCGAACCCGGCCGAGCGGCGTTCTGGGCGCGCACACCACTGCCCCTTGTCGAGGGTGAGCCGGTCAGCCCGCTCGCCGGCGCGGCCGGCCTGTTCGACATGGCCAACGGCATGACCGTGCGCGTCGATCCGCAGGTCGTCGCCTTTCCCAATGTCGACCTGACCGCCCACCTGTTCGCAGCGCCCCGCGGCGAGTGGATCGGCTTCGACACCACCGTCTGCTTCGGTTCGGCAGGCGTCGGGGTGACCAACAGCGTCATTCACGACATCCACGGGCCGATCGGCACGATGTCCCAGATCCTCACGCTCCGCCCCATCAGGTGACGCGCCGGAGAACTGCTCCCGGCCCATCGCTCAGCACGGCGACGTCACTTCGGGCGACACCCGCGCTACAAGGCGAGCAGGGCAACCCCACCACCCCGAAGGGCGTGATCAGCGGCAGCCTCACCTGGACCTGCAGCGACTGACGGCGACCGAGGGCCGTGGAGCGACGCAGCGACGGCCGACGGTGCGAGACCGGGGAGCGATCGTCTCGACACCCCTCTCAGGCCGCCGCGGCCTGGAGTGGTTCGAAGTAGCGCTTGAGGGTTTGGTGCCACGGGTTGGACGGCAGTTCAGGATGCAGAGCGGCAACAGCGACGCAGTACTTGCTCACCGACACCGGACGCACACCGAGCTCACGCAGCATCCGGTCGGCCGCACTACCACCCTGCCCACCGGACTTGCTCTCCACCAACACATGGGTACCGGTATCCCGAACCTCATGAACCATGTCCAGACACCGCAACCCCGAATCACAGGTCAACCGGGCCTCACCACTACGCGACACGAACGTGGTACGCCGATACGTAGTCACCAAAGTCGGCCGCATACCCTCCGGAAGATCCTGATGATAAGCCTGACACAAAGTCGTCTTCAAATGCATCAACGCATCCTCGGTCAACTCCGCCCGATACTGCTCAGGATGCGGCACCCGCTCCTTGACCGTCTCCCCCCGAGCCCCCGTCAACTTCACCTCGAACATACACAACCCACTGTCAGTGTACGTACGAGTCCGCGCCTTGAACCGCAACCGACGCCGCTGCACATGCGCCCGATAGGTCGACAGATCCGGAGTATCGAAATACACCGACTCATAACCGAACGTCCGCCTCCCATCCATCTCCAACACCCGCAACTCACCAGCCAACTCCGCAACCATCCGACCGAACACCCCAGCCGGCACGAAGTACTTACGATCCACCCGGGTCTGCAACTCGGCCAACGCGTTCAACTCCGCCAACCCGATCGGATCGACCAACCCAGCCGCCGCAGCAACAGCCAACTCCGCAACCGAGCCGACCACCTCCCGAGCCCGCCCATGCCGCACCGACCGGGCAGCGTCCAGATCCGCGACACTCATGACCGCACCCCGTTGTTCACATACCCGCCACCCTGCCCGCCGACCTGCCCACCGACCTGCCCACCGACCTGCCCGCCGACCTGCCCGCCGACCTGCCCGCCGAACTGCGCAGAGCCGGTGCCGGTACCGGTGCCGTCGTACGCGGCGGACCCGGGGCCGGGATGCGTGACCGGGACCCAGACCCGATAGGTCACCTCGACCTCCATCGTGTCCCGCACGTAGTCGATGTCCTTGACCCGATGACGCAACACCCGCCCACCCAACCGGCGCTCCAGATCAGCGACCAACGCCGCATCATCGGCATGCACCACATCCAGGGTCAGATCCACCTGCCGCTCATCCACCGGCGCCACCACCGGCCCCGTCCCAGCCCGGTACCGCACATCGACCAGCATCGTCTGCCGCACGTAGTCCACATCGTTGACCTCGTGATGCAACACGCTGCCACCCAACCGCCGCTCCAGATCAGCAACCAGAGACCCGTCATCGGCATGCACCACATCCAGATGCACATCCATCCGCCGGGTCCCCTCCCGCAACCCCCGACAGTCCACGACCGCCATCGCCCCCAACAACAACACATTGATCAACACCACCAACCGGCGGTCCGGGATGTCCATCCCGTTGACCAGACCCAACACCAACGCCACGAAGTAGTACGCCACCTCCTGCTGGGTCACCGACGTCGACCGCAACCGAATGATCGACAAAATGGCGAACAAACCGAACCCCAGCGCGATGTCCACCCGCACCGTGGTCAACAACGAGATCGCCACGAAGATCCCGATATTCAGCGCAACATAAGCCAACAGCAGATCCGCCCGCCGATGCCGCCGGAAATACAACACATAAGCCAACAAGAAGATCGCAGCAATATCGAC
>JAEUJO010000021.1 GCA_016794615.1 Pseudonocardia sp. | reverse complement strand
GGGCTCGTGCTCTACGGCACCAGCATGGCGATGCAGCTGCGGTCGACCCTGGGGCTGGACCCCTGGGACGTCTTTCACCAGGGCCTTTCCCGGCACCTGACAGTGAGCTTCGGGACCGTCGTCGCCCTCACCGGGGTTGCCGTGCTCCTGCTGTGGATCCCGCTGCGCCAGCGCCCGGGGATCGGGACGGTCGCGAACGTGATCGTCATCGCGATCAGCGTCGACACCGCGCTCGCCCTGATCCCGGGGCCGGCCGGCCTGCCCGCGCGAGCGATGCTGCTGGTCGGCGGCATCGTGCTCAACGGGGTCGCATCCGCGGCCTACATCGGCGCCCGGCTCGGGCCCGGGCCGCGCGACGGGCTGATGACCGGCCTGGCGGCGCGCACCGGCTGGTCGATCCGGTTGGTGCGCACCGGGATCGAGGTGCTGGTGCTCGCGGTCGGCTGGCTGCTCGGCGGCACCGTCGGCATCGGCACCGTCGCCTACGCGCTGGCGATCGGCCCGCTCACGCAGGCGTTCCTGCCGCTGTTCGCGATCAGTCCTCGAGGTCGGACAGCGTCCACGGACGGACCACGATGAGCAGCACGGCCAGCGCAGCGGCCGCTCCGCCCGTCATCACCGCGCCCATCGCGACCGCGTCGTTGCCGAGCACGCCGACCAGCGGTGACACGATGGCGCCGGTGCCCATCTGGATCGCACCGAGCAGTGCGGACGCCGTCCCCGCCGCCGCACCGTGGCGGGCCAGCGCCAGCGCGGGCGCGTTCGGCATCACCAGGCCGACGGCGAACAGCACCGTCCACAGCGGCGCCACCACCCCGACGATGCCGCCGGTGTGCGTCGTCGTGAGCACGAGCAGCGTCGCACCGGCGGCCGTGCCCAGCGCCAGGCCGAACGGCAGCAGCACCCGCGGCTCGAACCGGCGCAGCAGTGCCGCGTTGAGCTGCGTGGCACCGATCAGGAACAGGGCGCCGGCGCCGAACAGCAGCCCGAACTGCTGCTGGTTCAGCCCGAACTCCTCCTGGAAGACGAACGAGCTGCCCGCGACGTAGCCGAACAGCCCCGCCATCGAGAGGCCGGCTACCAGGACGAGGCCGAGGAAGGTGCGGTCACGCAGCAGGCCGCGGTAGGTCCGCATGGTGGTGCGCACACCGAGCGGGCGGCGACGCACCTCGGGAAGCGTCTCGGGGAGGGCGACCGCGGCCACCACCACCAGGGTCAGCCCGAGCACGGCCAGCACGACGAAGACGCCGCGCCACGAGGTGAATCGGAGCACCTCGCCGCCGATCGTCGGCGCGAGCACCGGGGCGACGCCCAGGACCAGCATCAACCGGGAGAACAGCGTGGCCGCCGCGCGCCCGACGAACAGGTCCCGCACGATCGCCATCGTCACCACCGCCGCCGCGGCGGCACCGAAGCCCTGCAGCACCCTCAGGCCGCCCAGCACCCCGATGTTCGGTGCCACCAGGCACAGCAGCGACGCCAGCACGTGCACGCCCACCCCGACCAGCAGCGGTCGCCTGCGCCCGAACGTGTCGGAGAGGGGGCCCACCAGGAGCTGGCCGAGTGCGAGCCCGGCGAGCGTGCCGGTGAGGGTGAGCTGGACGGCGGCGGAGGTCGTGCCGAGGTCGTCGGCGATCGTCGGCAGCGCCGGCAGGTACATGTCGATCGTCAGCGGGCCGAGCGCGATCAGCGCACCGAGGACGAGTACCAGCCGCAGACGGCCCCACCCGGTCGGTGGGTCGACAGCAGTCGGTGCCGGTAGCAAGGTCGCCGTCACGTGGAGCCTTTCCGGTTTATATGCATCAGGCAAGTACTTGTCTGTGAAATGCCTGAGGAGCCGGACTTGTTCCCGCCGTGAGCCGAGCCACCGCGCTCGTGACCGCGACGGGCTACCGTGCGGCCATGCTCGTCGCGCGGATGGCGCCGTTCACGTCCACGATCTTCGCCGAGATGTCGGCCCTCGCCGTGCGGACGGGTGCGATCAACCTCGGCCAGGGGTTCCCGGACACCGACGGACCCGCCTCGCTGCTCGCCGACGTCGCCGCGAACGTCACCGGGGGTGTCAACCAGTACCCGCCGGGGCTCGGTGTCGCCTCGTTGCGCGCGGCGGTCGCGGACCACCAGAAGCGCTTCTACGGCCTCGACGTCGACCCCGAGCACGTGCTGATCACCACCGGGGCGACGGAGGCGATCGCGTCGGCGGTGCTGGCACTGTGCGGCCCGGGTGACGAGGTCGTCACCTTCCAGCCCTACTACGACTCGTACGCCGCGACCATCGCGCTCTCCGGTGCCACGCTGCGGGCGGTCCCGCTACGGCCACCGACGTTCGCCTTCGACCCGGACGAGCTGCGCGCGGCGTTCTCGCCGCGCACCCGCGTGGTGCTGGTCAACACCCCGCACAACCCGACCGGCACGATCTTCGGTCGCGAGCAGCTGACCTACATCGGGCAGCTCGCCGCCGAGTTCGACGCGGTGGTCGTCACCGACGAGGTCTACGAACACATGACCTACGACGGCATCGAGCACGTCCCGATGGCCACTCTGCCCGGCCTCGCGGAACGCACGGTGACGATCTCCTCCGCAGGCAAGACGTTCTCCGTGACCGGGTGGAAGGTCGGCTGGGTGCACGGGCCGATCGCGTTGGTCAACGCGGTGCGGGCGGTGAAGCAGTTCCTCACCTACGCCAGCGGTGCGCCGTTCCAGCCGGCGCTCGCCACCGCGCTCGGTCTGCCCGACTCGTTCTACGCGGACCTCGCCGACACCCTCGCCCGCAAGCGGGACCTGCTCGTCGGCGGTCTGCGCGCTGCGGGCTTCACCGCCTTTCCGACGCGCGGCACGTACTTCGTCGTGACGGACGTGGCTCCGTTGGGCTTCGACGACGGCGCGGCCTTCTGCTGGCGCCTGCCGGAGCTGATCGGGGTCGCGGCCGTGCCCGTCTCGGTGTTCTGCGCCGACCCGGACCTGGGGCGGACGCTGGTGCGCTTCGCGTTCTGCAAGCGCGACGAGGTGCTGAGCGAGGCCGCGTCGCGGCTCGCGTCGCTGCGGACCCTGACCTGAAGGTTGTCTCAGCCCTCACGGCGACCGGACGCAGGCGGGTCTAGCGTCCTCAGCGAGGGCGACACGGGAGGCGCGGATGGATCCCGACGGTGGTTGGCGCTACCACGACCCCCATCAGTGGGGGCCCGGCATGTACGGCCATCAGGGCCCGCCGCCGTGGATGGACGGGGCGGACGTGCTTCTGCCGCTGCTGTCGGCTCTGGTCCCGCTGCTCCTGCTGATGTGGGTGCTGTCGCGGTGGTTCCTGCTCGACGCGCTCGCGGCCCGCAGCGGCCGGGCCCTGACACCGCCGCGCGACATCGTGCGGCCCCGATGGGACGCGGCCGTCGCCCGTTACGGGGAGACGGCCCGGGCGTACGCGGCGTTCGAGTGTGATCCCGCCGCGGTGCTGCACCGTCCGGCCCTCGCCGACGTCAAGGAGCCGGCGACAGCGCGGTTCGTCGATGCCTTCGCCGAGGCGACGGCGCTGATCACGGAGAACTACCCGGGCCCGCAGGCGGGCGCGCGCTTCGTCGCGGCGGCCGAGCGGGCGGACCGGGCCTGGACGGCGGCGGTCGACGCGGCGGACCGGGTGCGGGCGGCGCGCTTCGCGCCGGGCGAGCGGGCGCTGCTCGAGCAGACGCTGTCCCTGCTCGAGCTGGCGAGGTCGACCCCGCACGAGGCCGAGCGCCGCGGCGCGTACGAGCGCGCCCGCCGCCGACTGGCCGACCTGGAGCGCCGCACCAGGTGGGCCCTGCCGCGTCCGGCAGGTGAACTGCTCGCCGCGCAGGCCCGGGGTGAGCTCGCGGCCGCGTGACACCCTCCGTCGAGGGCCGAATGGACCTATTTCTCCCCCTTTCCCGAGGCTTGGTGTAACGACTGAGCCACTGAAGGTCCTGATCTCGGCCCTTGATCGTTCCGTGGCCGCACTCCTCGATATATTCCCCTCGCCCAACCCACAGCAAGGTCGCCAGTGCCCGCCGACCGAGTTCGGCTGCGTCACCGCCGACCTCGCTTAGGCGAGAGGAAATGGTCATGAGTACTCAAGCGATTGGTCGTGAGGAGGCCGCACCGCAGCCTCTCCCCCCGGCTGTGGCCGCGATATCCGATCCCGCACCGCTCGGCTTGGCCGCCTTCGCCTTGACGACCTTCGTGTTGTCCTCGGCGAACGCCGGTATCCTGCCTGCGGCGGCCGAGGGGGTGGTGTTCGGCCTCGCACTGTTCTACGGTGGCATCGTCCAGGTCTTCGCGGGGCTCTGGGAGTTCACGAAGGGTAACACCTTCGGGTCTACCGCTTTCTGCTCGTACGGCGCGTTCTGGATGGCGTTCTGGTACCTCTCCGTGCACACCGACCTGTCCGCGGCCGGCCCGGATGCCAAGATCGGTGTTGGCTTCTTCCTTCTCGGCTGGACCATTTTCACGGTCTACATGACGATCGCCGCCTTGCGCACCACCACGGCGCTGTTCGGCGTCTTCGTCCTGCTGTCGCTGACGTTCCTGGCCCTGACGCTCGCGGACCTCGGAGGAATCGCCAGCATGGGCAAGGTCGGCGGCTGGCTCGGCCTGCTGACCGCGTTCGGCGCCTGGTACTGCGCTGCCGCAGGAGTGCTCAAGGCAACGTGGGGGCGCACCGTTCTCGAGGTCGGCGCGCGCAGCTGAGGGAAGCGGCACGTAGTTCGCTCGGACCGTCAGGCGGCGGGATCATCCCGCGCCGGGCGGTCCGTTGCGTTCGCCACCGCGTCGAGCGACAGTCCCAACGTCAGCGCCAGGCCCGCGACCGTGAAGAAGGTCGGCGTCGGGATGCGTCCCGTCTCGATCTTGCGAAGGGTCTCGGCGGAGATCCCGGCCGCGTTCGCGACGTCGACGATGCTGCGATCGCCCCGCGCCTGCCGCAACAGGCGCCCGAGCCGCACGCCGCGCTCGCGGTCCGACGGGGTCAAGGGGACGCGCACCATGCGTGTCATAGTAATACCGGTATAGTTTGGCCGGTGATCGAGTTGAAGACGCCCGGCGAGATCGATGCCGTCGCCGCTGCGGGGCGCATGGTCGCCACCATCCTGGCCACACTGCGAGACAAGGCCGCACCCGGGGTCAGTCCGCACGACCTGGATCTGATCGCCCGGGACATGATCTCTGACGCCGGGGCCGTGTCCAGCTTCATCGGCTACCACCCGAGCTGGTCGCCGACGCCCTACCCGGCGGTGATCTGTTCGAGCGTCAACGACGCCGTCGTGCACGGCATCCCGGATCGCACGCCGCTTGCGCCCGGCGACCTGCTCAGCGTCGACTTCGCCGTACACCTGGACGGCTGGTGTGCGGATGCGGCGTTCAGCGTCGTCGTCGGGGACGCACCCGACCCGCGGGACCTCGCGCTGATCGACGCCACCGAGCGGGCGCTGCACGCGGGCATCGCGGCCACCCGTCCCGGGGCCCGGCTCGGCGACGTCGGGCACGCCGTCGCCGGTGTCGCCCGGCCGGCCGGCTACGGCATGCTCGCCGACCACGGCGGCCACGGTGTCGGGCGGACCATGCACGAGGCGCCGTTCGTGCCGAACGAGGGCCGCGCGGGCAAGGGCATGAAGATACGGCCCGGCCTCGTGATCGCGATCGAGCCGATGCTGCTGCTCGGCGGCCGCGACGACTACGTCCACGACGCCGACGGCTGGACCCTGCGCACCGCGGACGGCAGCCGCGCCGCGCACGCCGAGCACACGATCGCGGTCACGGCAGACGGGCCGAGGATCCTGACCGCGGTGTAGCCCCGTCGAGCCGGGTCGAGGGGACTCACGCGCCGCGGGTCGCGCGGCGGTGGTCGTTGAGCAGAGCGACGGCCTCCAGCTGCCCGTTCACCTCCAGCTTCTGCAGCACCGCCCGGATCTGAGTCCGGGTCGTCGCGAGCGAGACCCGGAACTCCTCGGCGATCGACTGCGCCCGCCGGCCGCGAGCGAGCTGCTCCAGCACGGCCCGCTCCCGGTCGGTGAGGCGGGCAAGCCGACGCTCGACGACGTGCGCCTGCGCCTGCGCCTGCTGGTACTTCATGACGTAGTACCGGCGCCGCTCGGGGTGCATCACATGCAGCCCCTGCGTGGCCCGCCGGATCGCTGTGACGAGCACCGGAAGCGCGGCGGTCTTCGACACGCAGGCCAACGCACCCGCGTCGAGCGCCCGGCCGATGCGAGCGTCGTCGGTGGTCGCCGACAGGACGATCACGCGCCAGCCGCTGCGGCACAGACCGGCCACGAGCGTGATGCCGTCGATGGGTTCACCGTCGGGCCCATGCCCGAGGTCCAGGTCGAGCAGCACAACCCCGGGGACCAGGGTCGCGACGGCGGTGAGGATGCCGTCGCGGCTGCGGGCAGCATGCCGCTGCGCGTGCATGCCCTCCGAGCGCAGGCACAGCGCGAGGGACATCGCGACGAGGTCGTGGTCGTCGACGATGAGGACGTTGGTGGAGCCGAGGGTGGGGCGAGCGTCGGTCGTGACGGACATTTCGGGAGAACCTCTCCTGGAAGGGGTCTCGTCCAGACATGTCGGGAGCGGGTGCTCCACGGATCGGTCGACGGACGAGAGCGGAACGGGGGTTCCGCCCTCGATCAACCAGGGCCGACGACTACCTCGGGGTACCACCAGGTGACGCGCCGCTCCGGCGCGGTGAGCTCGGAGAGCGCGAAGACGGGCGGGGCCGAGTCCGGGTCGAGCAGCACGGCAGGCGGGATGCTGTTGTTGCCGGAGGAGCCCGACGAGCCTCCCCCGCCGCCGCTGTTGCCGACGGTGTCCACACCGG
Organism: Pseudonocardia sp.; assembly: GCA_016794615.1. Classification (GTDB taxonomy): domain Bacteria; phylum Actinomycetota; class Actinomycetes; order Mycobacteriales; family Pseudonocardiaceae; genus Pseudonocardia. The sequence goes on along the minus strand of JAEUJO010000021.1, from coordinate 171 downwards.
TGATCAGGCCGCTGCCACCTGGTACGGCCGTGTTGGGGTGGTGACTGGTCGGCCCGACCGGGCGGGACGACGAGCCGGCGGCCGAGACCGAGGCCCGGGCACGAAACTCCTCGTGCTCGATCGGGGGTAGGCCGGAGAGTCGAACGGCGATGGGCCCGGTGATTTCGGCGG
>JAEUJO010000190.1 GCA_016794615.1 Pseudonocardia sp. | reverse complement strand
GAGGGCTCGACCGCGGCCGGTGGTCGGTCCGCAGGCGGGGTGGCCACCTCTGATCCCGGTGATCCCGGGCCCGAGCACGTCGTCGACGCCGACCGCGACGGACGTGCCGAGCCCGCGGACCTCGATCCGGACCTGGTGCTCCTGCGCACCTACGAGCCCGTGCTGCGCTACACCGCGGGTGAGCTGTTCCTGCCCACCGCGGTCGGGCCGTACCTGGTGCGGTGCAGCCTGTGGGCGGACGACGGGGGTAGCCGGCGCAAGCGGCGCGTCGAGGAGCTCGTCCCACCCGGGGAGCTGACGCCCGACGGGCTCGCCGCGGCCGGGATCCGGCACCGGAGCCGGCCGCTGTACCTGCGGTTCGTCCAGGAGCAGCTCAGCCGGGCCGACGTCGCGGCCTGGCGGCGGGAGGACCGCCCGCGGCTGCGGGGCAAGGCGCGGTTCGCCGCGGTCGGCGTGCTCGCCCGGCTGATCGACGCGTTCGTCCGGCTCTCGCTGCTCGTGCGCGGCCGGGTCCCGGGCGGCCTGGTCGCGGCGGCGCACCGCCTCGCGGCGGCGGCCCTCGCGCAGGTCGGTGAGGTGCCGGACCGCGGCGGTCACGTGCGCACCGCCTACGGGCGCGTGCTGCGCACCGGCGGGTACACGGTGCTGCAGTACTGGTACTTCTACCCGTTCAACGACTGGCGCTCGACGTTCTACGGGGTGAACGACCACGAGGCCGACTGGGAGACGATCTCGATCTACCTGGTCCCGGACGGGGACGACGGCCTGGCGCCTGCCTGGGTCGGCGCGTCGTCGCACGACCTCGCGGGTGCGGATCTGCGGCGTCGCTGGGACGACCCGCAGCTGCGCCGCGAGGGCGACCATCCAGTGATCTACCCCGGCGCGGGGTCGCACTCGGGTGCCTTCCTCCCGGGCGACTACGTCGTCTCCGTCGAGCTGCCCGCGCTGCGCCGCGTCGTCGTCCGGCTGCAGCACGTCCGCCGGCAGTTGCTGCCCTGGACGGCGGAGCCGGGCCGGGGCGCGTTCGCGATCCCGTTCGTCGACTACGCCCGGGGTGACGGCGTGGCGATCGGCGCCGGGCACGACCACACCTGGCGGCTCGAGCTGATCGGCGACGACACGCCCTGGGTGCGGGACTACCGCGGGCTGTGGGGGCTGGACACGCACGACCCGTTCGGCGGTGAGCGCGCGCCCGCCGGGCCCCGCTACGAGCGCACGGGCAGGGTGCGTCGGTCGTGGACGGACCCGCTGGGCTGGGTGGGGCTCGACGGTGTGCCCGCCACGGCCGAGGAGGAGCAGCAGCATCTCCGGTCCCGGATCGTCGCGATCGACGAGGAGCTGGCGGCGCTGGAGGAGGAGGCCGCCGCGCAACGGACGGCCGTCCGCGGGCTGGCCGCACAGGTCCGATCGTTGGGTGCCGCGGCCGACGGCCGGGCCCTGCGGCGCGAACGGGTCGTCGAGCGCGAGCGCCGGGAGCGCGAGCTCGCTGCGCTGCGCGCACGCTGCTCCGGCCTGGCCGAGGAGCGGGCCGCGCACGAGGCCTACCTCACCGGGCCGCGCGAACCCGCTCGCCCGGATGCGCACCTGCGCCACCCGCACATGCCCTACGCGGCGGACACGGACGTGCGCTCGCGGTTCCTGCGGGTCTGGGCGGCCGTCAGCACACCGGTGCTGGTGCTGGGGTTCGGGGGGCTGCTGGTGCAGCCGACGGTCCCGGTGCTGGTCGGATTCCTGACCTTCCTGATGGTGTTCGGGGTGGTCGAGGCGATCGGGCGACGCCGGGTACTGGCGTTCGCGACGGTGCTGGGCGCGCTGGCGCTGTGGATCCTCGCCGTCGCCGGGCTGATCCTGGCGCTGCTGTCGAGCTGGCACCTGGTGCTGGCCGGGCTGCTCGCCGCTCTGGCGCTGGTGTTGCTGGTGGTGAACGTGCGGGAGCTGCGCAGCGGCTGAGGTCTACGCCCGGGATCCGCTGCTCTCGAGCAGCTGGCGGACCCCGGCCCGGGACAGCATCAGGATCACGATGAGCGCCGTCACCGAGAAGAAGCCACCGAGGCTCACCCGTGGGCCGAAGACGAGCGCGACGGACTCCAGCACGAGGAACTTGCTGCCGAACAGGACCGCCCAGACCAGGACCGCCGCCACCACCTTGCCGGCGGGAGTGGCGGCCTGGCGAAACCTCGTCACCACCCGCTTCTTGGCGACGAGGACGACCTCGAGGACGCCCTTGAGCAGCAGCGCGGTCAGCAGCGAGAGGGTGAAGGTCTCGCTGATGACGGCGGGCAGGTACTCGACGAACAGGTTGAGGACGACCACGTAGACGAAGACGTCGACGATGGCCGCGGCGAGGTGTGGCTCGACCGCCTCAGCTCCCCCCTCCTGCTCGGACACGCGAGCACCGTATCGGTCACGCTCCGGGCGTGGGGGTGGTGCCGGGTCGGGGGCATCGCATGATCCGCCCGATCCCGCGCGACCACCTGGTGGAGTTCTGACGGTCCCGTCTGCCACTGTGGGGGCGGCCCTACCGAGGAGGTCGGATGTCACCCGTTCCCGCCGAGCCCGAGGCCGTCTCCGCGACACTCGGGGTCGTCGTGCTTCTCGCGGGCGTCCTGCTGTGCTTCACGGGCGTCCGGTCGGTGAAGCTCGCCGCGGCCTGCGTCGGCCTCGGCCTGGGCAGCGGCCTCGCGCTCGTGCTGGGCGCGGGGCCGGTGCTCGCGCTGATCGTCGGTGTGGCCGCGGCGGTCGGCGCCGTGCTGCTGGTGCGGGTGGCCGTGGGTCTCGCGTCGTTCGTCCTCGGCGCGCTGGCCGGTGGGGTGGCCGTGGGCAGCGCGTTCCGCGCCCTGCCGCCCGCGGCGTACCCGTCGCCCGCGCTCGGGACCCTGCTGATCCTGGCCGGAGCCGTGCTGTGCGGGGCCGCGGTGCACGTGCTCCAGGACCGGCTGCTGCGGGTGCTCACCGCCGTCGCAGGCGCCGGGCTGGTCGTCCGCGGCGTGGTGGAGCTGGGGCCGACGTTCCTCGGGTTCCTGCGCGCGCCGACGACGTGGGTCGAGAGCGTGGTGGCGGTCGCGGCGTGGCTCGCGCTGGCCTGGACGGGCCTGACGGCGCAGCGGGACCGGGCCGGCCTGCGGCGGTGAGCGGGGCTCGGCGACGTCTCCTTCCTGCTCTTCGTCACGATCGCTGGTCGATCACCAGCCAGCCGCCGTGGTGCTCCTCGACCGAGTAGGGCAGGCCGGTCGCGGCGCCGAGCGCGTGTAGGTCATCGAGGTCGAAGGTCCGGACGTGCCCCCAGGCCGGGGTGGGTTCGTCCTCGAACGGGACTGCGATCACGGCCCGGCGGCGGGCGACCCGCAGCATCTCGGCCAGCGCGATGGTGTCCATGCCGCGGGGTAGGTGTTCGAGCAGGTGCACGGCGAAGACGGTGTCGGCCGATGCGTCCTGCAGGGGAACGGCCAGCGCGTTGCCCGCGAGGGTCGTCACCGGCGTGCCCAGCGCCGTCGACATGTTGCCGAGCAGGCGCGCGGTGCCGGGCGCGAGGTCGACGGCCGTCACCTCGTGGCCCTCGGTGGCGAGCCGGAGCGACAGGAAGCCGAAGCAGCAGCCCAGCTCGACGACGTGCGGGCCGACGGCGAGTGCGGCGGCCCGGTCGTGCACCGGCGCCATGCCGGCGTTCGTCCCGCCGGGATCCCCGCCGTTCGCCAGAGCGCGCAATGTGTTGCGGTAGAAGGCCGTCCAGGCGGGATCGACGTCCTGCACGACCGCCACGAACACCTCCTCGAAGCCGGCGGGGTCGAGGAGGCCGGGGGCGACGAGGTCGTCGGCGATCCAGCCGGCGAGGTCGTTGCTGAGCGCGTGGGGGCGGATGTCGTGCCTCACCCGCCCGTCGGCGTCGACGGTCAGCCGCGGCCGCGCGGATGTAGCGAAAGCGGCGTTGGGTGCACTCAACGCAGCGAACGCCGCTTTCGCTACATCGATGGCGGCGGAACTGGTCGGCCGGCTCACCGGCCGACCAGCTCCGCCGCGAAGTCCGTCGCCGCGCTCTCCAGGCCCGTCAGGTCCCGCACCACGCGCACCCGGCTGCAGTACTCCGCGTACGCGGGCAGGTCGCAGGCGCCCAGGCCCCACGAGTACCGCGGTTCGGGTGTGAGCCAGATCGTCTCCCGGGCCCGCCGGGTGATCTCCTCGAAGGCGCGGAGGTTCGGGTCGTTGCCGTTCCCGCGCCCATCGCCGAGGACCAGCACTGTCGTGCGCCGGGTGACGGCCGAGGAGAAGTCCGCGTGGAAGGCCCCGAACGCCGCGCCGTAGTCGGAGTTCGCGTCCACGTCGAGCACGTCCCCGCCGAACACCAACCCCAGCGCGTGTTCGACGGGATGGTCCTCGAACAGGTCGGTGATCTCCACCAGCTCCGCGACGAACGCGAACGTGCGGACCTGGCCGAACAGGTTCTGCAGGCCGTGGACCAGGTGCAGGGTGAACCGCGCCGTCGCCCGCACCGACAGTGAGACGTCCGTGAGCACGACCAGCCGCGGCTTGTCCTCGGCTCGGCGGACCGTGACCGGCGAGAACGGGACGCCGTCGAAGCGCATGTTGCGGCGCATGGTGCGGCCGGAGTCGATCCGCCCGGACGCGGCGACGCGGCGCTTGTGCGTGAGCCCGCCGTGCAGCGAGTGGGCGAGGCGGCGCAGCGACTCCTCCAGCTCCATCCGCTCGTGCTCTCCGACCCGGTCGACCTCCGCGACGGCCCGCTCGTTCGACTCGACGACCCGCTGCTCCAGCGCGAGCAGCGCCTCCAGGTGGCGCTTGATCGCCTCGGGCAGCCCGGCGAGGACGCCGGTGAGCCTGCGCCGCAGCGCGGCGGCGTCGTCCTCGGTCCCCTCGGCGCCGACCTCGACCTCCACGTCGTTCAGCCAGCCGAGCAGCGCCTCCTGCTCGGCGACCGACAGGTCGGCGTCGACCTTCGTGCCCTGCTGCTGGGAGATCTGGCCCGGAGAGCCCGCGCCGGAGAGCCGGTCGGTCTCGATCTGGACGCGGTTGGAGTCACGGCCCGAGCCGATGCCCTGGTTGTCCTTCGAGAGCACGATCTCCTCGGTCATCGCGGCCAGGTCGATCTTGTTGGCCTCCTGGTGGAGGTTGTACTGCTGGGCGAGGTCCTCGGGGTTGAAGTAGTCGCGGATGTCGACCGGCTTGCCGTGGCTGTGCCCTTGCTGCGGGGTCTCGCTCGGCTCCTCGGACAGTGTGAAGTCCTCGAGCGCGCCGGTGTCGGACAGATCCTCGTGGCCGTGCCCGTGGCCGTGTCCGGTCTCCGTCGGCCCGACCTTCACCAACGCGAAGAATCTGTCGAAGATCTCGTCGAAGATCTCCTCGTCGCGCCGGTCCTTGATCAGTGCGACCCGCAGGGCGGCCTTGAGGTGGGCCTTGTCGGCGAGCATCCCCGGCTCGCGGGCGCAGGCCATGGCGTCGAGGGCCTCGGGGATCGAGATCCGGACCTGGCGCAGCCGCAACAACCGCACGAACCGGTGCAGCGCGTTCTCCATCAGCCCTCCCCGGGGGTCCCTCGATGCAGCGAAAGCGGCGTTCGCTGCGTTGAGTGCACCCAACGCCGCTTTCGCTGCATACGGGCGGGCCTCACAGCGCGCGCTTGCGGCCCAGGCCCGCGCCGAAGCTGCGAGTGCCGCGGTCCGCCGACACCTTCGGCTTCGGCGTCGTCGGCCGCTCGGGCTGTACCGAGTCGCGGGTCCGGTAGTAGCCGGCGTCGTGGCGGCCCGCGGTGTCCCGCGCCGCGCGGATCGCGCGACCGTCGATCTCGCCCCAATCCTCGTCCTGGCTGTCCACCGCGGGGTCCACGGGATCGTGGTGCCGGTCGTCGTCGTGCCCGTGGCCGTGGCCGTGACCGTGACCGTGGCCGTGCTCCGGCACCGTTGCGTTCGGGTCGACGAGCCGGGGCAGCGCCTCGAGCGTGCGCCGGACATCGCGGTCGTACTTGACGACCACCGCCGCGGTGTCCGCCAGCACGGACGCCGTCAGCTCCTCGACGCCGAGCACCGCCAGCGTGCGCGCCCAGTCGATCGTCTCGGAGATCGACGGTGACTTGCGCAGCTCCAGCTCCCGGATCCCGCGCACGATCTCCACCAGCTGCGCCGCCAGCGCGTCGGGCAGCCCGGTGTTCTTGGACCGCACGATCTCCAGCTCGCGCTGCGCCGTCGGGTAGTCGAGGAACAGGTGCAGGCAGCGCCGCTTGAGCGCGGCCGAGAGGTCACGGGTGTTGTTGCTGGTGAGGATCACGTACGGCGGTTGTCTCGCGTGAAACGTACCCACCTCCGGCACCGACACCTGGTACTCGGCCAGGGTCTCCAGCAGCACAGCCTCCAGCGCCTCGTCGGCGCGATCCACCTCGTCGATCAGCAGCACCGTGGGCTCCTCCGACCGCACGGCCTCCAGCAGCGGCCGCGACGCGAGGAACCGCTCGGAGAAGAACACACTCTCCTGCGCGCCGATCCGCTCCACGGCCGAGTTCAGGTCGGGCGCGTCCGCGACGACCTGGCCGATCTTCTCGCGGAGGATCTGGGTGTAGAGCAGCTGCTTGCCGTAGTCCCACTCGTAGAGGGCCTTGGTCTCGTCCTGGCCCTCGTAGCACTGCAGCCGCAGGAGCCGCCGCCCTGTGACGGCGGCCAGCGCCTTCGCCAGCTCCGTCTTGCCGACGCCCGCGGGACCCTCGATGAGCAGCGGCTTGTCGAGCCGGGTCACGAGGAAGACGGTGGTCGCCAGGCGCGTGTCGGCGATGTAGCCGTGGGCCCCCAGCGCGCCGGCGACCTCGTCGACGGCCGTGAAGGGGGACCCGTGTCCGGGGGCTGGGACCGACTGGGTCATGGTGCTCCGATCCTCACTGACGCTCGATCGAGCGAGGGGGCACCGGCCGACGCGGCGCCCCCTCGACGGTACGTCCCGGCAGCCGGGACGGCAGGGCTCAGGACAGCAGATCGTCCAGGTCGCCGTTGATGCAGTGATCCACGACCGGCCGGACGGTCTCGAACGTGCACTCCTTGGCGTTGCCGGGCGTGCAGGCGTCGCCGAGGACGTGGTTGGTGATGCGGTCGACGTCCGCCGCGTCGCCGATGATCTCCGGTGCGTTCTCGTAGAACCTCGTCGGACCCTGGCCGAGCCGGTTCTTCGAGTAGCTGTCCTGCTTGACGTCGATGAACCGCTCCGGGATACCCACGTCGCGCAGCAGCCGGATGGCCGCGGCCAGCGCGGCCTCGGCGGCCTGCACCTTGGTCATGCCGTGGGTGTCGATGCCCATCACGTCGGCGATGTCGGCGAACCGCTGGTAGGCCACCGGCATGTTGAACGCCCACACACGCGGCAGCGCGATGGCGTTGTTCAGGCCGTGGTGGGTGTCGTAGAAGGCGCTCACCGCGTGCGAGATCGAGTGGATGATCCCCAGGCCGCCGGAGTTGAACGCCTGCGCGGCGATGTACTGCGCGTACATCATGCCCTCGCGGCCGGCCAGCGAGGTCCCGTTCCAGACGGCCTCGCGCAGGCTCTCGCTGGTCAGCTTGATCGCGTAGAGGGCGTTGCCGAGCGACGGCGGGAAGTTCAGCCGCGAGACGTAGGGCTCGGAGGCGTGCGCGAGCACGTCGAACCCGCACTGCGCGGTGTAGTCGAGCGGGCAGCTGTAGAACAGCACCGGGTCGTCGATCGCCAGGGTCGCGACCGAGGCGTCGTCGAAGGCGACGTACTTGTGCGGGTTGTCCGGGTCGGTCGTCGTGTCGGTGATGACGTAGGCCCAGGAGGTCTCCGAGCCGGTACCGGCGGTGGTGGAGACGGCGATGTGCGGCGGGTTCTTCGGGTTCTCGCTCTTGTTGAAGCCCTCGAACTCGTTGACGTTGCGGCCGTCGTGCGCGACCGAGATGCGCGCGCCCTTGCAGGCGTCGTGCGAGCTGCCGCCGCCGATCGAGACGAAGCTGTCGCAGCCGTTCTGCTGGAACAACGACACGGCGTCCATGACGTTGTAGTCCTTGGGGTTGGACTCGACCTTGTCGTACAGGACGACCTCGAGCCCGTGGTACTTCATCGACTCGACGATCTTGTGAATGATGTCGCTGCCGCGCAGGCCCGACGTCATCACGAGCGTCTTCTTGAAGCCCAGCTTGAGGGCCTCCGGGCCGATCATCTCGTGCGCTCCGGGCCCCAGCATCGCCCGGGGGAACGGGTGGAACTCCTTGATCGGGAACGGCTGGAGAAGTTCGTCTACCTGCATGGTGGCCCCTTTGCATCACGGGTGGATCGGGGCGGACGTTAGGGCCGCGACCGGGTCATCGGGCGAAAGACCGTCGCGGGGGTGGGGCCCGAACCCTCCGTTCAGGCAGTGTGGCGCCCCACCGGTCAGTGCCCCGGGGGCGGCGGGAACGTGCCGTCCGACCTCGGCGGATACGGCATCCCGGCGATGACCGCCGAGGTGGGGACCGGGCCGTAGGCGTGCGGGAACCGCATCTCCGGCGGGTCGTCGGGCAGGCCGGGCTCGAACCGGACATCCAGCCCGGTGGAGTCGACGACGAGCACCAGCACGTCGGTGCGACCGGCGAACAGGCGGTTCGCCGGCAGCTGCACCTGCTCCGGGGTGGACAGGTGCACGAACCCGTCGCCGTGGGTGGGGGCGAGGGCGCCGCGGGCACGGGCGAGCGCCCAATCGGCGACGGTGATGAGGTGCAGGAGGGAACCGGTCACGGGGGCAGGATGCCGGACGAGGTCGCACTACCGCGCTTGCAACGTTCACGCAACTCTTGTCACCCTATGGTGGCGTCCGTGACGCGGCCTCGACGGCGAGACCGCGCCGGTGGGAAGGGCTCCCCCCATGCTCCACACGTCGCCCAACCTCGGACCGGGGCCCGACCCGGCCGCCCGGGTCGCGCCGCTGCGCCGGGCCCACGAGCGCTTCGTGCACACCGGGGATGCGGTGGGGGTGCGGACGGTCGTCGCCGACTCCTGGCGGCGGTGCCGCGACGGTGGTGTCGATCCGGGGCGGACCACGGCGCCGGTGCTGGACGCGGCGGAGCTGCGCAGCCACCGGGAGCGCAGCCCGCTCGTGGAGCTGCTGCCGCTGTTCCGCGAGCTGTTGGGGCGGATCGCGACGGAGGCCCGGCACCTGATGGCGGTGGGCGACGCCGGCGCCCGGCTGCTCTGGGTCGAGGGGCATCCGGTGCTGCGGCGGCAAGCCGAGCACATGAACTTCGTCGAGGGCGCGGCGTGGGACGAGCGGGCGGCCGGGACCAACGCGCCGGGTACCGCCATCGCCCTGAACCGCCCGGTGCAGATCGCCGCGGCCGAGCACTTCTGCGAGGTCGTGCAGCCCTGGACGTGTTCCGCGGCGCCCATCCGCGACCCGCACACGCGCGACGTGCTGGGGTTCGTCGACCTCACCGGGGGCGACCAGCTGGGCACGCCGATCAGCCTGTCCCTGGTGCGGGCCATCGCGCTGGCCGCCGAGGGGGAGCTGGCCCGGCTACGGGCGGCTCGACCGGCGGGTGCCCCGGTGTACCCCGCCGGCTCCGGTGAGGCCGGTGTTGCTCACCTCGAGCTCCTGGGCCGGGACGCGGCGCTCCTCGGTGTCGGCATCCAGCAACTGCGGCTGTCCCGCCGGCACAGCGAGATCCTCGCGGTGCTCGCGGAGAGGCCCGAAGGGGTGACCGGCGAGCAACTCGGCGTGCAGCTCTACGGCGACGAGGCCAACCCCATCACGCTCCGGGCCGAGATGGCGCGGTTGCGGCGGCTGCTCGGCGACGACTTGCTGGTCTCGCGGCCCTACCGGCTCCGGATACCGGTGTACGCCGACTTCCTCGAGCTGGCGCAGCTGCTCGAGAAGGGCGCTGTGGCCGAGGCGTTCCACCGCTACCGCGGGCCCGTGTTGCCGACCTCCGAGGCGCCGGGGGTCGAGCGGCTGCGCCGCCGGGTCGAGCAGCAGCTCCGCGCCGGGCTGCTCGCGGCGGCCGACCCGGGCCTGCTCGTGCGCTGGGCCCGCACTCCCTGGGGTCGCGACGACCTCGTGATCTGGGAGCTGCTGGCGAAGGCGGCACCCGCGGGGGCCGTCCGCTCGCTCGCCGTGCGGGAGGCCCGGCGGCTCACCGCCGAGTACCGCAGACCTGCTCCCGGGTCCCCCTCGGGGAGCTGAACGCGCAGGTCGGTGCCGATGTCAGAGGGCGGCCCGGAGGAGGTTCGAGGCGTACTCGAACGACGTCGTGGCGTGGTCGGATCGCAGATCGATGCCGCGCGTGGCGCTGTGCGCGATGCGGTCGGCGGTGCGCGGTCCGACGCCGAGCTCGGACAGGCCGGCCGGGATGCCGACCTTGTCGCCGAGCGTTCGCATCCAGTCGGCGACCGCGTCCGCGGCCCACTCGCCCGATGCGCCGGTCGTGTCGAGACCCACGGCGCGCGCGACGGCCAGATACCGGTCGACACGCGGGGAGACCGGCGAGCGGATCGCGTGCGGGAGGAGCACGCCGCGGACGGCGCCGCGGTGCATGCCGAGGAACGCGGCGAGCAGGCCGGACAGCGCGGCGGTCGTGCTGTGGAGGGTGTTGCTGAAGGCCACCGCCGCATGGACGCCTGCGGTCGCGAGCGCCGTCAACTCCTCCCGGCCGCCCGGCGCGTCGACCGCCTGCACGAGGTGGTTGCTGATCAACCGCAGCGCGGTGAGCGCGTGCGGCTCGTTCATCGCGGTCGCCGTCCGGGACAGGTAGCCCTCGATCGCCATGGCGATCGCCTCGACACCGCAGGCGGCGACCAGTTCGGCGGGAGCGTGCTGATCAGCCTCGGGTCGACCAGACACGCGTCCGGGACCAGCGCGCAACCCAGCATCGTCACCATCCGCCGCCGTGCCGTGTCGTTGATCGCACACGACTGAAGGATCTCGGCGCCGCTCCCGATGGTCGTCGGGATCATCACGGTCGGGGGTGTGGGCCGGGTGACCCGGTCGAAGCCGTCGTAGTCGGCGACCGATCCTCCGTTGCCGGCGAGCACGGCCACCGCCTTGGCCGTGTCCATCGCCGCTCGACCGCCCATCCCGATGATCACGTCGCAGTCGTGCGCGCGGTACACCTGCAGCGCGGCGACGACCTCGTGGTTCCGGGGAGTGGGCGACACGGCGTCCCAGGTGACGGGCTCGAGTCCCGCCTGCCCCAGGTCGTGGTGCAGCTCGGCGATCCAGCCGGACCCGACCGCCTCGGGTTCGGTCACGACGAGGACCCGCCGGGCGCCGAGGCGGCAACCGGTGCGCCCCGCCTCGGCCAGCGCACCCCACCCACAGATGATCTCGGGCAGGAAGAACCGGAAAACCCTGGCTGCACCCGTGCTGTCGTGGGGTGCATCGAGCAAGGTGTCCATCAGGTTCGACCTCACCCAGCCTGTTCCTGGTCTTCTGGTGGCGGAGCATGTCGAGGTGGTCCACCCGGTCCTTCCCGGTCTCGACGTCGCCGCAGAACCATAGGAAATCCGGGGTTGCATCGACGTTGCAGATTCGCACGCAACTCCCCTGAAGAAGAGGTGGGCGCCGCGCTCCGTGGCCCGTCACCGATCGCCCTGCAGCCCGTGATCCGCCGGTCCAGGGCGCTCGATCGATTCCGCCGTCTCGTCGTCCGGAGAAGCAGCCTGCCCCTCCGAACGGACAGACTTGCCGACCGGTCCTTGTCGCGGCCTCGGCCACCGACCTACGGTCCGACCACCGACGCCCACCCGAGGAGGATCCCGTGGAGCAGAACGAGCCGGTCGAGGAGACAGTCGTCGAGGAGACCCTGGTCGAGGAGGTCTCGATCGACGGCATGTGCGGTGTCTACTAACGAGCCCGTCACCGGGCCCGCCCTCGAGGCGGGCCCGGTCTTCGACCCCGGGCAGCCCTACCGGTGCAGCCCGTCGGTGGCGCTGCGGCCGGAGCCGTTCGGCGCGCTGGTCTACCACTTCGGCACCCGGCGGTTGTCGTTCCTCAAGACCCCGCAGCTGGTCACAGTGGTCTCCGGGCTCGCCGACCACTCAGATGTCCACACCGCCCTCGACGCCGCGGGCGTCGACCCCGCGCAGCGTCCCGCGTACCTGCGCGCCCTGGCCGGCCTGGCCGAGAACGGAACCATCGAGGAGCGGGTGTGAAACTCGTCGACCATTTCCAGTACGGCCTGAACTCCCCGATCTGCCTGACCTGGGAGCTCACCTACGCCTGCAACCTGGCGTGCGTGCACTGCCTGTCGTCGTCGGGGCGGCGGGACCCGCGCGAGCTGTCCACCGACGAGGCCAAGGCCGTGGTGGACGAGCTGCAGCGCATGCAGGTCTTCTACGTCAACATCGGCGGTGGCGAGCCGACGGTGCGGCCCGACTTCTGGGAGCTGCTCGACTACGCGATCAGCCACGACGTGGGCGTCAAGTTCTCCACCAACGGGATCAAGCTGGACAAGCGCCGTGCCGCGCAGCTGGCGGCGACGGACTACGTCGACATCCAGATCTCCCTGGACGGGGCGACCGCCGAGGTCAACGACCACGTCCGCGGCCCGGGGTCGTACGCCACCGCGATCCGCGCGTTGGAGAACCTGGCCGAGGCCGGTTTCGGCCAGCCGAAGATCTCGGTGGTGATGACCCGGCAGAACGTGGACCAGCTCGACGAGTTCAAGGCGATCGCGGACAAGTTCGGCGCGCAGCTGCGGATCACCCGGCTGCGCCCCTCGGGACGGGGCGTGGACGTCTGGGACGAGTTGCACCCGCTCCCGGCGCAGCAGAAGCAGCTCTACGACTGGCTGGTCGCGCGCGGGGAAGGGGTGCTGACCGGCGACTCGTTCTTCCACCTGTCGGCCTACGGGCAGGCGCTGCCCGGGCTGAACCTGTGCGGGGCGGGCCGGGTGGTGTGCCTGATCGACCCGGTGGGTGATGTCTACGCGTGCCCGTTCGCGATCCACGAGAACTTCCTGGCGGGCAACGTCCGCTCGCCCGGCGGGTTCGCCGGGGTGTGGCGGGACGCGGAGCTGTTCGCGGACCTGCGCCGCCCCCAGACCGGCGGGGCGTGTGCGTCGTGCTCGTTCTTCGACTCGTGTCAGGGCGGGTGCATGGCGGCGAAGTTCTTCACCGGGCTGCCGCTGGACGGGCCGGACCCCGAGTGCGTGCGCGGGTTCGGCGAACAGGCCCTGACGGCCCGGTCGGCCGACACGACGATCCCGAGGTCCGACGTCGACCACTCCCGGTCCGCACCCAGGAATTCCCGCACGCCGAAGGGACCGGTGCCGCTGGCCCTGTCCGTGCGGCCGGCCCGCGACTGCGACGAGAGCCCGCTGGCCGGGATCGCGCTCCCGGCCGGCACGTGATCGACGTTCGTGTGACCTGAGCTGCACATGTGCAGCTCAGGTCACCGAGACGCCGATCACGACGGGCGCGCGCTCGGGGAGCGGACGTGGCCCGAGATCGACGAGCGGCCGACGCTGCTCGTGCCCGTCGGCTCCGTCGAGCAGCACGGCCCGCACCTGCCGCTGGACACGGACGCGCGGGTGGCGGCGGCCGTCGCGGCGCGGGCAGCGGCCGGGACGAACCTGCTGGTGGCACCGCCCGTCGCGTACGGCGCGTCCGGGGAGCACGAGGGGTTCCCCGGCACGGTGTCGATCGGGCACGAGGCCCTGCGGCTGCTGCTCGTCGAACTGGGACGTTCGGCGGCCCGGTGGGCCGGCCGGGTGCTGTTCGTCAACGGTCACGGCGGCAACGTCCCCACGCTCGTCGACGCGGCTCGCCTGCTCCGCCACGAGGGCCGCGACGCCGCCTGGCTCGCCTGCGCCCCGGGCGGCGACGCCCATGCGGGCCGGACCGAGACGTCGCTGATGCTCGCGCTGGACCCCGCAGGCGTGCGGCCCGAGCGGGCCGCAGGCAACCCGGCCTCGCTGAGCGACCTGCTGCCCGCGATGCGCGACGGAGGAGTGGCGGCCGTGAGCGCGAACGGGGTGCTGGGTGACCCGAGCGGAGCGTCCCCGGACGAGGGCGAGCGGCTGCTCGCGGCGATGGCCGTCGAGCTGGTCGCGGCACTCGCCCGGTGGACCCCCGACGCGTCCGGCCGCCTGCGCTGAACGATCCGACCCGCGCCGACGACGGTGGCGACCCGCGGTCAGGGGGTGCGGGCGAGGAGCAGGGGGACCATCTGCTCCTCGGCGGTGAGGCCGCCGTGCTGGCCCACGAGGGCCGCGAGGCCGGGTTCCACGCGCGTGCGGGTCAGCGCCGTCCCCCCGCGGGCGGCGGCGATGACGTCGCCGAGCCGGTCGACGACCCGTGGCGCGACCGCGCCGAACCAGCCTTCCGCGACCGCCTGCTCGCGGGGGAGGACGAGGGCGTCGTCGCCGAGGGTCTCCTGCCACGTCGCGAGCACGTCGGCGGCGGCGCCGGGTCGGGCGTAGACCAGCCGCGCGCGGGCGTCACCGCCGACGAGGTCGACGCCCCGCGTCAGGACCGGCGTCTCATCGATGTCGACCGTGCGCTCGACCGTCATCATCCCGTGGTCGCCGGTCACGGCGAGCACGGCGTCCGGCGGCAGGTTCTCCGCGATGAGCGCGGCGAGCCGGTCGACGGCGGCCAGCTGCAGCCGCCACGGCAGCGACCCGGGGCCGTGCTCGTGCCCGAGCGCGTCGAGGTCGGCGTGGTAGGCGTAGCAGAGCTGGCGGCCGGGCGTGCGCAGGGCAGTGATCGTCGCCGCGGCGAGGTCGCCCAGCGCGATGACGCCCCGGAACCTGCCGCCGCGCAGCGCGGCCCGGGTGAGACCGGAGTTCTCGAACCGGCGTGCCGACACCACCGTCGCGGAGACGCCGACCGCCGCGGCCCGCTCCAGCGCGGTCGGGCCGGACTGCACGGCCTCCGGCGGGAAGTCGTCGCGCAGGTCCACGGGCTTCTTCTGGCCGTGGCTGGTCCAGTGCAGGGTGTGCAGCAGGCGGGTCCGCCGTCCGCTGCCCACCCGCATCGTGATGCCGACCATCCCGTGGTGCCCCGGCGGCGTCCCGGTACCCAGCGTCGTCAGGCTCGTCGCGGTGCTCGACGGAAATCCCGCCGTGAGCGGCCCGGCGTCGGGCAGGCTCGCGAGGAACGGCGCGTCTGCCGCATACCGCTGCAGCTGCCGGGCACCGAGCCCGTCGACGAGCAGCAGGCAGGCGGCGCGCACCGGAGGGATCCCGAGCCCTTCCGGACCGCCGGGCACCCCGAGCGCGCTCATCAGCGCCGGGAGCACCTCGGCCAGCGACCGCTCGCCGTACCGGGGCAGGACGGGCTCGGGCGGGGGCTCAGGTCCGTCGCTGGTCATCCGGACAGCGTGTCACGATCTGGGGATGGGCGAGGTGACGCAGCGCACGGCCGCGGCCGATCACCGACGACGTGGAGCACCCGCACCCGCGGTCGGCTCCGGGCCGGCGGACACGGTCCTGCCCGCCGGGTGGCGCGTCGTCGTCGACCGGCGCGTCGTCGCGCTCGACGGCGGGCGGGTGCTGCTCGGCGGCGCGCCCCCGCGCATGCTCCGGCTCGCCCCGGCCGGGTGGGCGCTGCTCGCGGGCGGCGGGTTCACCGTCACCGACGCCACCTCCCGGGCGCTGGCCAGGCGCCTGCTCGACGGCGGGGTGGTGCACCCGGTTCCGGACGGCGCCGGGCCCGGGCCGGGGGACGTCACCGTCGTCGTCCCGGTCAAGGACCGGACCGATTCCGTCGCCCGGCTGCTCGCCGCGCTCCCGCCCGCTCTGGGTGGTGTGGTCGTCGTCGACGACGGGTCCGCCGATCCGGGTGCCCTCCGGACCGCGGTGCACGACCTCGGCGCTCAGGCGCTGCGCGCCGAGGTTCGCGTGCTGCGCCACGAGCGTCCCCGTGGCCCGGCCGCCGCGCGCAACGCCGGGCTGGCCGCCGCGACGACCCCGCTCGTCGCCTTCCTCGACTCGGACGTGCTGCCGACGCCGGGCTGGCTCGATCCGCTGCTCGCGCACATGGCCGACCCGGCCGTCGGGCTGGTCGCCCCGCGCATCGTCGCCTTGGCGCCGCCGGAGGGCTGGGCGGCGCAGCCGCCGGTCCGGGGCTGGCTGGGCCGGTACGAGGCGGTGCGGTCGTCGCTGGACCTGGGCCCGGACCCGGCCGCCGTCGTGCCGCGCACCAGGGTCGCCTACGTCCCCAGCGCGGCGCTGCTCGTGCGCCGCGGGGCGGTCGGGGCGGGATTCGACGACGACATGCACGTCGCCGAGGACGTCGACCTCGTGCTGCGCCTGCACGGCGCGGGATGGCGGATGCGCTACGAGCCGTCGTCGCGGGTCGCGCACGACCACCGCACCGACCTGCGTGCGTGGTGGCTGCGCAAGGCCTACTACGGCACCGGTGCGGCCCCGCTCGCGCTGCGTCATCGCGGCGCGGTGCCGCCGGTGGTGCTGAGCCCGTGGGCGGCCGCGGTCAGCGGGGCGCTCCTGGCCCGCCGCCCGCTCGCCGCGCTCGGGGTGACCGCCTGGGCCGTGCTGCGGCTGGTCCCGCAACTGCCCGGGCTGTCGCGGCCGTGGCTCGCGGCCATCCGGATCATCGGGCTCGGCGTCGCGGGCGCGACCGCCCAGACCGCGGACGCCGTGACCCGTCACTACTGGCCGATCTCCGCGCTGGCCTGCGTGGTCTCCGCCCGGGCCCGCGGGACCGTCGCGGCCGTCGCGGTCGCTGAAGGCGTCGTCGACTGGCTGCGCCACCGCGACCGCGACCCCTCCGTGCGGCCGGGCCTGCTCGGCCACGTCGTCGCGCACCGGCTCGACGACCTCGCCTACGGCGCCGGGTTGTGGTGGGGCGCCCTGCGGCACCGCACCCTCGAGCCGTTGCGCCCGCAGGGCCCGCGCTCAGTGCCGGCCCCGCCCTCAGCGCCGGTTCCTGCCTGACCCTGTGGCAGCCCGGGCGCGGCTCCTGAGCGATCCGAACCTCCGGGAGCCTTGCACCGATCGGGTGAACTGAGTTGACCAGGATCTCCGTGGAGGCGGGCCTCTTTCCCCTCACGACCCGCACTTGCGACGTCTTCTCACTCCCTGTGCGCAGGCGGTGTCTCATCGTGTACCGGGCCGGCGCCGCTCTTCTTGCCCCGCCCGAAGATCGGCGTAGAACTGTGCTCACCGCCACATGGCGCGGCGCGCGGTCGGGCGCGCCGACCCACCGACGTTCGGGGTCGAGGCGTCCCCCGAACATCCGGTCTCGGCGAGGAGGAAGGGCTCATGGCACAGGTCAGGGTCACCGTCGACGGCGTGCAGTACGTCGACGAGGTCGAACCCCGCATGCTTCTGGTCTATTACCTGCGGGAGCGGCTCGGGAAGACCGGCACCGTCGTCGGCTGCGACACCAGCAACTGCGGGGCCTGCACCGTCGCGCTGAACGGGCGGAGCGTGAAGTCCTGCGCGGTGCTCGCCGTCCAGGTCGACGGCGGTGAGGTCACGACGATCGAGGGTCTCGCCCGCGACGGGCAGCTGCACCCCGTCCAGAAGGCGTTCACCGAGTGCCACGCCCTGCAGTGCGGGTTCTGCACACCGGGAATGATCATGCAGGCGGTCGACCTGCTCGGGGACAACCCCGACCCCGACGAGCGCGAGGTCCGCGAGGGCATCGAGGGCAACCTCTGCCGGTGCACCGGCTACCAGAACATCGTGCGGGCCGTGCAGAGCGCCGCGCAGGCGATGAAGCCGGGCGTCCCTGCTGAGACGCCCGCAACCGCCGCCGGGGTGACGCCGTGACGACCACCGCCGAACCCACCACCCGCGAGTTCGGGAAGTCCCGGACGCGCAAGGAGGACGCCCGCCTCATCACCGGGCGCACCCGCTGGACCGACAACATCACGCTGCCCGGCATGCTGCACCTGGCGCTGGTGCGCTCGCCCGTCGCGCATGCCCGGATCACCGGCGTCGACGCGGACGAGGCCCGCGCGCTCCCCGGGGTCGTCGCGGTCTACACCGCGGCCGACCTGGGGCTGGCGGAGGCGAGCCTGCCCAACGCCTGGCCGATCACCCCGGACCAGAAGGCACCGGCCGCCCCGCCGCTGGCCGTCGACACCGTGCACTTCGCCGGTGACGGCGTCGCCGTGGTGATCGCCCGGGACGCCGCCACCGCCCGGGACGCGACGGAGCTCGTCGTGGTCGACTACGACGACCTGCCGCCCGTGCTGAACATGGAGGAGGCGCTCGCCGACGGGGCCACCCTGCTGCACCCGGGCCTGGGCACGAACGCCAGCGCGCACTGGGTGTTCGACTCGGGCGAGGCGGGCACCGGTGGCAGCGCGAAAGCGGCGATCGCCGCGGCCGAGAACGACCCGGACGCGATCGTCGTCCGGCGGCGGTTCCGCCAGCAGCGGCTGATCCCGGCGTTCATGGAGCCGCGCTCGGTGGTCGTCGACCCGTCCGGTGAGCAGTTGACGATGTGGTCGGCGACGCAGATCCCGCACATCCTCAAGACCCTCGCCGCGGCCGTGACCGGCCTGCCCGAGCACAAGCTGCGGGTGATCGCGCCGGACGTCGGCGGTGGCTTCGGCGGCAAGCTGCAGGTCACGCCCGAGGAGATCCTCGTGCTGGCAGCGTCGGTCAAGCTGGGCAAGCCGGTGAAGTGGACCGAGACACGCTCGGAGTCGCTGGTGTCGGCCCACCACGGCCGCGACCAGATCCAGGACATCACGATCGCGGCCCGCCGCGACGGCACCGTCCTCGCGCTGGACGTCGACCTGCTCGCCGACATGGGTGCCTACCTGCGCCTGGTGACGTCGGGCATCCCGATCCTCGGCGCGTTCATGTTCAACTCGATCTACAAGTTCCCGGCGTACCGGTTCGCCTGCACGAACGTGTTCACCTCCAAGACCCCCACCGACGCCTACCGTGGCGCCGGCCGGCCGGAGGCCACGTTCGCCATCGAGCGGATCATGGACGAGCTGGCGGTCGAGCTGGGCCGCGAGCCGCTCGAGCTGCGCGAGCAGAACTGGATCAAGCACGAGGAGTTCCCGTTCACCACCGTGTGCGGGCTGGAGTACGACTCGGGCGACTACGAGGCCGCGACGGCCAAGGCCAAGGATCTGCTCGGCTACGACGCGCTGCGCAGCGAGCAGCAGGAGCGGCGCGACCGTGCGGACCCGGTCCAGCTCGGCATCGGCATCTCCACCTTCACCGAGATGTGCGGGCTCGCGCCCTCGCGGGTGCTCGGGTCGCTGTCGTACGGCGCCGGTGGCTGGGAGACCGCGTCGATCCGCGTGCTGCCGTTCGGCAAGGTCGAGGTCGTGACGGGCTCCTCCGCGCACGGGCAGGGCCACGAGACGGCCTGGAGCCAGATCGTCGCGGACCGGCTCGGCGTGCCGTTCGAGGACATCGAGGTGTTGCACGGCGACACCCAGATCTCGCCGAAGGGCATGGACACCTATGGCTCGCGATCGCTGGCCGTCGGCGGGATCGCCGTGGTCAAGGCCTCGGAGAAGGTGGTCGCGAAGGCCCGGACCATCGCCGCGCACCTGCTCGAGGCCGCCGAGGACGACCTGGAGTTCTCGGGCGGGCGGTTCGGGGTGAGAGGGACGGGCAAGGGCGTGACGATCCAGGAGGTCGCGACCGCCACCTGGGCGGCGCACGACCTGCCCGAGGGCGTCGAGCCCTCCATCGACGCGGACGCCACGTTCGACCCGGGCAACTTCTCCTTCCCGCACGGCACGCACCTCGCCGCGATGGAGGTCGACACGGAGACCGGGCGGGTGAGCATCCGCGCCTACGTGTGCGTCGACGACGTCGGGAACGCGCTCAACCCGCTGCTCGTCGAGGGGCAGGTGCACGGCGGCCTCGCGCAGGGCATCGCGCAGGCGCTGTTCGAGGAGGCCAACCACGACGAGCAGGGCACCCTGGTCAACGGCACGTTCGTCGACTACACCCTGCCCTCGGCCGCGGACCTGCCGAGCTTCACGACGGACCGGACCGAGACCCCGTCGACGACGAACCCATTGGGAGTGAAGGGCGTCGGCGAGGCGGGCACGATCGCCTCGACCCCGGCGATCGTCAACGGCGTGCTCGACGCGATCCGCCACCTCGGGGTGACCGACGTCGAGATGCCGTGCACGCCGCAGCGCGTGTGGCGGGCGATCCAGGCGGCGCAGGGGCGCGCCACCCAGGAGCCGCCGGTCGACACCCACTCACCGGGCGCCGGCCTCGGCTCGATCGACCCGAACAACCCGCAGGAAGAAGAGGTCCAGTGATCCCGGCGCCGTTCGACTACGTCAGGCCCGGCTCGGTCGACGAGGCCGTGCGGGCGTTGAGCGAGGCCGGTGAGGACGCGAAGATCCTCGCCGGCGGGCAGAGCCTCATCCCGGTGCTGCGGCTGCGGCTGGCGGCGCCGTCCACGCTGATCGACCTCGGCGGGATCCCGGAGCTGCGGCGCATCCGCGACGACGGCGACCGGGTCGCGATCGGGGCGATGGCGCCGCACCACGAGGTGATGCGTGACGACCTCGTGAACGAGCACGTCGCGTTGCTGGCCCAGGCCACGGCGACGGTGGCGGACAACCAGGTCCGGCACCGCGGGACCCTCGGCGGCGCGCTCGCGCACGCCGACCCGGCCGGTGACCTGGGCGGCGTCGCCCTGGCTCTCGAGGCGGAGTTCGTGATCACCGGGCCGGGCGGGCAGCGCACCGTGTCGGCGGACGACTTCTTCGTCGACTACTTCACGACCGCGCTCGGGGAGGACGAGATCCTCACCGAGGTGCGGTTCCCGAAGAGGGCATCTCGGAACCCGGCCCGCGTGCCTGCCCGCCCTGGGAGTTCCGACATGTCCTCTCGCCACACCGGCTGGGGCAGCCACTACGAGAAGTTCAACCGCACCGCGCAGTCGTGGTCGATGGTCGCCATCGCCGCGGCCGTCCGGACCGAGGGCGGCACGATCGCCGAGGCCCGGGTCGGGCTGTCGAACATGGGTGCCACGCCGCTGCGGGCCCGCGGCGTCGAGGAGGCCCTGGTGGGCCGGCCGGTGACGGCCGAGGCGGTGCGCGCGGCGGCCGAGCGCGTCACCGAGGGAACGGCGGCACCGAGCGACGCCGACGCCGCCTCCGACTACCGCGAGCACCTTGCGCGGGTACTCACCGGCCGTGCGGTGCTCGCCGCGGTGGGCTGAGGTTCGCCCCGACGCCCGCCCCGGGACTCCGAGTACGGGCGGGCGTTCGCGATTCGGCGACGACGTGCGGACAGGCTTTCGGGAGGAAGCATGAAGCTCGAGAACGACTTCACGATCCAGGTGCCGATCGACACGGCATGGGCGGCTCTGAACAACCCCGAGACCGTCGCCCCCTGCTTCCCCGGCGCCACCCTGACCTCGTACGAGGGCGACTCGTTCGCCGGGACGGTGAAGGTCAAGCTCGGGCCGATCGCGATGACCTACAAGGGCAAGGGCACGTACGTCTCGCGCGACGACGCGGCCCACGAGGTCGTGATCGAGGCCAACGGGCGTGACTCGCGCGGCAACGGCACGGCGAACGCCACGGTGACGGCGTCCATGGTCGCGGAGGCGGCCGACCGCACGGCCGTCTCGATGATCACCGACATGACGATCACCGGGAAGCCCGCGCAGTTCGGCCGCGGGGTGATCGCGGACGTCGCCAACAAGATCATCGGGCAGTTCGCGGCGTGCGTGGCGCGCAAGCTGGGGCCGGCCGAGGAGGCGGCGGCGCCGGTCGCGGTGTCGGCGGCTGCGGCGTCCGAGGCGGTCTCCGACATCCCGACCGCGCCCGCCCGGCGCGCGGCGGCCGGCTCGGAGGCGATCTCGGACCCGGTCCTGGAACGGGTGTCGGCGAACGGCACGGCGGTCCCGGGCACGTCCGAGGCCGAGGCGCCCGCCACGGACGTCGCCCCTGCTGCCGCGACCGGAACGCCGGTCGCTCCGGGGGCAGGGACCTCGGCGGAACAGGCGCCCGACCCGGCCGCGACGACGCCGGCCGCCACCGCCCGCACCACGGCGACCGCGGGTGGCACGGGGCTCCGTGCCCATGTGCGCAGCGAGGTCGACGCGATCGACCTGCTCGACCACGCGGGCGCACCCGTGCTCCGGCGGCTCGTCCCGGTGGTCGGCGGTGGCCTGCTCCTGCTGCTGGCGGTGCTGGTGATCCGGCGGCTGCGCAAGGGCTGACCGCGTCGGGAGTGCGGCGGCACGTGGCAGGCCCCACGATGGCGGTATGCACCCCGGACCGAACAACGCCCTGACCGACGTCGCAGGCCTGAGGGTCGGGCATGCGCGCGTGCCCGGCGCGCTGTCGGGCACCACCGTCGTCCTCGCCCCGCCCGAGGGTGCGGTCGCGGGCGTTGACGTCCGGGGCGCCGCTCCGGGCACCCGGGAGACCGACCTGCTCGATCCCCGCAACACCGTCCAGCGCGTGCATGCCGTCGTCCTGAGCGGGGGCAGCGCCTTCGGCCTCGCCGCCGCCGACGGGGTGATGGCCCGGCTGGCGACCGCGGGCGTCGGCTTCGCGGTCCCCGGCGCCGTCGTGCCGATCGTGCCCGCGGCGGTGCTGTTCGACCTGGGCCGCGGCGGCCCCGCGAGCGACCCCGCGCTGCGCCCGACCGCCGCGACCGGGGCGGCCGCCGTCGACGCCGCGGCGGACGGGCCGATCACGCAGGGCGTCGTCGGCGCCGGCACGGGCGCCCTGGTCGGTGGGCTCAAGGGCGGGATCGGAACGGCGAGCGCGGTCCTCGACGACGGGACGACCGTGGCCGCCCTGGCAGCGGTGAACGCGGCCGGCTCGGCCGTCGACCTCGCCACCGGCGGCCTGCACGGCCTGCGGCTCGGGTTCCCCGACGAGTTCGTGCAGCCCCGCGTCGGCGCGGCGGCGCAGGCGGCGCTGCGGGCCGCCGCCGGGTCCGTCCGTCCGCGGCTCGGCACCGCGACGACCCTCGCGGTGGTCGCCACCGATGCGACGCTGGACAAGGCCGGGTGCGGGCGCCTGGCGGCGATGGGCCACGACGGGCTGGCCCGCACGCTCACGCCGGTGCACACCGCGGTGGACGGTGACCTGGTGTTCGGGCTCGCGACCTGCGCGCTTCCGACACCCGACCTGGCCGCATTGATGGCGCTGCACGCCGGCGCCGCCGACGTCGTCGGCAGGGCCGTGGTGCACGCGGTGCTGGCGGCGGAGACGGCGACGACGCCCGCGGGCACCTTCCGGTCGTACCGCGAGGTCGCGGCGACCTCCGGCTGACCGCGACGCGCCCCGATCGGCGGGTGCTGTGGCAGCATGACCGCCGTGGAGCCGGCCGACCTCGCGGAGCTCCTCGCCGAGCACCCGCCCTTCGACTCGCTCGGCCCGGAGGCGCTCGACGAGATCGCCCGGGCGGCGCGGGTCGAGCGGTTCGACGACGGCGCCCTCGTCCACGACGCCCTCCACGAGCCGACGGACGAGGTGTTGGTGGTCGTCGCGGGACAGGTGAACCTCCTGTGGAACGTCGGCCGCCAGGGGCCGCCCGATCCCGCGGACATCCTCGGGCCCGGTGGTGTGTTCGGCTTCCGGGTGATGCTGACGGAGCGGTCGATCGGGCCGCGTGCGGTCGCGATCGGGGCGGCCACCGTCGCCCGCATCCCCGCGTCGCTCGCGGAGCCGGCCTTCGCGACCCGCAGCGGGGCCCGGGCCCTGGTCGAGACCGTGGTTCCGAATCGCCGGGCCACCGAGGTCCCGAGCTACAGCAGCGTCGACGAGCTGATCGAGCGCGAGCCGTTGTTGGTCGACCCGGGCACCGCGGCCGGCGAGGTCGCGAGGCTGATGACCGACCGGCGCGCACCGGCCGTGGTCCGGCTCGGCGCCGGGCGGTTCGGGCTGGTCACGGACGCGGTGCTGAGGGCCCGGGTCCTGGTCGACGGCAGGCCGCTCACCACGCCGGCGCGCGAGATCATGGACACCACGGCGCCCGTGGTGAGCCTGGGCGACACCGCCGCCGAGGCGCTGATGCTGCTGCTGGAGCGGGATGCGGAGTTCCTCCTCGTCACCGACCGGGCAGGTGAGCTCCGCGGGGTGGTCTGCCCCCGCGACTTCGCCATCTCGCCGATCACCGTCGGGGTTTCCCTGCACGAGCAGCTGCGCCGGGCGACGAGCATCGACGAGCTGGCCACGGTCGCCGGGCGGGTCCCGCCGGTGCTCGACGACCTGCTCTCGCGCGGCCTCGCCGCCGACCGGGTGATCTCGGTGTACTCCGGCTTCCTCGACACGATCATGCGCCGGGCCATCGGGCTGGTGTTCGCCCGGCACCCGGAGCTGTCCGTGGACGCCTTCACGTGGCTGTCGCTGGGGAGCAACGGCCGGCGCGAAGCGGTGCTGAGCTCGGACGTCGACTCGGCGGTCGCCTTCGACGACACGGTCGACCTGAACGCCGTGGCGGCCTACCGCTCCGCGTTCGCAGAGGTGTCCGGTGTGCTGGCCACCGCGGGCCTCAGCGCGGACGGCCACGGTACGACGGCGCAGTCAGCCCTGTTCTCGCGGACCAACGCCGAGTGGCGGGCCGCCGGCAGGCAGTGGCTTGCCGACCCGGTCGAGCAGAAGGGCGCGATCATGGCCTCCCTGCTGGTCGACGGTCGCCCCATCCACGGTGACCCGGGCCTGCCCGCGGTGAGTCGCGTCTTCAGCGACCTGCGGGAACATCCGGGAACGATGCGGCTGCTGCTGCAGGAGTCGCTCGCGTACCGCGCCAAGCTCCGCGCGGCGTGGCTCCCCGGCCGTCGTTCGGACACCTTCGACATCAAGCGGCACGGGCTGCTGCCGATCGTGAACATCGCCCGCTGGGCCGCGCTGAGCGTGGGATCGGCGGTGCTGCCGACCACCGAGCGGCTTCGGGCCGCGTCCGGATCCGCGATGCTGCACGCCGACGCGGCCGACACCTTGATCGAGGTGTTCGACGTGCTGCAGCGACTGCGCCTGCACTACCAGATCCGGCAGTACCGGGCCGGGGAGCAGCCGACCGACGTCGTCACGCTGAAGCGGCTGTCTCCCCTCGACCGCAGCGTGGTCGCGCAGGCGGTCCGCGAGATCACCGGGGTTCAGCGCCGGATGGGGAACCTGTCGCAGTACGTCGCCGTCGAGGAGTGGGCGTTGCCGGAGCGGGCGTGAACCCGAACACGGCGTGACCCGGCCCCAGCTCACCACCTGCGGGTCAGGCGGCGCCCGGTGTCGGTGGGCTGGGCAGCCGGTAGCCGGACGGCGCGACGGTGATCCGCAGCGCCGCCGCCCACGACCCGTCGGCCACGTACTGCTGCAGCGCGGCGTTCACCTGGTCGCGAAGGGCGGTGTTGCCCTTCTTGATCCCGACCCCGTAGTTCTCGTCGGAGAAGCCCTGCCCGACGAGCTTGAGCCTGCCCTGGTACTGCGGCTGAGCGGCGAAACCGGCCAGGATCACGTCATCCGTGGTCACCGCGTCGACCTCGCTGTTGTTCAGCGCCTGCACGCAGTCGGAGAACCGTGGGAACTCCTTGAGCTGGATGCGCCCCCGGTAGAACTTGAGCACGTTCTCCGCCGACGTCGTGCCCGGTACCGAGCACAGGTCCTTGCCGTCCAACGTGGTCGGTCCGGTGATCTCGGTCTCGTTGCGCCGGACCAGCAGGTCCTGGTGGGCGAGGAAGTACGGACCGGCGAAGTCGACGACCTTCTTGCGGTCCTCGGTGATCGTGTAGGTGGAGAACACCAGATCGACCTGGCCGCTGGTGAGCAGGGACTCCCGGTTGCCCGGGTCGGCCTGCACCCAGGTGATGCCGGACTCCGGCACGCCCAACGCCTTCGCGACGTACTTCGCCGTCTCCACGTCGAAACCGCTGTAGGTGTCGTCGTCCTTGAGCCCGAGTCCGGGCTGGTCGAAGGAGATGCCGATGGTCAGCTTGTCGAGGTTCGTCGCGCCGGGCACCCGAGACGGCTCCGGGTTCGGCCCCGCGGTCGAGCCCCCGCACGCGGCCAGGGTGGTCACGATCGACCCGAGCAGAGCGACGAGTGCCACCGCCCGCCGAAGGTTCTTCCTCATCGCGGCTCCCTCCCGTCCTCGTCGCGCCGCATGAAGCTGCCGTCGTCGTTCAGGTCCATCAGGTCGCGGCCTGCGGTGGCCGGGTCATGCTCGGCCACGTCGAGGTCGTCGGGGGTGACGCCGGCTCCGTAGGTCGGGCCGTCGTCCGACCAGACCGGCTTGAGCCGGCCGCCCGTGTTCTCCACGACCTTCGGTTTCACCAACCACCAGCCGATGGTGAGGACCACGGCGATGAGCGGGATCCCGAAGACGACCACCAGGAAGTTGACCTTATGGCCGAAGTAGGGCGAGCTCTGCCAGCCCGAGATCGCCATGCCCACGATGACCAGCGCGAGGAAGGTCAGCCCGAGGTAGCTCGTCCACGGGGAGCCGGGCGCGGGGAAGGGGCTGGGCGGGATCACCCCGCGGTCGGTCAGCCTCCGCAGCCGCAGCTGGCAGACGAAGATCGTGCCCCACGTGAAGATCACACCGATCGCCGCGGCCTCCAGGGCGATCTCGAACGCGTCCGGCGCGAGGAAGTTCAGCAGCGAGCCGAAGACGTACACCACCGAGGTCAACACGATGCCGGCCCATGGCACGCCCGAGCTGCTCATCTTCAGGGTGAACTGGGGTGCCTGCTTGGACATGCCCAGACTGCGCAGTACCCGGCCGGTCGAGTACAGCCCGGCGTTCAGGCTGGACAGGGCGGCGATGATGAGCACGATCTGGATCACCGCGCTCATCCAGGTCAGGCCCAAGCGTTCGAAGACGGTGACGAACGGGCTGGTACCCGACTTGTACTCGCTGGTGGGCAGCATCGAGACCAGTAGCAGGATCGAGCCGCAGTAGAAGACCGCGATCCGGAAGATGACGGCGTTGACCGCCTTCGGCACCTCGGTCCTCGCGTCCTCCATCTCCCCGGCGGCCACGCCGACCATCTCGATCGCGGCGTAGGCGAACACCACACCCGACATGGCCAGGATCGGCCCGTACCAGTTGAAGTCCCCGGTGTGCGGCCAGAACCCGCCCGGATTGCTCCACAGGTTGTGGAACCCGGCCGCGTGGCCGCCGATGCTGAAGCCACCGATCACGACCACGAGCCCGACCACCAGGAAGATCACGATCGCGCCGACCTTGGCGATCGCCGCCCAGAACTCGAACTCGCCGAAGGCCCGCGCCGAGAGCAGGTTGATCACCAGCACCACGGCGAGAGCGATGAGCACCGTGGCCCAGGTGGGCATCAGCGGGAACCAGAACTGCACGTAGAGCCCGACCGCCGAGAGCTCGGCGATCCCGGTGAGCGCCCAGTTCAGCCAGTACATCCAGCCGGTGACGTACGCCCACTTCTCGCCGTAGAACTCCCGCATGTAGGAGACGAAGGCGCCGGAGGTCGCGCGGTGCAGGACCAGCTCGCCGAGCGCGCGCATGAGGAAGTACGCGATGACGCCGACGGCGGCGTAGGTGAACAGCAGTGCCGGCCCGGTGTTGTGCAGCCGGGAGGCCGAGCCGAGGAACAGCCCGGTCCCGATCGCCCCACCGATCGCGATCATCTGGACGTGACGGCGGCCCAGCGACTGCTTGTAACCGGCCTGTTCGGCGTCGAGGGAATGATGTGGAGCTTCGGTTTGTGTCATGGCGTCGTCCTCACCTGAAGGTCGTCACCGGAACCTGGCGCCCTTGCCCTGTGCCGCTCCGGAAGCGGAGGAAGCTGGAGAAACCCGAGGCGTACGGAGCGTAGGAGCGAGCAGGAACGGCCGCAACCGAAGGCGTGCGGGCCTGCCTACCTGGTGTTTCAGCCGCCTGCGAAGGGGGGCAGCACGTCGACGAGCGCGCCCTCGTGCAGCGGGAGGTCGCGGTCGCGCACCGCAACCTCGTCCAGCAGGAAGCTGCATCGGTCGAGCACGCGGCCCAGGTCGTCGCCGTGCGCGGTGCGGACCGTCTTGAGCAGGATGTCGACCGTCGCGCCGGGAGGCACCTGCGCGGCCTCGGTCTCGACGCCCGCCGCAGCACGCGCCGCAGCGAAGTAACGGACCGTCACCATCACCGCCACTAGCCCCCGATCGCGCTCATCGGCCGGTCCGGTTGCAGGAACCCCGGCTCGTCGATCCCGTGCCCGGCGAGCTTGCCCCACATCGCGGCCCGCCAGGCCTCGGCGATCGCGGCGTCCGACGAGCCGCCGCGCAGGAGCGCCCGCAGGTCGGTCTCGGTGCGGGCGAACAGGCACGAGCGCACCTGGCCGTCCGCCGTCAGCCGGGTGCGGTCGCAGGCGCCGCAGAACGGCCGGGTCACCGAGGCGATCACCCCGACCGCGGCCGGACCGCCGTCGACGAGCCAGCGTTCGGCCGGCGCCGCGCCGCGGTCGTGGTCATCCGGGGTCAGGGTGAACGCCGTGCGCAGCGCCCCGAGGATCTCGCCGGCCGTCACCATCTCCGCGCGCTGCCAACCGTGCTGCGCGTCGAGCGGCATCTGCTCGATGAACCGCAGCTCGAAACCGTGGTCGACGGCGTAGCGCAGGAGCTCGACGGGCTCGTCGTCGTTCACCCCGCGGAGCAGCACCGTGTTGATCTTGACGGGGGACAGGCCGGCCGCGCGGGCGGCCCGCATGCCGTCGAGGACGTCGTCCAGCCGGTCCCGGCGGGTGATCTCGGCGAAGCGTTCGGGGCGCAGGGTGTCGAGGGAGACGTTGAGCCGGTTCACCCCCGCGGCGGCGAGCGCGGCGGCGCGGCGGGCGAGGCCGACGCCGTTGGTCGTCAGGGAGATGTCCGGGCGCGGGGTGAGCGCGGCCGAGGCGGCGATCACGCCTTCGAGCCCGCGGCGGAGGAGGGGCTCGCCGCCGGTGAACCGCAGCTCGTGCACACCCAGGTCGCGGACGGCGATGGTGATCAGCCGGACGAGCTCGGTGTCGGTGAGCTGCTCGGCTCGGGGCATCCAGGGGAGGCCCTCGGCGGGCATGCAGTAGGTGCAGCGCAGGTTGCAGCGGTCGGTCAGCGAGATCCGCAGGTCCGTGGCGACCCGGCCGAAGCGGTCGACGAGCCGCGGATCGGCCCCCCGGGAGCCGGCAGAGTGGGCCGGGTCGCGGGGCGCGACGGTGTGCGTCCGCAGCGCCGGGAGACCGAGCTCGGTGGTCGTCACCACACGAGCGTAACCGCCTCGCGGAGATCGTGATCAGGCTCGCGACGTGGGGGAACGCGCGTCTCCGCAATCTCGGCCGAGGTCGGCCGACGCAGTGGCAGATGCGGTGGGACGCCCGTCGAAAGGGCGGGACCGGATGTAGCGAAAGCGGCGTTGGGTGCGGTAGATGCACTGAAAGCCGCTTTCGGTGCATGGGCCGCTCGCCGATCACGTGTCCGTCACGAGCACCCGGCCCGCCCGGCACAGCGTGGGTCGATCCGCAGATGCGGGGATACAGTGCCGTTCATGCCGCAGTTCCGCATTGCCGACGCCGCCCGGTTGCTCGGCGTCAGCGATGACACCGTGCGACGCTGGGTCGACGCCGGCGCGCTTCCCGTGCAGACCGACGCGTCCCACCGCAAGGTCATCGACGGCCCCGCCCTGGCCGAGTTCGCCCGCCGCCACGCCAACGCCGCACCCGACCCGTCGGACGTGGGCCGCTCCGCCCGCAACCGCCTCGTCGGCCTGGTCACCGAAGTGATCACCGACAAGGTCATGGCCCAGGTCGAGATGCAGTGCGGCCCGCACCGCGTGGTGTCGCTGATGAGCAGCGAGGCCGTCCGCGAGCTGGGCCTGGCGCCGGGCGTACTGGCCGTCGCAGTGATCAAGTCGACGAACGTCGTGGTCGAGACCCCCGGAGGAACCTCGTGAAGACCCGTGCCGTGGCCGGTGGCGTCGCCGGTCTCGTCCTGCTGCTCGCCGGCTGCGGCGGCGGTCAACCCGCGACACCCGCGCCGTCGACCGCTCCCTCGGCCGCCGCCGAGACGGGCACGCTCACGGTCCTCGCGGCGGCGTCGCTGACCGAGACCTTCGACGCCCTCGAGAAGCGGTTCGAGACCGACCACCCGGGCGTCGACGTCAAGCTGAACTACGCCGGCTCGTCCGACCTCGCCCAGCAGATCGTGAACGGCGCCCCCACCGACGTCTTCGCCGCCGCCAGCGACGCGACCATGAAGACGGTCACCGACGCCGGCCTCGCCGCGGGCACCCCGAAGATCTTCGCCACCAACGTCCTGCAGATCGCCACCGCCCCGGGCAACCCGAAGGGCATCGCGGCGTTCGCCGACCTGGCCGAGCCGGACCTCAAGGTCGTCGTCTGCGCACCGCAGGTGCCGTGCGGGGCCGCCGCGGCGAAGATCGAGAAGGCGACGGGGGTGACGCTCCACCCGGTGAGCGAGGAAGCCGACGTCAAGTCCACCCTGGGCAAGGTGACGAGCGGCGACGCCGACGCGGGCCTCGTCTACGTCACCGACGTCTCCGCAGCGAAGGGCAGCGTGCAGGGCGTGAGCTTCCCCGAGGCCGACCAGGCGACCACGAACTACCCGATCGTCGTCGTGAAGAACGCACCGCAGGCGCAGCTGGCGCAGCAGTTCGTCGACCTGGTGACGGGTCCCGACGGCCAGCAGGCGCTCGAGGAAGCCGGGTTCGGCCCGGGCAAGTGACGACCATCGGCCGGCCGCCGGGCCGCCGCCGGGGGGTCGGCGGCTCGGCGGAACGAGGGCCCCGGCCCCGGATGTACCGAAAGCCGCTTTCGGTGCATCCAACGCACCCAAAGCCGCTTTCGGTGCGTCCAACGCACTCAAAGCTGCGTTCGGTGCGTCCAACGCACTCAAAGCCGCTTTCGGTGCATCCAACGCACCCAAAGCCGCTTTCGGTGCACGAGCCCGGCCGGGGCGGCCCGTGACCGTGGGTTCTCCGGGACCCGTGCAGACGCACGGGCAGGGTGCGCAGCGGGGCCGCCGTGCGCCCGCCGTCGCGCTGCCCCGCTGGCTGTGGATTCCCGCGACGTGTGCGTTCGCGCTGGTCGCGCTCCCGGTCGTCGGGCTCTTCCTGCGGGCCGACTGGCCGCGCATGCCGGAGCTCCTGACCAGCGAGGCCGCGCTCGACGCGCTGCGGCTGTCGCTGGTCACCGCGGCGATCTCGACGGGGCTCTGCATCGTCCTCGGCGGTCCGCTCGCGGTCGTCCTCGCCCGCGGGCGCCTGCCCGGGCTGCGGGTGCTTCGCTCCGTGGTCCTGTTGCCGCTGGTGCTGCCACCGGTCGTCGGCGGGCTCGCGCTGCTGTTCCTGCTCGGCCGGACGGGCCTGCTCGGCCGGCAGCTCGACCTGTGGTTCGGGATCACGATCCCGTTCACGACGACGGCGGTCGTGCTCGCGCAGACCTTCGTCGCGCTGCCGTTCCTCGTGGTCAGTCTGGAGGGGGCGCTGCGCACGGCGGGCGGGCGGTACGAGGCCGTCGCCGCGACCCTCGGCGCCGGGCCCGCCCATGCCTTCCGGCGCGTGACCGTCCCGCTCGTGCTGCCGGGCCTGGCGTCGGGCTCGATGCTGGCGTTCGCGCGCTGCCTGGGGGAGTTCGGCGCGACGACCGCGTTCGCGGGCAGCCTCCAGGGCACCACGCGCACGCTGCCGCTCCTGGTCTACCTGGAGCGCGAGACCGACGTCGCGGGCGCGGTGGCGCTCTCGCTCCTGCTGGTCGCGGTAGCGGTGGTGGTCGTCGCGGTCGGGCGTACGCGGCCGACCGAGGGATTGCCGTGACCGGCGACGACCGGAACACGGCGCCGTCGGTCGACGACGCGGAGTTGGCGGCCGGGGGCCGGTGCGCCGGCCTGGACCATCCCCGGAGCACCGCCGACCCGGGGCTCGACGCGGCCGCCGTCGTCCGCCGAGCCGGATTCACCCTGGATGTCGCGATCACCGTCGACCCGGGCGACGTGCTGGCCGTCCTCGGCCCCAACGGGTCGGGCAAGTCGACGCTGCTCGACGTCCTCGCCGGGCTTCTGCGGCCCGACGCCGGGCACGTCCGGGTCGGTGGCCGGACGCTCACCGACTCCGGTGTGCACGTGCCCCCGCACCGGCGCGGTGTCGGGCTCCTCGCCCAGCAGCCCCTGCTGTTCCCGCACCTCACCGTGCTGGCCAACGTCGAGTTCGGACCGCGGGCCCAGGGGGTGTCCCGCCGCGCCGCGACGGCCCGTGCCCGGGAGCTGCTCGACGCCGTCGACGTGGCCGGGCTCGCCGACCGGCGACCGGCGCAGCTCTCCGGCGGCCAGCAGCAGCGGGTCGCGCTCGCCCGCGCGCTCGCCGCGGGCCCCGACCTGCTGCTGCTCGACGAACCCCTCGCGGCGCTGGACGTCGACACCATGCCGGCGATGCGGGCGCTGTTGCGCCGGACCCTCCGCGACAGCGGGCGGACCGCGGTCCTCGTCACCCACGCGGCGCTGGACGCCCTGGTGCTCGCCGATCGCGTCGTCGTGCTGTCCGAGGGGGTCGTGGCCGAGGAGGGATCGACACGCGCGGTGCTCGCCCGCCCGCGCAGCCCGTTCGCGGCGCGGATCGCCGGGCTCGACCTCGTGCCCGGCGTCGCCTGCCCCGAGGGCCTGAAGACGGCCGACGGGTTCGTGATCACCGGGCAGGCCGAGGGGACCGTCGCCGGCGAGACCGCGGTCGCGGTGTTCCCGCCCGCGGCGGTGGCGGTGTTCGCGCAACACCCGCACGGCAGCCCACGCAACGTCGTCCAGGTCCGGTTGGCGGCGGTCGAGCCGCACGGGGGCCTCGTCCGGCTGCGTGCCGGGGTCCGCGACGGTGGGCCGGCGTGGGCCGACGGACTGGCCGCGGACGTCACGCCCGCCGCACTCGTCGACCTGCCCGCCGAACCGGGCGTGGAGCTGTGGTTCGCGGTCAAGGCGGCGGAGGTGGTGATCCACCCGGCGGGCCGGGCGTCGTGATCGCCGTAGCCGCCCGTCGGTCGAACGGAGCGTCACCC